>JANXTB010000292.1 GCA_025356415.1 Hyphomicrobiales bacterium
GGAGCGAACAGGACGGCGTCTTCGACGTGTACTACCGCCACCAACACATCGCCCGCCTCGACTTCCGCGACCCGGCGGGCGATGCTCAACCTGTTACCGATGTCCCCGAACACCCGTTACCCATGTCTCCGGTCTGAACACAAACTGGGCGAAGGACAGCAGAACGTTCAGCGTCAGCCGGCCCATGCTGGTGGTCGTGTTGAAGGCCTGGGTGATGGAGACGAACGAGACACCGACCGCATCGAACAGCTCCACCAGCTTGGCGAAGTCGGCGAGCGACCGGGTGAGGCGATCGACCTTGTAGACGACGATCACATCGACGCGCTTCTCCCGAACCGCTGTCAGCAAGCGGGCCAGGGCAGGGCGGTCGAGGCTGCCCCCGGAATAGCTGCCATCGTCGAAGCAATCCCTGATCAACGACCAGCTCTCGTGCGACTGGCTCTTGATGTAGGCCTCGCCGGCTTCGCGCTGGGCGTCGAGCGAGTTGAAGTCCTGTTCGAGACCGGCGTCGGTCGAGACGCGCGTGTAGATGGCGCAGCGGAGCTTTTGTCTTTGGTCGGGGGCGGACGGCCGGCGCTTCACGACATGTCTCCTGCGGCCCGCGCAGGGGCCGTGGAGACGTATTCGGCCGGCGGCGGAGCATCGGTGTCGCGAGCGCGGCGTCGTCCCTCGCGCGCGATCATGGCGACGCGTGAAGGGCGATCAGCCGCGCTCGATGCCGATGCGGTCTTTGCAGCCGCCAGTCCGAAGAACTTCGGACCGCTCCATCGCGTGCCGGTGATGGCGCGCGCAACCTCCGACAAGGACTTGAGGGTCGCGCCATTCCAGGCGAAGCCGTCCTCAAGAACCATCACCCGATGCAGTTCTCCTTGCCACTCCCGCGTGAGCAGCGTCCCTGGCCGCAATCCGGCTGATGCCGAAACCGGAGGGATCGGTTCGGGGGACCTCTGTCCATCTGGTCCGCTCAAACGGTCCAGAGCCCGCTTGGCGGATTCAGGCAGGCCGCCGTAGGCATCCTCCTGCAGGCGGAACGCGAGCATGCGCATGAGCAGGAATTTGGGCAGGTGCGCCGGCGGCTCGCCGCCGACGTGGTTGCGCCAGCGGACGAGCAGGGCGGCGAGATCGAGATCGCGCAATTGCGCAATCTCGTCGGTGAGGCCGACAGTCGCGTCAGCCGGCGACCTGGCAACCGCGCCAAGGCGGGTTCGTTGGGGCCTGCGCAGCACGGGTCAGACCTGGTCCGGATGCGCCGCGCGGCCGGGTGCCGACCCCCTTCCGCTAATCGGCGGGGCGGCGATCCGCCAAGTCGTGGGATGATAAGGTCGCCTCGTTCGCCCAATCACGTAACCCCGTTGCCGCAGCCCGGTCAGCGCAGCGCGCGTCGTATGCGCCAGCCAGCCTGTGGCCGCCATCAGTTCGGTGAGCGTGGCTCCGGACGGCCCGGAGAGAATCGAAACGAGCAGCGCCTGCTTGCCGCCGGATCGGGGCGCAGGGCTGACCGGCGGGTCTTGCTGAATTGGCTCCGGCGATTTTGCATCAGGAACGCTCTTACAGACGCCGTCAGCGGGAGCCTCGTCGACGCCGAGGGCGTCGCGTCCGGCGCGCAGAAGCACCAGGCTCAGCGCACGGCCGTCGTCGGCGTTCCGCCACACCGGGACGCCGGGCTTCGCCCGAACTTCGCGCATTAGTTTCTTGCCGACCAGGCTCGCGGCGACTTTCGCCACGGCCGCTTTGTTCATCCGATCGGGAACGACCGCCGCCCCGTCGTCGCGCTGGGACGCTTTCGATAACACCATCAGCTGGGGAAGCGGTCCTACCCTGAGCCTCGGTGACAGCCGGCGCACCTTGTAATGGGATCCCAAGTAGATGAACCGCAGGCCAAATCCAGATTCGAAAGTCTCGGTGCTCGCGCGTCCCTGAAACCAAATGAATGAGTTCACGAACAATGCATCGAAGCTCTTGCTGTAGTCCTGCGGCTAATTTTTTTTCGTGCGCTTCGAATTGTGAGATGTGTCGCAGCGTTAAAAAAAGAATCATATAGTCAAGCGTTTCAGAACAGCCCTTTGACCGCAGTATTTGGCTGATCATCATTATACGGTTGCGTCGTCGAATCGACGGATGCCCCACCAAGGCAAACTTCCACACCGGCCGTTTCGTTACAGATGTTGCCTGCCCTGAATGACTTGAGGCGCCCCACGATTCGACAGGATTGGGCAGGCCGGCTTGGTCTCAACTCAAGCGCCCTTCGCCAATATGCTCAGCACCATTGTCGTCCCCACTCTCGCGCCGACAGGAATCGCGTCAAGGTCGACAAAAAAGTCCGGGTTGTGGTTTGCATAAGGGAAAGACCGCCCGGCAGCGCGCGCCTTCCGAAACATTTCGAGCGGCGCAACGCCGATCAGCGCGAAACTGTACGGGATCTTGCCGAGCGGCCTGAAAGCCTCCTGAAAATCTTCCGATCCCATGACGGCCGGAAAGTCTGCAATCACTTTGTCCGCGCCCAGCAAGGCCTTCAGAGACGGGTTCACGCGATCGACGAGCGCCGCGTCATTGACGAGCGGGCCCGCATATCCCTTCATCACGCGAGTCGGCATCTCCTTTTCCTCGACGCCTGCGCCGATCGCAACGCCGCGGCTGATCTCGTCAATGCGACGGATCATCTTGTCGCGAACAGCCTCGTCGAACCAGCGCAGGTTCAACTTCAGAGTCGCGGTCTCCGGAATCACGTTGTTGTCGCGTCCGGCCACGATCGATCCGACAGACACAACTGCAGAAGCTTGCGGGTCGATATTGCGGCTGATGATGGTCTGATAGTTGAGCACCGCTTGCGCGGCCATCACGACCGGATCGATCGTCAGCTCGGGCGCGGAGCCATGACCGCCAACGCCTTTGAACGTGACGTCGAGTTGGTCGGTGCCGGCCATGCGAACGCCCGGGGAATTGGCGACGAAGCCGATCGGCCCTGGAACCGCGTGATAGCTGAAGGCGTAATCGGGCTTGGGGAACCCACGTTCCCAAAGGCCGTCTTCAGCCATTGCCCTGGCGCCTAACCCGATTTCTTCGGCCGGCTGGGCATAGACGACCAGCGTCCCGGACCACTCGTCCTTGAGGTTGATCATTGCCTTGGCGACACCGAGCATCCAGGTCACGTGCGCGTCATGACCACATGCGTGCATGACATCGACCTCGGAGCCGTCGGCCAGACGTTGCGGTTGTGTGGCCGCCCATGGGAGGCCGGTGGTCTCGCGCACGGCATTGCAATCCATATCCGCGCGAAGCCAAGCGGTCGGGCCGGGCCCGTTCTTCAGGACGCCAACAACTCCGGTCTTTGCGATTCTCTCTGTAACCTCAAAGCCCAGTTCTCGAAGGTTCTTTGTGACCACGCCGGCTGTGCGGGTTTCGGTGAAAGCAAGCTCCGGGTGCTGATGCAAGTCTTTGAATATCTCGACAAGTCGCGCTGTGTCGGAGTCGATCGCGCCGTTCACCTTCGCGATCAACTGCGTCGGCAAGATCGCGGGATCGGTTGAATCGGCGCTGACGCTCCTCGACGTATAAGCGTCTGTCATCAACACGAGCGACCCGCCCGCGACGCTCGCCAGAAACCCGCGCCTCGAACCGTCAACCAAAGGCTCATCTGGAAATGTGCGCGCGTCAGGTTGGACGCAGTTGCAACCGCGACGATGGATAAGATGCTGGTATTTTTCGCCGAAGTTGATCGCCATGGTCTAGCATCACCTGGATGGCCGCCGCTTCAAAGCACAATTGTTTGCGTTGCCGTCGAGGCGCTTATCGCCAAGCGCAGACGCGACGCCCTCTGCTCCACCAGCAAACGTGCCTCCGACGATAACGTCGATGACGAGGGCGGCCGACGACGACAACCTGCGCATCTTCAACCATGCTATCTGGCCTGAGTTGGGATCCCGTCCCAATGCTTATCGGCATCGCACTTGCCATTTCCGGCTCGACAATCCAGCGGGCCGATCCCAGTCCAGCAATAGCGACTGCAGCGCGGGGCAAAAGGGACATGAAGAGTGTACGGCGACTCACGGAGGTCATCTTTTGCTCCATTTTCCGACAGTTTCAGGAAACCGAAAAAACAGATACCACCCGTCGCTTTTTCTGCGACCCTGCTAATAATGTGAACTTCTAATTTTCAAATTTCGTTCTGCTGGACAGAGAGCAACGCGGGTTCGTTCCGCAAAACGTTCTGAACCGCTGGTCGTTCCGACGTCCTGAACTGCTAGCCTCAATGTCACACAGAATCGGCTGCTGGCGTACATCTTGTGACGCAGCTCGAGGAGCGCGAACTCCCAATCGGCGACCTTTAAGGCTGACATTAGTTGCGGAAAAACAAGCATTTTGGACGGGCTTGTCCGCGTGCTCAGCAGTTTGTCATCGGATCTGACGGAAGCCGCATGATTTCTATCCCCATCGCAGGACAGATGCAGGCGTCGAACATCCTGCTGAGGCCATGATCTCGCAGACCGCGGAGGCGTGAAAGGCACGGTGGTCCAGCCAGGGCCAACTCGATAACGGTTTTGCCTCCGTACAAGTGCCGCGTTCTCGATGATGAATGTCTCGCCATTATCCGGTGCATCTGCGCACCGGTGGCTCGGCGCGCAGCTGTTGGAAGCCCACGGTGCGCTAGTTGCAGGCGGCCCAAAGCTATTAGAGTCTATTGCGTTTTTTACATTGAGTTGATCCTTGCGCGTCGTATTAAGGCGTGAAAATCTGAGTTTATAATAAGGGAGGGGCGAAATGCAGCTGGCGCCGCGATAGTTCGACAAGCTCCTAAACTATAAGTTGGCCGAGGTAGCGCGTAAGCGCGAAGCTTGCGTTGCGGCGGATGCTGGATCCCGCCTCAGTGGAACGGAATACGGAAGGGCCGGTGATGGCGCAACTTGATGAAGCTGGCTCAAGCGTACCTTTCGATCATGTATCTACCGGATCTTTGCCGACCCCAGATATTGTTCATCGGATTGTCCATGAAGCATATGATCGCTTCAGGGAGAATTCCGATGGCCTCAACTCCCAAGTCTATCCTGCGCTAGCCCAGGTTGATCGCGATCTGTTCGGCATCTGCGTTGTAAGCGCCAAGGGGAGCGTCTACTCCGCGGGGAATACGGAGCACGAATTCTCCATCATGAGCGTGTCAAAGCCTTTCATCTTCGCGCTTGTGTGTCAGCAAATCGGTTTCGAGGAAGCCCGCGCTAAATTAGGCGCGAACGCTACCGGGTTTGCCTTCAATTCCGTTGCCGGGATTGAACGAACCGCCGACGGTCGCACCAATCCCATGGTGAACGCCGGCGCGATCGCGACAACAAGCCTCGTGCCAGGAGCAGATGCGAGCGCCAAGTGGAAGTTCATTCACGAAGGGCTTTCGAAATTTGCAGGGCGAACGCTTCCGATGAACGAAGAGGTCTTGCAATCCGCGTTGGAAACGAACTTCCGCAATCGGTCGATTGCGCAATTCCTCCTCAGCGTAGGCAGAATTTATTGTGACCCGATGGAGGCTGTCGATCTCTATACGAGACAATGTTCCCTGAATGTGAGCGCGCGGGACCTCGCCGTCATGGGCGCAACGCTTGCTGACGGCGGCGTCAACCCGATTACGAAGGAACGTGTGGTCGCTCCTGAAATCTGCCATTACGCACTCGCTGTGATGACCACTGCCGGTCTTTATGAGACCTCGGGTGATTGGCTCTATGACATAGGGCTGCCTGGGAAGAGCGGAATCGGCGGCGGTATCGTGACGGTTTCTCCCGGAAAGGGCGGCCTCGGAACGTTCGCGCCTCCGCTCGATGCTGCGGGAAACAGCGTCAAGGGGCAACTCGTCGCAAAATACCTCTCGCATCGCCTCGGAATGGATCTGTTCGTTTCGCAAGCCGTCTGACCAGGGCCGAATCCTAAGCCTGTCTTCGAACGAATGAGGCCCTGCAATGCCGTTGCAGAGGAAATAAGCCCTCGAAAGGGAGACGACATGACCAGCATAGCGAGAGATCACGCAGCTGCGGAAGTAAATGAATCCTGGGCGCCGATGATCGCGATCGCACTCGGTCAGATGATCATGTCATTCAACGTCGCATCTCTGCCCGTCGCGTTAGGCGGGATGGTGCAGAGTTTCAATGTGCCGCCGACGACCGTGGCGACGGGGATCGTCACTTATTCGATGCTTGTTGCTGGTTTCGTCATGCTAGGCGCGAAGCTCAATCAAAGGTTCGGCGCTTTGAAGGTGTTTCGGACCGTCGTTGTGCTTTTCGGTTGCGCACAGGTGCTCATGACAATCAGCGCGAATGCATCGATGATGATTACCGCTCAAGGGCTCAGCGGCGCTGCGGGCGCGGCGTTGGTTCCTTCGCTCGTTGCGCTGATAGCCGAAAACTACCGCGGCAAGCAGCAGGCCACCGCTCTGGGCGCGCTCGGCTCGGCGCGCGCGGCAGCCGGCGTGCTAGCGTTTGTCATCGGCGGCGTATTGGGCACATACATCGGCTGGCGACCCGCCTTCGGGATTCTGATCGTCGTGTCTGCGATTGCGTTTTTCCTCAGCTTCCGGCTCAAGGCGGACGAGGGCCGTCCCGAGGTGCAGATTGATCTGGTCGGCGTGGCGCTCGCTGCATCCGCGATCATTCTGATCAGCTTCGGGTTCAATAATCTAAATCGCTGGGGCCTCGGCGCTGCAACGCCTGGAGCGCCCTTCGACATCTTCGGTCTGTCGCCGGCGCCTATCCTCATCGTAGCGGGGTTTGTGCTGGGTCAGTCATTTCTCGCCTGGACACGCCGACGTCAGGCCAGCGGCAAGACGCCCCTGCTTGCGCTCGAAGTCATCGAATCGCCGCAAGAGCGCGCGGCGGTCTATTCCATGTTCGCTGTCGTCTCGCTAGAGGCGATGCTGAACTTTTCAGTGCCGCTGTATATACAGATCGTACAGGGACGTTCGCCGATCGCGACTGCTATCGCGATGATGCCATTCAATCTGACTGTGTTTTTCGCGGCGATGCTTATCGTGCGATTCTATACGCGCTTCACGCCGCGGCAGATCGGGCGCTATGGCTTCTCGCTCTGTACGGTCGCGCTGCTGTGGCTTGCATTCGTCGTTCGGAATGACTGGAGCGCCGGGCCCGTATTGATCGGTCTTGTCTTTTTCGGCATCGGGCAGGGCGCGCTCGTCACGCTCCTTTTCAACGTTCTCGTTACCGCTTCTCCCAAGGAACTTGCTGGTGACGTCGGTTCATTGCGCGGCACCACTAATAATCTGGCGGCCGCAGTCGGCACAGCAGTTTCCGGTGCGCTTCTGGTCGGCTTGCTCAGCGCATTCATGCTGAGCGCCATCGCATCGTCGCCCAAACTCACGCCGGAGCTGCAGGCGCAGGTCAATCTCGACAGCATCAACTTCGTCAGCAACGACCGGCTGCAGGAGACGCTGGCGAGGACGAACGCATCGCCGGAACAGGTTGCCGAAGCCGTGCGCGTCAATTCCGAGTCCAGGTTGCGGGCCTTGAAGATCGGTCTGCTGCTCATGTCGCTTGTCGCCATGCTTGCAATCTTCCCGGCTTCCAAGCTGCCTGATTACATACCAGGTGAAATCCCGGATTTAACGCCAAAGCCGAAAGAAAGATGACGATTAATTTCCGCAGCTTTACTCAATGCGAGGGTTGCCTCGGTCTGGAGATTGATAATGGCTAAGGCTTCATCCTCGACCACATCGAATTCGAGGAAGGCAAGCGGGCTATTGTTTGCGAGCATCGTGGCGTTTGGCTGCGGTTCTCCCACTGCACTGGCGCAAGAGCCGTCCACCCCGGATAGCGCCCTGCAGGCGCCGATGGCGGTCCCGGAAACACGCACGCAGGCCCCCTCGGGGGCAGAGCGAGCGTCTGCCGCCTACACGATGGAAGATCTGTCGTATCTGCTCGGGCCGATCGCGTTATATCCAGATCCGTTGCTGGCCTTGATGCTCACGGCGAGTACGTTCCCTGTGCAGGTCGTCGGGGCTGACCGGTGGCTCGATGCGAATCCGGCTGCGGTTTCAAGGGGTGATTTCTCGGCGGTTGATTTGATGCCGTGGGACGGGTCGGTTCTAGCGCTGATGCGATTTCCCGATGAGATTAATCTCCTCGCCGATCACCTCGACTGGAGTCAATCGCTTGGAATGGCCTTTTCGCTTCAGCCAGCGGACGTGACCGCAGCCATACAGATGTTGCGCGCGAAAGCTGAAAGCCTTGGCAATCTCAAATCCACTCCGGAACAGGTCGTGACAGTTCAGGAGAGCGGCGGTTCGAGAGTTATCTACATCGCGCCGGCCAATCCCGAGCGGATCTATGTGCCGAGGTACGATTCTTCGATAGTTTTCGAGACCTTCTTGCCGGTTGCTGCTGTGTTCGCAACCGGCGTCATTGTTGGTTCTGCCTGGAATAACCGCTGGGGCTGGAATGACCGCCGCTGGAACCAGGTTTGGATCAGTCCGCCTGTGTGGCACGCACCGCCATCGAACTGGAACCCACGCCCGGATCGCCCGGGCGCTGGCCGCCCGCCGGCGGCATGGAGGCCTGATCGCCCAGGGGTCCGACCTGAGCGTCCGAACCTCAGGCCGGATCGCCCTGGCGCGAGGCCAGAAAGGCCAAATCTGAGGCCAAACGCGCCCGAAGCTCGTCCGGGCGTCACCCGCCCGGATCGCCCCGCCGCGGGCCAACCCAGTCGGCCTGAACGTCCTGCAGCCGGGCGTCCGGGCGCTTCGGATCGAGCAGGCAACATCCAACGCCCTCAAAATGGAAGACCTCAAGCCAGTCCCAATGCTCGGCCACAGCGGCAGGTGGCTCGTCCGCCGCAGCATGCCGCGCGGCCTCAGGCGCGGCCCCAGCAGCCGCGAGTACGGCCCGATCAGCATCGCGCACGGCCTCAGGCCCGCCCACAGCAGCAAAGAGCCCGTCCGCCGAAGCAAGGCGCGCGGCCTCAGGCCCAACCCCAGCAGCAAAGGGCGCGGCCCGCCCAGCAACGCGCGCGGCCTCAGCAGTAACGGGGCGAGCGTGGCCATCAGTGAAAACCACCCAGTTGCACGGCCATCAGGGCTGCGCCTGGAGGACGGCGCGTTCATAGCGGATCAGCTGACCGCCGGCTGATCGATCAGGCCGGGGCCGAGGTCGTCGTCGGGATCGGCGCTGTCCTCGAAGTCGGCGACCAGCGCGTCGATTTCCGCGGGATCGAAGCCGGCGAGCGAGATGTCGAGGTCCTCCTACTAGCAGCGAGGCGAGCTCCGGTATTTCCGCCGCGAGCCGCTCCCTATCCCAGCCGGCGTTGGCGGCGATCTTGTTGTCGGCGAGCATCAGAGCGTGCTGCTGCGCGGGGGAGAGCCCGGTGCTGACGATCGCCGGGACTTCATCGAGACCGGGCATCCGCGCAGTCTCAAGGCGGCCGTGCCCGGCCAGAAGGACATGGCACTCGTTGACCAGCACAGGAACGGTGAAACCAAACGCCTGGATGCTGGCGGCTATCTGAGCGATCTGCTTCTTGGAATGTGTGCGGGCGTTGCGAGGGTTCGGCGTGATCTGCGTGAGCGCGAGCGATCGGACAGGATGCGGTTCCAAACGCTAAACGTGTCTAGGGCGTCGGGTTCCTACTTGGCTTGGACTCGGGTCGTAAACCGCTACTTTGCAAACCAGTTGAGAACTTTGTACTTTTCTGGCGTCTGAATACTGACGCGCCGTTCTTACGCAGGCCGGGTCAGTGGAGGAAAATCTCAGAGGCGGGTCAGACGTCCGCGCCTTTTTGCTCATTGCGGCCATCATGACTTCAACACACGCGGACACTTTGAGCGAAGTCCAAAAACGTGGCGTTCTAAATTGTGGGGTCAATCCAGCGCTTATAATTCCAGACTGAAACTGGTGGACAGCGATTTTGCTTGAGCAGCAGACGACGGTAACGGCGTATTCTCACTAGTGGAGTCGCCAGCCTCGATACACATGACGAGATCCATGAACGACTTCGCTGCAGGCGTGAGAGCGCGTCCACGCTTACAAATGAACCCGTAACTCAGGCCGGCGTAGGGAAATTGCAGAAGCGTTGTCAAAGCCCCTGACGCGACCTGTTCAGCGATTTGCGACGGCGCTCCCGCGGCCAGCGCGTCGCTGTTGAGCGCAACTTCCATCATAGCCTCGAACGTTGGGACCACGATCCTTGGCTTGAACTGCTGGCGTGGTGCGTCGAGCGTACCGCACGGCATTGCCGCAGAGGGCTTCAGGTCGCCGCGTAGCGGAATGATCGGTCCGACCCAAGGATACAGAAACAAGTCCTCGAAGTTTACGATCGATTTTTCGGCCAGTGGATGCCCCCTTCTGCAGAAAACACTTAAGGCTTCCTGGCGCACATGGATAACATCCAGATCGGGGTTCTCGTCAGCCTCCGAATGATCGGCGAGGGCGAGATCAACCTTCTCGGCGATGACAGCTTCGACAGCCTCGACCCAATCAGTGACGCGAACTTCGATCGATAAGCTGGGGTGCAGCTTTGCCAGCAGCGCGACCGCTTTCTGACCTGAAATGGCTGCAGGATAGGGGCCAATTGCGACGGTGAACTCGCCGCTGGTCAATCCCTTGAGTGATGAAATCTCCTGCTGAAGGTCAGCAAGGGCGGCCAAGACGCGCGAAGAATGCCGAAGAAGGACTTTTCCGAATTCGGTCGGGCGGATCGTTGTTCGATCGAAGACAGAAACGCCAAGATCAAGCTCAAGCTGCATCAACGACCGGCTCAATGCCGGTTGCGAAATCCCAAGCTCCCTCGCCGCTCTGCCGAAGTGTCGGTGTTTCGAAAGCGCTTTGACGAGCTTAATGTATCGAACGGAGATCATATCAATTTCTCATCGCATGATGCGCAAACTTGATTGTCATTGCACCCTCCAAGGCCATCCTTCATTGACATGTCGCAAAGCCAACATCCAATAGAGTCAGCTAGTTTAGGCCACATTCTCAAATTGATGGGGCGACTTATGTCTAATGAAAAAAAACAATCCGCAGCTCAGCCGCACTTCCATCCGAAAGGAAAGTCGCCGACCGCTCATACCGCCGCGGTATTTGAGCAGGCTCGGCGGGAGCTCCCCTTTTCAGACACGCGTGACCTTGACGAGAACCAGCGCGGTTTGATTGCTCGCATGGACAGCATGCAGATCAAGGCCGACGCTGGCCACAACGCGTGGGACATGAGCCGGTTTTCTTTCCTTGACGAGGCTGAGTCGTTCGACAGCATCCACCCCTCACTCGTTCGGCAGGCCAAACTCAATCAGAACTACGGGCTCTACGAGGTCACGCGGGGCATTTACCAGGTGCGCGGGCTAGACCTCTCGCAAATGTCGTTCGTCCGCGGAAAGTCCGGCTGGATCCTGTTCGATGTCCTGGTGTCCGCCGAAACCGCTCGGGCCGCGCTGGCGCTTTTTCGCAAGCATGTCGGCGGCGACCTGCCAGTCACGGCGGTCGTCTACTCCCACAACCATGTCGATCATTGGGGTGGCGTGAAGGGCGTCGTCGATGAGGCCGATGTGAAATCGGGGCGGGTCGAGATCATCGCCCCGGTTGGTTTCATGGCAAATACGATTGCCGAGAATGTCTATGCTGGAAACGCAATGAATCGGCGAGCCAACTATCAATACGGGTTGCACCTACCCGTGAGCCCTTATGGATATGTGTCGCAAGGCCTTGGGCAAGCGACGTCGCGAGGCTCCGTCACACTCATTCCGCCAACCCGCATCGTTGCGTTGGATTACGAGGAATTCGACGTCGACGGTGTGAGGATGATTTTCCAGAACACCCCCGACACTGAAGCGCCCTCGGAGATGAACACTTACCTTCCGGAGTACAAGGCGCTCTGGATGGCGGAAAACATCAGCCACGGAATGCACAACATCTACACGCTTCGAGGCGCGCCGGTCCGCGACGCTCTGCGCTGGTCGCAGTATATCAACAATGCGCTCTACAAGTTCGGCCCGGAGGCGGAAGTCATGTTCGCCGCGCACCACTGGCCACGGTGGGGAAACAAGCGCATTCAGGAAGTCTTGAGCGCGCAGCGAGACCTGTACGCCAACCTTCATAATCAGGTCCTGCACCTTGCAAACAATGGCGTCACCATCAATCGTATCCACAATGTCTTCGAACTGCCCGAAAGCCTGCAGAAGGAATGGCATCTTCGTGGCTATCATGGCTCTTTGCAGCACAATGTACGCGGCGTGGTGCAGAGATACCTCGGCTATTGGGACTGCAATCCAGCCACGCTGATTCCACCCTCGCCGGAGCAATCCGCGCCTCTTTACGTCCGCATGATGGGTGGCGCCTCAAAGATTCTCGCTGAGGCCAGATCTCTCTTTGAAACGGGCGATTACATGCTTGCAGTCGAAATCCTCAACAAGCTGGTTTACGCCGAGCCCACCAACAACGAGGCGAAAGACCTCCTTGCGGATTCCTTCGAGCAGATCGGATATCAGCAGGAAAACCCAGGGCTGAGGAATTCATTTCTCGCGGGCGCATACGAGCTGAGATCCGGCGCGCCCACTGTAGCCGCGATGAAGAGTTCCAGTGCCGACGTCGTCCGTGCAATGCCCACAGACCTTTTCCTTAATTTCCTCGGCGTTCGGCTCGACAGCAGAAAAGCCGAACATGACCAGTTTACGATCAATCTCGTAACACCCGACAATGGGGAAATGTACGCAGTCGAACTTCGGAATGCGACGCTAACGAACATTAAGGGTTTCCAGCACTCACAAGCAGACCTCACCTTGACCATCGCGCGCTCGGATCTCGAACTTGCCATGATGGGAGCGAAGACGCCCGAAGAGCTGATTGCGTCAGGCGTGGCGAAAGTGGCCGGCGACATCAGCGTCCTCAAGCGGCTTGGCGGCATGATGGATGATTTCGATCCGACATTCGAAATCATGCCCGGCACGAAGCAAGACGCCGTGCACCTTGAATCGCACAAGACCCTGGAGACCGCGGACATGGGGGATAGCGTCCCCGAGTAAGCCTGCGTTCTTCAAAAAAGCCCGGCTGCGCCCCTGCCGGCGGATGTTCTCATCCGCAAGGCAGGTGCGTCCGACTGGATCATAGGGGACTATGTTGCTGAACTCGCTCCCATCGCTGAAGCCCGACCGAAAACACGTTGTCCCGGATTTGATCGCCGGGGCGACATTCGCAATTGTTAATGTCCCGCAAGGCATGGCGAACGCGCTTCTCGTCGCAGTCAATCCAGTCGCTGGCCTGTATGCCCTGATGATCGCAATGCCGGTGGGCGCGATATTCACGGGTTCCGTGTTCATGAATGTTTCAACGACCGGGGCGTTGTCCCTCGCCGCCGGCGACGCCCTGGAGGCCTACGATGGCGACCTGAAGATCAGGGCCCTTGTCGCGCTGGTGCTTATGATCGGCGTCATCCAGCTCGCTTTCGGCCTGCTGAAATTCGGAAGTCTTATACGGTTCGTCTCTCATTCGGTGATGACCGGCTTCATCACTGGCATCGCAGCACTGATTATCATCGGCGCGGTTCCGAACCTGACGGGCTACGCCAGTCCGCACTCCGGTCACCTCATCAGGCTCGCAGACACGATTGCAAATTGGCGACAAGTCGACGTTCAGACAACCTTGGTAGGCCTGATGACCATTGGCCTGATCCTCGGCGCCGGCAAAACGCCTCTCAGGAAGTTCGCGCTGATCATTGCGCTCGCATGCGTGACCGCACTGGTCTCGTTTTGGCAGCCTGAGTCCGTCAGGCTCGTTGGCCACATCGCCGAAGTCACAAGGAGCCTGCCACGGCCCATGCTGCCCGATTTTGCGGTCGTGCCTGAATTGCTCCTACCAGCCACGGCCATCGCGATCATCGGCCTCGTCCAGGGCGCCGGGGTTGGGCAGAGCTATCCAAATCCTGACGGCGAATTCGGCAATCCGTCGCAGGATTTTATTGGCCAGGGCGCCGCCAATCTCGCCGCTTCTATTTTCACGGCCATTCCAAGCGGCGGATCCATGTCAGGAACCGCGGTCAACGTGCAGGCTGGCGCCCAGTCGCGCTGGTCCAACATTTACGCCGGACTGTCTGTCGTGCTGATCGTGTTCGCCATGGCTGGTCTCGTGATGCGGGTCCCGATGGCTGGACTTGGCGGCCTGCTTTTTGTGGTCGGCTTTCAGAATCTGCAGCCCTCGCAGATCAAGCACGTGTGGAACACGGGGCGCCCTCAGCGTGTAGCCATGCTTGTTACGCTCGGCGCGACGCTCACATTGCCGCTGCAATATGCGATCATTCTGGGCGTGGCTATTTCGATGTTGCTTTATGTTACGCGAACATCAAGGAAAGTCGACTTGCTGCAGCTTCTTCCAGTCGCAGGCGGCTTTCCGGTAGAGCGTCCTGCGCCTCGCGAACTTGTGAGCGAAGACATCATCATCCTTAGGGTGCGCGGGTCTCTTTTCTTCGCCACAGCACAAGCATTTGCCGATGGACTTCCATATACCGCTAATGCTTCACGTCCCATCGTCATTCTTGTATTGAAGGATCATGAAGACATAGGCAGCACTGTCTTGAAATGCATGAAAGGCTATGCCGGCAAGCTTCAAGCCCAAGGGGGCGCGCTCATGCTGGTCGGGGTGAACGAACATCTTGCTGGACAGCTTGAGCGGACCAAGACAACGGATGCGATCGGCGTGGAAAACATCTTTCGCGAGACGCCGGAACTCGGAGCGTCCTTGAATGAGGCGCTCGCGGCAGCAAGAGTGCGTCTCGACAAGGAGCGTTCTGGACGCGAGACACACGGAATCTGAATTGGACATCTGCAATGATGCAAATCGTCTTCGCATTCACGAGTCTGACCGTTCTTTTGCAAATGCTTGTGGTAGGCATACGTTTCTCCCCCGCGGCCGTCGTTCGTCTAGCCGCAGATCCAAGTGCACTGTTGCGCGCTGCGTTGGCCGTTCTCGTTTTTGTTCCAGCAGCGGCTTTCGCTCTTGTGACGTTCCTGCACCTGCCGCCAGATGTTGCTGCTGGACTTGCGATTCTTGCGGCGGCGCCGGCCGCGCCTGTTAGTACCCGCAGGTCCATGGTCGCTGGCGCGGATACCGAATATGTAGCGGCGATCCAGTTTGTCATGGCGCTTGTAGCCGTAGTCTTTACACCATTCGTCATTATGATCTTTCGGCACCTCCTCGAAGTTCGAATGACTTCGGTCGCGCCACTTGATGTCGCGTTTCAGATCTCGAAAATGACAGTCGCCCCCCTCGTTCTTGGCGCAGGCATCCAGCGCCTGGCGCCCTCCTTCGTCGATTGCCATCGCGGAATGATCACAAAGATAGCGGATTTTATGTTGCTTACTTTGCTGATCGGCGTTGCCCTTGCACTCGTCTTTGTTGAAAACTTGCGCTCCGATTTGACGATCGGGTGGATGGCGGCGGCGGCCGTCGCCCTGATGGCAATTGCAGCGCTCGCTGGCGGGCACCTGCTGGGTGGGCCGACGCATGGGCAGCGTGCGGGGCTCGCAATTGCAAGCGTCGCCCGCAATATCGGGCTGGCGCTCTACGTTGCGGAGCTTTCGCCCGAAGCATTGAAAGCCGCACCGACAATCCTCGCTTACGCGCTGATCGGAGGCGTCATCGCGATGCCTTATTCGAAATGGGCACATCGGCGCAACCCGGTTCGGGGCCCCGAGAAGCTGCTTACCTATAGCCCGATTGGACGGGGAAAGCATTGACTGTTCCTGCGGATATATCCGTCAGGACGCCCGTGCGGTTTGGTCCATTGCCAGTGATCGTGACACTGGGACCCGACGAGTGGGGTTCTTGCAGAGGGCCGCCGGAGCGCGAGTGAGTTCCGCAAGACGCATGCAACAAGAGGTAACTAATCCCACAGCGGACTCAATTTCTTGCCCACCGAATGCTGACGTTCGTTTCGCTTCGACGAGACCGTCTATTCACACGGCGAGTTTAGCGCTTCTGCATCTACACCAGAACTTCCCCCGCCCAGAAGATGGGCGGCCCATGCCGTGGATTTGAACTGCGCCGCAAAAGTCAGCATCGCAATCGTCATCGGGACGCCCAGGAAGGCTCCGTATATTCCCCAAATATAGGACCAGAAGAAAACCGAGAACAAGACGAGAAGCGGCGACAATGAAAGCGCCTTTCCCGAGATGCGAGGCTCCATATAGCTGCCCCCGATGAACTGAACGGCGTTCATCGCGACGAAAACGAGCGCCGCTGCTTGCCACGACCCGAGTTCCGCCATTGCAAATGTCGCCGGCAACACGGTGGCGATCAGGGGGCCAATAAAGGGGATGAAGTTCAACGCGAAAGCGATGACGCCCCATTCCCTGTAGAGCGAAAGTCCACTCGCATAGGCAACACATGCTATCAGCACGCCCGTCATGACGCTCACCTGGCTCCGGACCATCATGTAGCGTCGAATCTTTCGAGCGGTCTCATCGCCTGCCGTGCGCAAGATCTGGGCCGATGCCCGATTGGGCATCGAGGCGATCCTGTCTTTTAGATCTTCGAATTCAAGCAAGCCCAGCAAGACATACACGAACACGACGATCCAGAACGCCATGGTGCTGTTCAGCCGCGAGGCAACATTCTGCAGCGCCCTGATGAGCCAGGAAACATTGAAGTGCTCGGCCCATAGCGAGGCCACTACAATGCCGTGCTGATCCAGCCATGTGGCCAACTGGTCATAAGTGCCCAGAAATCGTGCGGGGTCCACCATGATCGCGCGGACCACCCGTCCGAAGCCCCAAGTTATGAGAGATCCGACTCCGGCAAAAGCAAACAGGATAAGCGTCATTGATGCCGCAACGGCTAGGAACCTAGGCAGAACACGCTGCAATCGTTCCTGAACGGGCCAGAGTACGGCGATTGACAAAGCGGAAAAGGCCAACGGTGCGAACACACTGCTGGCTATCGAGAGCGCGGCGAAGGCGATGATCAGCGCAATGACGCCGAGTGCGGTGTTGGATTTTGCGCTTGCCATTCAGCGATGCCAGCTTATTGAGCGCTGGATGGGACATCCGCGAGCGCGGCTTTCAATTGAGCGTCTTTTGTTTCGTCGAAGGACGTCTTCATCACTGTTCCACCAACTCCCTTGAGATCGGCAAGAACCTTGTCGACGGTCATGCTCTTGATGAGCACGAAAAGGCCTGCGGTTCCTGGCTGGAGCGCTTGGGCGGTCTCCTTCATGAAGGCGTCGTCAATGCCAAAGTCGCTAAGCTTGCCGCTGAGTGCGCCCGAGGCGGCGCCGAGTGCGGCTCCGAGCAGCGGATTCAGGAAAATGAGGCCGACCAAAGAGCCCCAAAAAGTGCCGGATGCTGCGCCCGTGGCAGTCAGATTAATAAGTTGGTTTAGTTTGACTTGGCCATCTTCGGACTTAACGACAACAACGGCGTCGCCGAGCTCTATCAGATATTCGCGCTGAAGCTCCAAGAGGCGCCTGCGAACTTCTTCGGCCCGCTGCTCTGTCGGGAATGCGACGAAAACGAGATCACTCATTAAAATTTCCTATGTCTCGCGATGGTGCAGCTATTGGGGCGAAGAAACCTGATGCTAAAAAGTGTCTTGGCGAACAAGCGTCGCTTCGCAATGCTGACAATTTACTCAGAATCTAAGTATCATAGTGCTAGCTTTCGTCAATACCTAGAGCTGAAACGTCATGAATAATACGTCGGTGATGCGCTGAAGTGAATATGTTTTCTCTTGACACTGCAGACGTCTTTTTCGCTGTTTCGAGGAACCGAGCAATATGTCCACGAAAACCGGGTTTAAAGGCTGCCGTCTGCGCAAACGCAGCGTCGCACTTAGTCCCGTTGCGCGAGCCGCACCTCGGCTTCGTTCTCCGCGCCGGGTATGAAGGTATCGAACCCGTCCCAGAAATGTGCGCGCACATTATTTTGTTCAAGCAAGATTTCGTGCCGCGAAGTTTTAAGCAGTATTACGCGTCCGCTCGTTAGTCGCCTCGCAAAGCGTTCGGTTGCTCGCGGATCCGCCAAAACGTCCAGTTGTGGGACGAAGATTAAGACGGGCGTGCGGATTTGACTTGGGAAATCGGCGTCCTCAAAACGGCGCATAAGGCGTAGCGCAGCATGCGCCCAAGCAACGGTCGGGCCCCCGATTGAGAGATCTGGAGCTGCCTGAAGAACGTCTCGCATGATTTTGAATCGCCGCTCGTCCCTCGTGAGAGGGTTGCCTTTAAACGGACGCGCAAAGAATGGCCTACGCCCGCTTCCCGGCACGAATGTGTCGGCAAGTCCGATGAACTCGAGAAGCGCGGTAAGCGAGCCAGCGAGCTTGCGCAGGCCCGGGCTAGTCACGCCGATCATCGGCGCAATCAGTACGATGCGTGCGAAAGGTGATCTATTTTCATGGGCCTGATCGAGCAGGATAGCGCCGCCCATGGAGTGGCCCAGCGCAAACCAGGGCTTCGGGCAATGCGGTTCGAGCACTTGCGTGCGCACAGCCTCGAGATCACGTTGAAAGAACGAAAAATCCTTGATGTGGCCCTTTGCTCGATCGCTGAGTTCGCGCGGCGACAAACCTTGCCCGCGCCAGTCGAAGGCGACCACGCCAAAGCCCCGCGCGAGCAGTTCGCCGATGGTTTCGAAATATTTCTCGATGTATTCTGACCGACCGGAGGCAATCATCACCGTGCCATGGCATGCCCCCAAGGGCATGAATTTTGCGCATCGCAACGTCAGGCCATCGGCGGTTCTAATCCCAGTCATGACAGCGCCCGGCGGTATCAGATTATTGGGTATTTCCACGAGTCGCATGGTTAGAGGCCCCCTTTTGGCAGGCTATGCAGCCACTGCGGCTCGCAGTTGGATGCTTTTACGCAATCAGGGGCGTCGGCTGGACGCCCCCATCAGGTTGGCTTGCGTCGCGACTAGTATGGAGAATATCTGAAATGCGAGGATCATTACTTCTGCGCATCATGCAATGAGAAATTGATATAATCTCGGCGATCGAACAGCACGGCTCTCTGGTCGCTGCTGTCATATTGCGATACGAACATTCGCATGGCTCCGAGCGCATTTTTTTTACAGCGAGAACGCGCCGGTCCCGACAATCTTACCCTGGCGCTCGAATGATCGCAGTCCGAGAACGCGGATGTACTGCTTATGGAGTCAACCAAAATCAGGTGTTTTGCCGCACGAGACTGCAGCTCGGTCGCTATTTTTTGCTTGAAAATTCAAGGTGCGAATTCTGCTCGAACAGCATCCAGTTAAGCTTATTTTTCTGGGCCGAGTTTGATAGTTTCATGTCCAGCGCCTAAGGGGAAGCGCCCTCAGAAGTAAAAGCATACCAGCCTTGAGGATCCCGCCATGCTTATCGTTCTTGCTGTGTACGCTTTTTTACTGTGGGCGGTGTTCGTGAAGTTCAGACTTTTGCGTTGGGGATGGGCTTCTGGCGTGGGTTCTGTGGTGATAG
>JANXTB010000293.1 GCA_025356415.1 Hyphomicrobiales bacterium
CCCCGCCCGCTCCCCGCGCCGAGCCGCCGCGTGCTGAGCCGCCCCGCGCCGAGCCGCCCCGCGCGGCCCCTCCCGCCCCACGTGAAGCGCCGCCCGCGCCCCGTGCCGAACCTCCGCGCCCGCAGGTTGCCCCGCAAGCCGCGCCTGAGCGCCGCGAGGCCCCACAAGCCGCGCCCGAACGGCGCGAACCGCCGCGCGCCGAGCCGCCGCGCGAGCGTCCCCAGACGCCCCCCGGCCTTGAGCGTCGCGAAACCCCGCCTCCGGGCCTCGAGCGCCGTGAAGCGCCACAGCCCCAGCGTGAGGCCCCGCCTCGCGCCGAGCCGCCGCGCTCGGTGACGCCACCAACCGCCCCGGCGGAACGTCCGGCCGCGCGCCCGGAAGCTCGTCCCGAAGCCCGCCCGGAAAGCGCGCCCGCCCTGCGGCCGACCGCGCCTGCCGTGCCGCCTTCGGCGACACAATCGCGGCCAGACCTTGGCGGCGCCGGTCCGGACGCCACGCCGGGGCAGCGCCCGGTTGCGCCCGCTGTGCCGCCTTCCGCGACGCAAACGCGACCGGACCTCGGCGCTCCGACGCCCCAGCAGCGGCCGAATGCGCCAACGGCTGCGCCCTCAGTCACCACGACCTCGCCGGGCATCACACAGCCAAATGCTTTGCAGCCAAACGCTTCGCAGCCAAATGCTTTGCAGCCGACCTCTCCCCAGCAAAGCCTCGCTCCGCCGCTCCCGCGCGGCGAGCAGCTGCCGGCTGGTCGGGTCCAGAACGGCGAACGGCGTGTGGAGGAGCGCGACGGGCGCACCTACATTCGCGAGAACGACAACCGCCTGATCATTCGCGACGGCGGTCGTGACATCATTCGTCACGACGAAGTCCAGCGGCTGCAGCGTGGCGCGCGGAATGTCGATGTGCAGCAACGTCCCAATGGGCGGCGCGAAATTGTCATTCTGCAGCCCGATGGCGACCGCATCGTCACCATCGTGGATGCGGACGGCAACCTGCTGCGCCGCGAGCGCCGGGCCCGCGACGGTCGCAACTACGTGCTGATCGAAAACGACTTCGATCGTCCGCGCGGCGGCTTCTACCGTCCGGTCGAACTGCCGCCGTTCCGTCTCAGCATTCCGCGCGAGCGCTATATCGTCGAGGCGGAAGATCAGCCCTACAACGTGATCGAGGAAACGCTCATGGCGCCCCCGGTCGAGCGTGTGGAGCGGGCCTATTCGCTCGATGAAGTGCGCTACAACCAGCGCCTGCGCGAGAAGATGAGCCGCGTCGATGTCGACACGATCAACTTTGCCCTCGGTTCGGCGGAGGTCGATCCCAACGGCGCCGCGCGACTCGACGCAATTGCGCGCGCGCTGAACGACGCCATCCGCCGCAATCCGAACGAGGTGTTCCTGATCGAGGGACATACGGATGCGGTCGGCGGCGACACGGAGAACCTGACCCTGTCGGATCGCCGCGCCGAGTCGGTGGCCGCCATTCTGACCGAGCGCTACCAGATTCCGCCCGAGAATCTGGTGACGCAGGGTTATGGCGAGCAATTCCTGAAAGTGCAGACCGATGCGCCGGAGCGGCAGAACCGGCGCGTCACCGTGCGCCGCATCACGCCGCTGCTCCAGCAGGGCCAGAACCAGGCGCCCGCGCCGCGCTGACCCAACCCAAGTGAAAAAGAGGGGGCGGCCACGCGAGGCCGCCCCTTTTCCATTGAGCGGGACGACAGCCGCGTTTGCCATAAGGGCGTGCCGCGGTGTAGCTGTCCTCGCGAGAGATTAGCGGATCAGGAGAGAATCGTGGCTAGAAAGCCGACCGCACGAACAGAGTTCGTGCTTTTCGACGTGCTGTATGAAGACGGCACGCGCCGCTCCAACCGCCGTGTTCCCGGTGAGATTCTGGGCGGACTCGACGGCGACGAGCCGGCGCGCGCCATCATCGAGCAGCAGGACCGCGAGATCGCGGAAAAGTCCGGGCTGCCGCCGCTGCGCATCAAGAGCCTGCAGCGCGTCGGCGGCAAGAAGTAGCCGGGAAAGCAGCACGGGCGCCGAGGCGCCCGTTTTGTTTGAAGTGGAATACGGGCGCCGAGGCGCCCGTTTTTTTTACTCTTCGTCTTCTTCGTCGTCGATATCGATCAGGAAGACAACGGACGGCTCGTCTTCGTCCGCCTCGTCCTCGTCATCGAGGTCGTCAGCCTCTTCAAATTCCTCTTCTTCGTCAGGCGTCGCGGGACGCAGGTCGAGCGTGGCCTTGCCATCCCAGATGGGCTTGCCTTCGCTCTGAATGACCGTGAGATCCTCGCGAAATTCCTCACTCTCGATCAATTCGCGCGCCTGCGCCTCATCGGCGTTGGTGACCGCAATGGCGCGGCCGGCGATCTCGACAGTAAACATAGGCTCTCCCCGGATTGGCTGGACTTGCGAAACATGAACTCACGAAAGCTCGCTTCGGATGCAAACTCGCATACGACACGCCCCGAAGCCAGCCTTGCCATGGCCCTGTGTGGCTGATTTGCACGGGCTTGGGCCGCCTTGCGCGTGCGCCGCAAAAATCACTTGCGGGTCAAAGTGATTCGCCACCAGACTGCGTGTGTCCTTAACAATCGAAAGGAGGTGATCCAGTGTCTCATTGTCCTGCGCCGGAGCTTTGTGGCTGGATCCTCACCTCCGCTGGGGTGGGCCTTTCCTGATCGCCACCTCTGCGGCAAAGACAATGGAGGGGTTGCCTCACGGTAGCCCCTCTTTGTTTTTTTAAAAACCGATTTGACAGCGCAAACGGGGCCTTGCATGGCGGCTTGCGTGACGGCTTTGCGTCCGGCAGGCTTACCTCACCGCCGCTGACCGAAAGCAGCCCGCCCATGATCAGGATCCTGAGCGAAGTCATCCTCGATGCAAGCCACTGGATCTACAAGCGCGTCACTTACGAGACGGATGTCAGCGGGGAAATGGAGCGCGTCTCGCGCGAGATTTTCGACCGCGGCGATGCGGCGGCGATCCTGCTCTACAATCTGGCGCGCGGAACCATCATCCTGACCCGCCAATTCCGCCTGCCCGCATTTCTCAACGGCGGCGAGACCGAGTTGATCGAAGCCTGCGCGGGACGCATCGACGATGGCGATCCGCACGCAACCGCGCTGCGCGAATTGCGCGAGGAAACGGGCTTTGTCATCGGCGGCGCGAGACGCATTTTCGAATGCTACATGAGCCCCGGCAGCGTGACCGAAAAGATCACCTTCTTCATCGCGCCCTACGAACCCGGCGACCGCAAGGAACAGGGCGGCGGTATGGCGGACGAAGGTGAATCGGTGGAGACCATCGAGCTGACCTTCGCGGATGCGCTCGATCAGGTCGCCTCAGGCAAGATCCGCGACGCCAAGACGATCTTGCTTTTGCAATATGCGCAGATTCACAAGCTGTTCGGTTAGAGCGCGCGAGGAGCGTGGCTCTCGATGACAGGCGCTACAAAAAGTCCTTCCCCCTTGAGGGGAGGGTTGGCCTGGGGGTCATGAGACATCAAATCACCTTGTGGCGCAACGGCTTCTGCCATCTCTCAGAAGCACTGGCGCGATCATGCAAGTTCCAGCATGATCGGCTCTCATTCACGATGAGATAGACCATGCACGATTTTGACCCCGCCTCCCTCTTTCCCTACGTGCCGATCGTCGATCGCGCACCCGTGCAATGGTCCAACGGCGCGCGCGTGGCGGTGTGGATCGTGCCCAACATCGAGCACTTCCATCTCGAGCTCGGGCCGAAGGCGCCGGATGTGCGCAATTACTCGCGGCGCGATTACGGCAATCGCGTCGGGGTCTGGCGGATGATGGATTGCCTTGCGCGAGAGGGCTTTCGCGGAACCGTCGCGCTCAACGCCGAAGTCGCGCGCTATTACCCTCGCATCATGGAAGCCTGCGGCCAACTGGGTTGGGAGTTCATGGGCCATGGCCTGACAAATTCGACCGTGCTCGCGGGCATGGATCGCGAGACGGAAGCCGCCACCATCGCGCAGACGAAAGACGTCATCGAGGCGCATGGCGCGCGCATGCGCGGCTGGCTTGGTCCAGGACTGACGGAAACGTGGAACACGCTCGACCTGCTGCGCGAGGCGGGCGTCGAATATGTCGCCGACTGGGTGAACGACGACCTGCCCTACGCGATGAACAATGGGCTTTACGCCATTCCGTATTCGCTCGAACTCAACGACATGCCGCTTTTCAACATGCCGTCGATCTCGACGCATGATTTCGAGATGCGCATTCGCGAAACGTTCGACGTGCTCTACGAGGAAGGCGAAACCACGCCGCGCGTGATGTGCATTGCGCTGCATCCGTTTCTGACAGGCGTGCCGCATCGCATTCGCGCGCTGCAACGCGCGCTCAATCATATCGCCAGCCACGACAAGGCATGGCTGGCGACCGGTTCGGAAATCATCGACGCCTATCGCGTGTCGCCAGGCGCCATCTGACGGATCAACCGAGCGCGGGATAATCCGTGTAGCCGCGCTCGTCGCCGCCGTAGAATGACTTCTGGTCGGGCTCGTTCAGCGACGCATCCGCCTTGAAGCGCGCGACGAGATCGGGATTGGCGATGAACAGCTTGCCGAAGGCGACAAGATCGGCGCGGTTTTCGTTGATCGCCTTGGCGGCGGCTTCGCGCGTATAGGCGAAATTCGCGATATAGGCTCCCGAGAAACGGCGGCGAAGGCTGGTGAAATCGAACGCCGGGCTGTCTGGCGCCACACCTTCATTGACATGCAGGAAAGCCAGCTTCAACGCGCTCATCTGCCCGGCGACATAGTCGAAGAGCGGCTGCGGATTGCTGTCAGCGATGTCGTTCGACGTGCCGACCGGCGAGATGCGAATGCCGACGCGGCCGGGCTCCCAGCTTTCAAGCACCGCCTTGACGACTTCGATGGCGAAGCGCGCGCGGTTCTCGATCGAGCCGCCGTAAGAATCCGTGCGATGGTTGGCGCCGTCGCGCAAGAACTGGTCGATCAGATAGCCGTTGGCGCCGTGAATTTCGACGCCATCGAAACCTGCGCGCTTCGCATTGGCGGCGGCCTTTGCATAATCGCGCACGATGCCCTCGATCTCGTCAATCGCGAGCGCGCGCGGCGTCGAGACGTCATCAAAGCCATGGTCGAGATAGGTCTTGGTCTTGGCGGCAATGGCGCTCGGCGCGACAGGCGCGGCGCCGCCGGGCTGCAGCGACACATGCGAAATGCGCCCGACATGCCAGAGCTGCAGGAGAATGCGCCCGCCCGCCTGATGCACGGCGTCGGTGACGAGGCGCCAGCCGGCGACCTGCTCGTCCGTGAAGATGCCGGGCGTCAGGATGTAGCCCTGCCCCTGCTGCGAAATCTGCGTCGCTTCGCTGATGATCAGGCCGGCGCTCGCGCGCTGCCGATAATATTCGGCATTGAGGGGGCGCGGCGCGAGCGTGCCGGGCGTCGCGCGGTTGCGCGTCAGCGGCGCCATGACCAGCCGGTTCGGCAGGTCGAGAGCGCCCATACGAAACGGTGTGAAAAGAACGGAAGCGTCGGACTTCATGCGGCTTTTGCTCCGGGCTGCTCGTGAGACGGCGGGCCAGACGGCCCGCCGCTCACAAACCCCTGTCCGGGGCCAAGGTCAACAAGGCAAGCTTACTCCGGCGCTGATGAATGCATCTCCGTGCGGACGAAATTCGGCCACCAGCGCTGCAGGGTGGCGGGATCGCCCGTCTCGGCTGGCACGAATTCGGCCACTTGGTCGATCAGGACGGATAGCTCCTTCAAACGCTCGATCTCGCGGTTCAAAAGGTCGAAGGCCGCGTTCGCGCCCAGTTCCAGTTCTGGACACACGACGGAGCGGGCGAGATCGGCGGCAGCATAGTTAAGATCGATCAGGGCGACGCCGAAATGACGGCGCGCGGAATCAAAATGTTCGTCAAAAGCCTTCATGGCAGGACCTCAAAATTGCGAAAGGAAACTCGGCACCCACCCGACCGCATCCGCTGCTCAGGTTGCGCTAACGTTAACTTAAGTTTTGCAATCACGCCGTTTACAGAAGCAAAAATATTAAAACTTTCTTCACACTAACTCTGTCTTGGCTATTCATTAGCTTTAACTGAGCCATAAGCAAATCGGATTTTATGAGGGAAATCGGCCCTTTGCCTCTCCCGGGCTTCAACCTGACCGTGCACCGCAACCGGGCAGCTCAGGTCGTTTTGGGCTTGCGCGGGGCCAGCACGGCTCCCGCGTCGGGCGCAAGCGCCAGGAAGCTGAGGAGCGAAGTCGCCGACACGACGCCGATAATGGCGAAGGACCACGCGAAGGCGCTGACCGGCAGCGTCCCCGAATTGCCCGAGGCCTGGTGCAGGACGATAGCCGACAGCGCGACGCCCACGGTGAGCGAGAGCCGCTGCGCCATTTGCGAGAAGCTCATGGCATGGCTCATTTCCGCCCGCTCGACATCCGCGAAGGCGATGGAATTGAGGCTGGTGAATTCCAGCGAGCGGAACACGCCGCCGAAGAAGATGATGCCCATCATGAACCAGGTCGGCGTGTCGGCCTTGAACAGCGCGCAGGCGCCCATGAAGGCGCTGGCGACGAGCGCGTTCCAGATGAGGACGTTGCGGAAGCCAAATTGTCGCAGGATGCGCTTGGCGATCGTGCGCATGCCCAGCGACCCCGCCGCGGAGACGAAAGTGATGGCTCCCGACTCGACCGGCGAATAGCCAAAGCCCTCCTGCATCAGCAGAGGCAGCAGGAACGGCATGGCGCCGACGCCGAGCCGAAACACCGAGCCCCCCGTGACGCTCGCCCGGAAGGTCGGGATGCGCATCAGCGACAGGTCCATGATCGGGTTCGAGATGCTGCGCGAATAGGGCACGTAGAGCGCCAGCGCGATCACGCCCGAAATCAGCAGCCCGACGCCCATCGCATCCGGCGTGTTCTTCGTGAACGCCGTGTCCATGCCAAACACCGTCGCCGCGAGCCCGAAGGCCGACAGCACGAAGCCCGGCCAGTCGAACGGCTTGATGTCCTCCTCGCGCACATTCTCGATGAACTTGCTGGCCAGGATGAAGCCAAGAATGCCGACCGGCACATTGACCCAGAAGATCCACCGCCAGTGCGAATAGGACGTGATGATGCCGCCGAGCAGCGGGCCGATGATCGGGCCGATCAGCGAGGGCACACCCATCAGCGCCATGGCGCCGATCAGCTCCGATTTCGGCACCGAGCGCACGAGGATGAGGCGCCCGACCGGCACCATCATGGCGCCCCCGAACCCCTGCAGGATGCGCGCCGTGATAAGCTGGTGGAAATCCTGCGAGAAGCCGCAGGCGATGGACGAAAACGTGAAGATGCCGATCGCCAGCCGGAAAATGTTGCGCGCGCCGTAGCGATCCGCGACCCAGCCGCTCATCGGCAGGAAAGCGGCCAGCGACAGCATGTAGGCAGTGATCGCCATGTGCAGGCGCAGCGGTTGTTCGCCGAGCGAGGCCGCAATCGCGGGCAGCGCTGTCGCCAGCGAGGTCGAGTCGAGATTCTGCATGAAGAGCGCGCAGGCCACGATCAGGGGAACGATCACATGGCTCTTCAATGCAGACGTCTCCTGCGTGCTGGGGAGTCGGCCCGGCGCGGCCGCCATTCCCCTTCTACACAGAGAATGGGCAAGCTCAAAAGGGGTGGTGTGCGTGGGTCATGAGTGAGGCCTCACGGCCCCCACCCCGATGGGTGAGCCTACCCCCGATCCAGCACCACCAGCGCATCCAGCGCCACGCCGCCCTGCTCGCGGAGCAGGAACGGGTTGACGTCGATCTCGGAAATCGCGCCCTGCGAGTCCTCCATCACGTTCGAAAGCGCGACGATGGCCTGCGCCAGCGCCGCACGGTCGAGCGCAGGGCGGCCGCGATAGCCGCCGATGATGGCGCCAGCGCGCGTGCGGGCGATGAGGTCGAGCGCGCCCGCCTCGTCCAGCGGACAGGCGCCAATGGCGACGTCGCGCGTCAGTTCGAGATCGACGCCGCCCGTGCCGAACAGGATCACCGGCCCCATCTCGGGATCTTTCTTGGCGCCGAGCACGCATTCGAATCCGCCGGACACCATCTGGGCGATCAGCACGCCCGCAAGTTCTGGCGAACCCGCTGCGCCCTCGCCCGCCGCCATGATGGCCGCGTAAGCGTCGCGCACGGCGGCTTCGTCTTTCAAGCCGACTTTCACGCCCCCGATGTCGGACTTGTGCGGCAGCCCCGCGCTGACGATTTTCGCCACGACAGGAAAGCCGATCTCGCGCGCGGCGGCGACCGCTTCATCAGCACTGCGCGTCAGGCGCTCGCGCGGCGAGTCGAGGCCATAGGCGGCGAGCAGGCCCTTGGAGGCGACTTCATCGAGCGTCGCTGGGCCAGCCTTGGCGATAAGGGCATCGAGCAACGCACGGCCCTCGCGTGAGGGCGTGCGCGGCGTTGGCGCGGGCAACGCGGCGGCGTCCACATGCTGTGTGACGACGCGCATCGTGCGCAGCGCTTTGTCTACCTCCTGCAGGAAAGCGATGTTGGGCAGGCTCGCGCGCAGCTCGCGGCTGTAATCGTTCATCCCGTAGGAGATCATGCTGACGAAGGCGATCGGCTTGCTGGCTTTTGCGGCGAGCTCGTTCACCGCGCGCAGGTTCTTCTCCTTGCGCTCGGTGCCCTGCCCGCGCGGCAATTCTTCCTGCAGCAGCAGTATGTCGATTTCGTCGTCGGCGAGCAGAATTTCAACACAACGAATGTAAGCGTCGGCGCTCGACAAAGCCGCAAAGCCCGCATCGAGCGGATTGCCGATGATCGAGCCGACCGAAAGGATTTCGGAGAGCTTCGCGTAAGTCGCTTCCGACAGCGGACGATAGGTCATGCCGCTCAATTCGGCAGCGTCGAGCATCAGCCCGCGCATGCCGCCCGAGAAGGTGATCGAGCCCAGCCGCTTGCCGCGCGGCAGCGGCGCGTGGACGAGAAACTCCACAGCCTCAACCATCTCGTCGAGATTGCGCACGCGGATCGCGCCCGCGCGCCCCGCAGCTGCATCGAAGGCTTCCATCGATCCCGCCAGCGCGCCGGTGTG
>JANXTB010000355.1 GCA_025356415.1 Hyphomicrobiales bacterium
GGCTGCGACGATTGCCTGGCCGCATGCCCGTGGAATAAATTTGCGCAGACAGCGCGTGAGGCGAAACTGCAGGCGCGCGAGGATTTGCGCGCGCCCGATCTCGATGCGCTGGCGGCGCTTGATGACGCGGGCTTTCGCGCATTCTTTTCCGGCTCGCCGATCAAGCGCATAGGCGTCGCCCGGTTTCGCCGCAACCTGATGGTGGCCATCGGCAATGCGGGCGACGCGCGGCTGCGTCCGCGCGTGATTGAAAATCTGACGCATGAAGACCCGCAAGTGCGCGCCATGGCGGTGTGGGCCGCGGGGCGGCTGTTCAGTTCGGATGAACTCACGGCACTTGCGCGCGCGCATGCGGGCGAAGCCGATCCTGATGTTGCGGATGAATGGAAACGGGCGCTGGCATGAAGCTTTTCATTTTTGGGCTCGGCTTTTCATCGCAAACTTTCGTGCAGGATTTCGGCGCGCGCTTCACGGGCGTGACCGGCACGGTGCGCTCTGACGAGAAGGCCAAACGCCTGCGCGCGCAAGGCAGCGTGGCGCCGCTGATCTTTTCCGATGAGCGACAAGATACGGCTCTCGTGCAGGCGCTTCTTGACGCCCACGTGATGCTCGTCTCGACGCCGCCAGATGCGCAAGGCGACCCCGTGCTGCGGGCTTTCGCGCGCGAGATCGAGACAGCGCCGCGCCTCAAGCGAATTGTCTATCTCTCGACTGTTGGCGTGTACGGTGACCATCAGGGCGCGTGGATCGACGAGGACACGGCGCCGCGCCCCGTGGCCGGGCGCTCCAACGCACGGCTTGCCGCCGAAGGCGAATGGCGCGCGCCGTCGGCGCGCAGCGGTGTTGCTTTGGACATCCTGAGACTGTCCGGAATTTACGGGCCGGGCCGCAATGCGCTCGCCGCGCTGAAGGCTGGAACCGCGAGGCGCATCGTCAAGCCGGGACAGATATTCAACCGCATTCACGTCACCGACATTGCGCGCGCGATCATGGCCTGCATCGATGGCGGCAAGCCGGGCGCGACTTACAACGTGACGGACGACGAGCCCGCGCCACCGCAGGATGTCGTCGCCTTCGCGGCCGATCTGCTCGGCGTGCCGGCGCCGCCCGAACAGGATTTCGCCACCGCGAACATGACGCCGATGGCGCGCAGTTTCTACGGCGAAAGCAAGCGCGTCTCGAACGCGCGCATCAAGCGTGAGCTGGGTTTCACGTTTTCACTGCCCACTTACCGCGAAGGCCTGCGAAGCCTGCTTGCGCAAGGCGAAGGAAAATAGCTTGTAATTGCGAGGAGCGCAGCGACGCGGCAATCCATCTAACGGCTGCCATCAGCTGGATTGCTTCGCTACGCTCGCAATGACGAAACTTCACGCCGCTCTAGCAACCGGCGAAAAATGCTCCAGGTATTTCGCGTCGATCTGCGCAACCGGCATGATGACCAGCACGTCGACCGTGCCGAACTGCCGGTCCACCACGGCGCCTTCGCCAAACTTCGCGCCGACGCGCAGATAGCCGCGCACGAGGGTCGGCAGCGCATCGAGCGCGCGGCGCAGGTCGATCTTGTCGCGCGCGATCATGTCCATCGCGACATGGCGCTCGGGCAGGGCGCGCGCAGCCCATTCGCCGCTGGCCTGCGCATGATGATGCAGAAAACTCAACGCCAAAGCGTGTTGCAGCGGATTGGCGCCCTCGAATGACGCGCAGCCGATCATCGCGTCGATCTTGTAATGCTGCACGTAGGCGGCGATGCCGCGCCAGAGCAGCTCGATCGTGCGTTTGGAGCGATATTCGGCCAGCACGCAGGAGCGGCCGAGCTCGAGAAAATTGGCGCCCTGATGTGTGGCGAGCATTGGCGCGATGTCGAATTCCTGCGCGCTGTAGAAACCGCCGTGGCGGTCGGCGACCGCCTTGCGCAGCAGCCGGTAGGCGCCGACGACTTTAGGTTTCAAGCGGCCGAAGCGGTTCTTGGCGGCGTGATCGATGACCAGCATGTGGTCGCAGATGCGGTCGAACGGGCAGACATCGCGGCGCGCCAGCGCGGAGCGCGCGTCGGCGATGGCGCCGCCCTCCTCGAAGAACACGCGGAAGCGCAATTTCTGCGCGCGGCGAATGTCCTTCTTGGTGATGGCGAGCCGCACTTCCAGCGAGCCGATGCGTCCCAGCACGGGATCGAGATCGCCATGGTCGCGCACCGCGCGGGGCTTAGCGCTCTTTGGAAAAGCGCGGACCTTTTCGGCGAAACCAACCCCAAGCGCCGCGACGAAAGCGCCGGTCTGAAATGTCGTGAACGCCATGTGTCGCCCTTGATTCCGCACGCGAGCTTTGCCCATGCTCTTGCCATTGCCTGGCCTTGGCGGGAGAGACACCACGTTTCGCGGACGCTTTTATGACATGGCGATTGCGTCTCACTCAACCAATTGAATCAAAAGATCACGCGGCCTCCGCCGCGCCGCCTGATTGTCCGCGGTAGGACAGGGCCTCGGCGATATGGATGCGGCGGACCTCGGCTGATTCGTCGAGATCGGCCAGCGTGCGGGCGAGTTTCAACACGCGGTGGAAGCCGCGCGCCGTGAGGCGCATGCGCTCGGCGGCGTCGCGGATCAGCTTCTGTCCCGCGGCGTCCGGCGCCGCGATGGTCTCGATCACGGGTGCGGGCGCGGCGCTGTTGGTGGCGACGTGGGGCAGGCCAATGTCGGCGAACCGGCGCCGCTGGATGTCACGCGCGCGGGCGACGCGCTCGGCGACTTGCGCCGATCCTTCGACGGCGGGCGGCAGCATCAGGTCGCTGGCCGAGACGGCGGGCACTTCGATCGACAGGTCGAAACGATCCAGCAGCGGGCCAGACAATTTCGCCTGATATTGCGCGATGCAGCGGTCCTTCGGCTGGCGCTTGCAGGCGTAGCCGGGATCGGTCGCATGGCCGCAGCGGCATGGGTTCATGGCGGCGACGAGCTGGAAGCGCGCCGGGTAGACCGCGCGGTGGTTCGCCCGCGAGATCGCCACCTCGCCGGTCTCGATGGGCTGGCGCAGGGAATCGAGCGTCTGCATGGAAAATTCCGGCAGCTCATCGAGAAACAGCACGCCGTGGTGCGCGAGCGAAGCCTCGCCCGGCCGCGCATGGATTCCGCCGCCGACCAGCGCCGCCATCGAGGCTGAATGATGGGGCGCGCGAAAGGGGCGCCGGTCCGTCAATTCACCGCCCGACAGCGCGCCCGCGACCGACATGATCATCGACACTTCAAGCAGTTCGCGCGGCGAGAGCGGCGGCAGGATCGAGGGCAGCCGCGCGGCGAGCATGGATTTGCCCGAGCCCGGGGGTCCATTCATCAAGAGGTGATGGCCGCCCGCCGCAGCGATTTCGAGCGCGCGCTTCGCGCTTTCCTGTCCCTTGATGTCGCGCAGGTCCGGTTGCGCGGGGCCGATGCCGCGCACAGCCGGCGCGGGGCGCGAGAGCACCTGCGAGCCCTTGAAATGGTTGGCGAGCTGGATCAGCGAACGCGGCGCGATGATCTCGATTTCGGAACTGGCCCAGGCCGCCTCCGCGCCGCAGGCCGCCGGGCAGATGAGCCCATGGCCGCGCGCATTGGCGGCGACCGCGGCGGGCAGGCAGCCCGCGACAGCGGTGATCGATCCATCAAGCGCGAGTTCGCCCAGCACCGTGAAGCCGCCCAGCGCGTCGCTCGGGATCGCCCCGATAGCCGCCATGATGGCAAGCGCGATCGGCAGGTCGTAGTGGCTGCCCTCTTTCGGCATGTCGGCGGGCGCGAGATTGACGGTGACGCGGCGCGCCGGCATGGCGAGGCCGGATGCGATCAGCGCCGAGCGCACCCGCTCGCGCGATTCACCGACCGCCTTGTCGCCGAGCCCGACGACCGAAAAGGCGACATTGCCGTTCGAGATCTGCACCTGCACATCGACAGGTCGCGCCTCGATGCCCTCGAAGGCGACTGTCGCGACCCGCACCGCCATGAAAGCTCTCCCGTCTCCAGTTTCCCGTGAGGAAGTCTTGAGCTTGGCTGATCGGCGAGCCTTTGGCAAGAACGTTACGTGAACTTTCAGCTCAGAACGAGTCGCTCAACCCATGAACGGGGTTGCTCCTGCAAATAGTCGGTCAGCTCATCAACCCCGCGCGGTGTGAGCCGCAAAAGCTTGGCGCGCTTGTCGTCCGCTTGTTTCTGTTCTTCCACAAACCCGGACGCCATGAGTGATCGGACATGCGTGCGAATGGACTTTTCCGCCGCCGCGATCTGTTCGAACAGCGCGCCGAGAGAAATAGCTCCGCGCTCGGTTGCGAGAATCAACAGGATTTCCAGAGTGATCTGCGGGGCCAGCCGGAAGCGGATTCGTTCGCGTTGCGAGAGCGCCAGCCGGTTCGCTGCCTGACGGCTAAGATCTTGAGAAAGCATAAATAATCGTCCGTTTGCAATTTCAGGAAAGGGCTGTGAAACAGGTGCTTTTTTAAAATACAGATCAATAATACCGGTTCTTTCCTCCCTTTACTAGGCCGGTCAGCCAACCCCTAGTGATCGTGTTTGATTCATTCTTTTTTTATGATTCGTTTTGGGGAAGTCATGCTGAAGTTTGCTGCGGCCTTGGTGGCCTGCCTTTCGGCGAGCGCGCCCGCATTCGCGGCTGACAGTCCCAGTGGAAGTCTTCTGACGTCCGAAACGGCTTACAATTGGGCTGGCATTTACGCGGGCGCATCCGCCGCCGTGGCCTGGGATGAGATGACGGTGCAGAAGGCTGTGCCGGCTTTCGGGATTTCCAAGGTGAACGGGTTCGTGGGCGGGCCGCAGGTCGGCTTCAACAAGCAGTACAAGGCCTTGGTCTTCGGGCTTGAGGCTGACTACAGCCTGAGCACCGTGCGCGGCGACAATACCAACACGGTGAGCGGCAAGTACAACACGTCCACTTTGTCCGGCGTCGGGACCATGGAAAACCGCCTGTCGTCCATGGGCACCGTTCGGGCCCGCTTCGGCTATGCGAGCGGCAACAAGCTTCTGTACGCGACGGCCGGCTACGCCTTCGGGCGCACGCAGCTGGAAATGTCCGGCACGATGACGGCGGGTGGCAAGACCGCCGCCGACGCCGGATCGTCCATGCAGTCGATGTCCGGGTGGGCGCTGGGCGGCGGGTTTGAATATGCTTTCGCGCGCGGGATGAGCCTGAAGGCGGAATATATCCGCGTTCAGTTCAATGAATCGACGTTCTTCACAGGAACGTGGGCGGTGAGCCCCGGCAAAGCGAGCATCGATCTCTTCCGCTTCGGCAGCAATTTCCGAATCTGACGCGTGGCCTCACGTTCCGCGCGGCTTGGCCCGCGTGGTCGGCGCCGCCTGCGCGGGATTGTCGGGCCACGGGTGGCGCGGATAGCGGCCTTTCATGTCGGCCTTCACGGCTGCCCATGAGCCCGCCCAGAAGCCCGGCAAATCGCGCGTGATCTGGATCGGCCGGTGGGCTGGCGACAGCAGGTGCAGGGTCAGCGGCACGCGGCCGCCCGCCAGCGCGGGATGCGTCGACAGCCCGAACAATTCCTGCACGCGGATCGCCAGCACCGGACCGCCTTCGGCCTCATAATCGACGGCGACGCGCGAGCCCGTAGGCGCCTCGAAATGCGTCGGCGCCTCCGCATCGAGCCGCCGCGTCATCCCCCAAGGCAGCAGCGCCTTCAAGGCTGCGTCGAGATCGTCCGCCGTGATCCCCGCCAGCGACGTCCGCACCTCGATGAAGGGCGCCAGCCAGTCCTCGGCGCCCGTCGCCAGGGCGGCGTCCGAAAGATCGGGCCATTCATCGCCCTCGGCGCGGCGCAGGAAGCCTATTCTGTCGCGCCACTGCTTCTGCGCCTTTGTCCACGGCAGGCGCTCCACGCCGAGCGCCGCGACGCCGCGCGCCAGCACCGCCGCGCTCTCGGGACCAGCTGCGACGGGAAGCACCTGTTCGGAGAGCGTGATGGCGCCCAGCCGGCGGATGCGGCGCCGGCGCAGCGACGCGCTGGCGCGGTCGAAGGCGATCTCGTCGCGATCCTCCATGTCGCCGCCCGCGAGAGACTCGATATCGCTCATCGAAATCGGCGCCGCCGCCAGAATGCGCGCCGCGCCTGCACGGCCGGAGATTTCGGCGACGGCG
>JANXTB010000427.1 GCA_025356415.1 Hyphomicrobiales bacterium
AAGCTCTCCCGGACCTACGCGACGCTCGTCGAAGCCTTGAACCGGCATCGAGGAAAGGGTGGCCAGCAACGGGTCACGGTCGAACATGTTCACGTCCATGCGGGCGCTCAGGCTGTTGTCGGTGTGGTCGGCACGGGGGGGCGGGGTCAGCCGAAAAGCGAGGAACAACCCGATGCAACAATGCTCATCACCCACGCACCTAGCGTCCCGATGCAGATGCTCAGCGCGGTCGAAGCGGACGTTGAAGCCGTGCCAGTCACCTGCGGTAAGCGGACATAGGGTCTGCCGAATGCACGGCGCAGGGGGCGGTCCTCCGAAGGGAAATCGCAACGCGCTGAAACACGGGCGTTATACCGATGAGAGCATTTCCTTTCGGCGTAGCCTGTCCAGCTTGATGCGGCAGGCCCGCGAGTTGGCCGAAACTGTCTGAACTTGGTCTACTCAAAATAACTGAGCGAGAGACCTCGCCTGCGCTCGGCGCTGCCGAAAGCGGTCGAGTGGCTCTTCGATGTATCTGACCATTCCCACAGCTAGAACAGTCGTAATCACGGCGACGATAATCCCGCTCTCGTTGTGCACCACAGCAGCCATGACGGCGATTACGAGCATATGTAGCAGATAGATGGGATACGAGAGGTTCCCGACGAATGTATCTAATCGGCTCTTTTTGAAGGCCTCAAACAGATAGGGGAATGACAGCGTCAAGCAGCACAGCAACGGTGCTGCCGCCCAATTCGGTGCATATCCCACAAGGAGCAGCGTGGTACTGACACAGCTTAACACCCCCCATGCGACCGGCTTACTAACCGGGCGAAACAGAGACGAGCGATAAAACCTATAAAGCAGAGAACCTCCTAGAAAAAAGCATAGGTTGGCTGGAAAGAAGAAGGTTGCAAGAGGCCGGTCGGAAGTCATTTCCCACATGAGAAGAATACTGGCTGTGGCTAGAACAGACTGAACCAGCCAGCCTCTTCGAACGACAAAAGGAGCAAGGATGTAAAACCAGATTTCCATGCCGATTGACCAGCCATGGCTGATCCACAAAATTCTGCCCATCCAGAAACCGTCCGGGGGCTCCGTCCCGCCGTTAATCGGCAGCAAGACGACGTGTTGGTTCACCCAGTGGAGCATGAGTGGAACATCGAGCCCGATCATGGTCCAATCGCTAAGCGACAACATTGCCCGAACCCAGATGGGCATTGCAGCGAGTGCTTCGGGTACCCAGTACGGGGGCGGACGCTTTCCTGTGTAGGTCCAAACAACCCAGAACCAAGCGATGCAGGCCAGCAGAGTTACGAGGTAGGCCGGATACAGGCGGAGCGCACGATTAGAATAGAATAATCCGGTATCTTTGTACTTTTCGTTCAAAATTAGCGCCATGTAGAAACCAGATATAGAGAAAAAAATCCGAACGGCATCACCACCGCCGACCATCGAAAATGATCCAAATTGCTGCGTGTGGGCTGCCACAACAGCTAACGCCAATAGTAACCGCACCGATCCCAACGACGCCTCCCTCGAAGGTTGCAGACCGTAGCTGCTTTAACCCAGAGATCAAGCTAGAGCAGACTTGTAAAAAATCAAAACGTCCGTATAGTTCTTTATAGAACGAGGGACGTGCCATGCAGAAGACGCTCATCAGCTACATCCGCGTCTCCACCGCGCAGCAGGGACGATCCGGACTCGGGCTTGATGCGCAACGCGTCGCGATCCTGCGTTTTGCCGAAGCTGAAGGCTTTGAGGAGATCGCCGAGTACGTGGAGATCGAGACCGGCAAGGGGGCCGATGCGCTGGACCGCCGCCCGCAGTTGACGGCGGCTCTTGCAGAGGCGAAGCGCCATAAGTGCCCTGTCGTCGTCGCAAAATTGGATCGCCTGTCGCGCGACGTTGCGTTCGTGGCTGGCCTCATGGCGCAACGTGTCGCCTTCATTGTCGCGGAGCTGGGGGCCGATGCGGACCCCTTCATGCTTCACCTCTATGCCGCCTTAGCCGAAAAAGAACGCGCCCTGATTTCTCAGCGGACCAAGGCAGCCCTTAGCGCGGCCAAGGCCCGTGGAACTCGGTTAGGCAACCCGCGTCTAGCGGATGCGCGTGCAATTGCGAACAGCCGTCACAAAGCGGGTGCAGACGAGTTTGCGGCGCGCGTTCTGCCGGTCATCACAGAAATCCAGAAAACCGGCGCGGAAACCCTGCGGGCCGTCGCTGACGCTTTGAACAAGCGTGGGGTGCCGACCGCCCGTGGGGGGCGCTGGGAGGCGCAGACGGTTGCGAACGTGCTCAGACGAAGCACGCCGTGAATCGAAGGCCGGGCGGCGGGCGGGCGTAGAGCTAGACCGGCTCCGACATGTTCCGAACATTGACTGTCAGAACTAACCGTACTTTATTAATTCGTCCCCTTGGGAGGTCAACATGGGCGCGAAGCTGAAAGCTCTCTTAATTGAGGACGAACCGCTCATCACCTTCCTGTTCGAAGATATTCTGGCGGAAACCGAGTTTGAGATCACAGCAGTGATGACCTGTAGCGGTCCGGTGCTCCGTCATCTGGACTCCGACGTTCCTGACGTGGCTGTCGTTGACCTCGTTCTCGAAGACGGTCCTTGCATCAGGGTCATCGAGAGACTTCTTGAGCTCAGGGTCCCGACGGTGATCGTTTCCGGACATGAGGACGCTGAACAGTTCGCAACGCGGGACGGCGCTATTGTAGTGGCTAAGCCGTTCCGCAGCGAAGCTCTGTTATCTGTGTTGCGTTCAATGGTGCAGGTCCCGCCCCAAGAGGGCGACGACGGAAACACAGCTGCGATGCAGCCATGCATTCATGAGCGCGCCGAGGCACGCGGATGGAACTCTCCTGAGCAATGCCCGGCTAGTGGCCAACACCCGGCCTCTGGTTAGATCTGCGGCTCAAGACCCCCTACCAAGGCAGCCCATGGAGCCGCCAAGGCCCGTTCCTGCCAGTACACAGGGGCACGGGCGCAGATCGCTGCGCGCTGTTGCGGACGCCTTGAACCTGCGAGGCGTGCCGACCGCGCGCGGCGGTCGCTGGGAGGCGCAAACCGTAATTGAGGGGTGCCGCAGGATGATGACACGTTCACCGACCGAAGGTGGCGGGCACGGCTGAGGGGCGGGGGTGCCGGACGCAAGTCATTGCGTTAGCTTTCATGAGTATCTTCGCTGTTGCGTTAGGTCAGGCGCTGGCCGATGGATGTGACGAGATGGCTGCGAAGGTGATGGCCGCGACAGGTGCGGGTTTCGAGCGCGCCGCGTCGGTCACCAGAAGGCACTTCGGCGGATCACTCCGGCCCAGACTGATGGGCTGGTCGATGAAGTGGTTCGCGGTAAAAGCGCGGTTGAATGCCATGTTTTCAAGCGGGATGGTGGCGGCGCTAACTTCACAATTTATCGGCATTTCAAGCACGACTGATTTCGCGCGCGGGTCGGCTGAGGGATTATTGCTTTTCAGCGCAGGTGAATTTCAAGCGTTCCCCATGGCTGGTTTTTGCCAGTCGCTTTAGACGACCGCAGGCGGCATCTTTCGGAAGAGGGTTGGCACGCGCTGAAACGTGCTGGAAGCCGCTGGTGGGCCCTGCATGGCGTTTCTGCGGGCCCCTTATGGCTGCCCCGATTACCTCAGTCCGTTGTCAATCTCCGACGCCCCCAAAAGCGGCGATAGCTTTCCGCTGAAGTCCAGCGCGCTCAAGGGCGCAGCCGCGATGCGCGATGCTCGCGGCGATGGTGTGCAAGCCGTGGTTTGCGCGCAGGGTTTTATTCGGAATTTCTAGGGATGCTCGCATCAATGCCAAGCTTTAGAAGCTGCCTAATTGCATCCGGGCGTGAGGGCCTCGGCTCGGGCTGAACGCTAATCCAGTCGTCCAGTCTCAAGGACAGGGCCAGCGGCATGACGAAGTGCTGCGCGACTGTTTGGGTGCGCGGGCGCCCCCGGCCTCTTTTGCCTGTAGATAAAATTGACGTTGCCATGGATTTTCTATACAGATTAATACAGATTCGGCAAGGGTGGACACGAATCGAAGTGTAAGCGAGTCTGCTAAGGTTGGGCGCGACTGATTTGCGTCGAAAAATGAGGCCGCTAGAAACGAAAGACGCCCCGCAGCTGGAAACTGCGAGGCGTCTAGGACTTGGAAGGCACGTGAAACAGGCCCCCAAGCTCCGCTAATTCGCTAAATCTGTCAATGGCGAAATCACGATTTCGCCCAACGGCGGAGCTTTGCGCTAGCGGCCCTACAGGGGGCCGGGATGTTTGCAGTTCAATTCGAGGCCGCGATCAGCGGCACGAAATCACTCGGGCGGCTGGACGACTACTCGCGCGATATTTGGAAGGCTTGGGGAGCCGGGGCGGTCACGGACACCGAGGCCGAGCGCCTAGCTGCGCTGATCGAGAGCCGGAAAGCCCAGACGCGTCCGCTGGACACCGTCCGCAACCGAGCGCCGCACGTTGCCATTCACATCAGCCAATCGTTCTTCCCGCCGAAGCGACGTCAGGTCTGTCCCGACCGGGCGGCGGCTATGGAGCGGCGGCGGCGGCTGGCCTTCTCCGGGCCCATGCCCCCTGCCATCGCCTGCCGGTTCACCACAGGGGCGCTGGCGGCTCTTCGTATTGTAGCTGATGAGGTGCGCGCCTCCGGGCGCTGTAGCCTGTCCCTGAGCGAGATAGCGGCACGCGCGGGGGTGGGCATCACTACGGCGCGCAGTGCCATCAGGGAGGCTTCCCGCGAGGGCCTGCTGACGATTGAAGAGCGTCGGCGGCACAGGCGCCCGAACTTGCCAAACAATGTCCGGATCATCAGTCGGGAATGGCTGGCGTGGATCTCCAAGGGGGGAGGGTCCAAAAAAGCAAAGCCCACGGATATAGAGATTAGAAAACCTTCGGTTTATGCGGAAGAAACCGCAGCGTTACGTGGCGGTGACTCCCTTTCCAGCCGCTCGAAAGGTAAAAAAGGAGCCTTTCGAGGGAAGAGGAGGCTTTCACCAGAGCCCCTCGCTTCTAGCAGTAAGGGGATGCCATGCGGACGTTGATGGCTGCCCTGATAATAATACTGAGCTTTTACAATTACCTCACCATCACCTCACAATCGGTTTTGATCTGGAGTTCGCAAATAGAGGGCGCGGAGCGGAGGTGCACCTATTTCCGCAGCAAGCCCAATGTCGTACTCGATCGAGAGCTCGTCCCTTGGCGGACGTCCTGCAGTTGGCTCATTTCGGTCTATTAGCCAGTGAAGTGCCTTTACGGTAGACGACCCCGCACCGATCCAGCCCCTGCCCTGCTCGTCGGGGGCAATCCGCGCTGACCAACGCCAGCAACGCAGGCAATCGCAGATCTAGCCCATACCGTACGATCAGGCCGCCGAGCCCATAGCTTCCGGTTCTGTCGCACTTGTCGCAGCCGATGAGCACGCGCTCGTGCCCTCGTTCGACCAGATCGCCAACCGTCCGCGCGCCCCCTGATGGCATGGGATCACTCTCCTGCCCGCTGATAACAAGCTCACTAGACGTCCAAAATGCGCACAAACAAGACGGCTTGCCGTCATGTTCTCAAGCTATCTTTACGCGGAGTTAACGAGATGGTGTGCATTCTCGCCGTCGTGTTGAGCAGACGGCGAGGCAGCGAACATGCAAGTTATCACCGTAGCAGCGCGGAAGGGCGGCGTTGGCAAAACGACCCTAGCCACGCATTTGAGCGTGCTGGCGACGCAGCCCGGCGATCGCCCCGTTCTCCTGTTTGATGTTGATCCGCAACGCAGCCTCGCATGGTGGTGGAAACTCCGGACGAAGGACACCCCGCACCTAATCGAATGCGACGCCCGAGAATTGCCGAAGATTCTGGACGTGGCCCGCAGAGAAGGGGTGGCATACGCCATCATCGATACGCCACCCCACGCGGAAAACTCGATTTCTGAGGCCATGCGCGTCGCCGATCACGTGCTGGTGCCGACGCGCCCCGGCCCGTTCGACCTCGCCGCCGTGGCGACCACGCTCGACCTCGCGCAGCGCATCGGAAAAAATCCGCTGGCTATTATTAACGCCGCGCCGCCGCGCACAGGCAGCTTGGAGCCGTCAATCGTGCTCGAAGCGCGCCTCCTCCTTCAGCGGATGGGCGCCCGCGTTGCTGAGACTGTCATCTCGCAGCGCGTGGCGCTGTCGCACGCGATCATCTCCGGCTCGACCGTCGGCGAATACGAACCGCAGGGCAGGGCCGCGACTGAAATCGCCGCGCTCTGGGCCGAGATTATCCGCGAACCCCTGAAAGTGGCAGCATGAGCAACCGACCGAACCTCGCCAGCCTCGGCGCACACCTCGCACGCAAAGACGCACCCGCAGCCCAACTGGGAATACCGGCAGTCGCCGTCATGCCTGTCGAAACTCCTACCAAGCCGAAGGACACGCGCGTTCAGGTTTTAGTGCGGATGACGCCGTCTGAGAGAAAAGCACTGCATCAGATTGCGCTCGATCAAGACACGACCGTTCAGGCACTTGTCGAAGAGACACTGCGCGACCTGATCCGGCGACATGGCGTGACAGCTTGAACGCAAGTTAGCGTGCCATAAAGCCGTCAGCCATCTCCGTCTGGTCCATCTAGCTGGTTATGGGTACATAATACCCATGATTTCAATTAGTTATGCGATAAGTCTGGGGAAAACGCGGGTAGCTGAGTCAACAGGGATTCAGTTCCGAGTCGCTTCGTGTCAGCGTGTGACTGACACTGGCAGCTCGGCAAATCCATGATCGAACCTCTCGCAATCCGAAGGACAGGCAAAAAGTCGGTCTTTCCAAAGGCCAAACAGGCTACTACGAGCCAGCCCCTCGCGTTTTCTGTGAGGGAGGTTGCGGAACGCCTTTCGTTCTCCGAACGGCATGTCTACCGTCTGATTTGCTCCGGCGAATTACGGTCATTTCGAAGCGGACGTCGCCGCCTCATCGCGCCGCTGGCCGTCGCTAATTGGCTCCTCGATAAGGGGGCCGACCTATGATGCACACGCAGAATTTGCACACACGGGCTTTGCCTCAAAAAGCTAAATGCCATCAATGGTTTGAGGGCCGAAATGGTCTGCTCGTACCGGCGTCGCCCTCTATATTAGTTATAGACCTCACAGAGCCTAACCCCGCCGCCACAGCCTGCGCGTGGGGCATTTCTCCCCCCGAGTACAGGCGACTGGACGAAGCTCTTCGGCGTCTGAGCCGAAGGCCCGCCGCATTCATATCGCTCGAAGCACATGAGCAGGGTGAAGCCAAAGTCCGCGCCCTCGCTCGCAAGCTGAAGAACCACATTGCTCTTTGGCAGCGCCGCGCCGGGATGCGCAGTGTCTACTGGGTCGAAGTGCTGGAAGGCGAGCCTCATTTCCACTCTCACGTCGTGGTCACGATGCCGACGCTGGAAGGAGTCCTTGCTCTGATAGCCTCTGTTGAACGCTCAAGCGAGTTCGGGCGAAACATCGAAGAGTCTAAGCCCGTCGATGACTGGCGCGGGCTTCGGAACTATCTTCTCAAAGAGGCTTCGCCCCAGACGCACTGCGCCGCCCGGCGAGAGTTCCCCCGCAAGCTTGGATCGCACTCGCTGGGGGAAAGCGTTGGTGACCGAGTGCGCCTATCCCCTGACCTGAAAACAGGTCTGATCCAGCAAGGCCGAATCGAACCTTACCGCGAAACGTACGCCAAAATTCCGCGACGCACGGCGGCACCTCTCGCGGGCAACACTACAGGCGCCCCGCTGTCGACCCTGACCCGGGCCGCCTTCATTCAACCCGTCCAACTCGCCTTTGACCTAAGGATCCCGGAGCTTATTGACCTCTTCAAGCTCGTCGAAGCAAAGCGCATCTCAACAGGCATGTCACAACGTCAAGCGGCCAGCATCCTCGGAATCCGGCAGCCGCATTACAGCAACAGCGTCGTCCGAGGACACGACCGACTGTCGCCGTGGCACATGAATCGCGCCCGTGAGTTCGTCGCCGAAAGGCTTGCCGCATGAGGAAGAAGAAGGAAAAACCGAAAGCTGGCCGGGTGGTGGAGATATCAGAAAAGGCCCGCCTTGGCGGCTCCACCAGCAACAGCTGGAACGAGATGCTTTTGATGCAGACGGTCAACGCCCTTTGGCTGAAACACTCAGACGAAGAGCAACAGGGTAAGCAGATCAACGCAATTATTGCAGGACTGGCGGGAATCAGTCCGAAGGACGAAATCGAAGGCATGATCGCCACCCAGATGATTGCAAGTCATAACGCGGCGCTCGAATGCCATAGGAGGGCGATGCTCGGCGAGCAGACCCTTGAGGGTCGACGCGAGAACCTGAGCCAAGCGAACAAGCTCTCCCGGACCTACGCGACGCTCGTCGAAGCCTTGAACCGGCATCGAGGAAAGGGTGGCCAGCAACGGGTCACGGTCGAACATGTTCACGTCCATGCGGGCGCTCAGGCTGTTGTCGGTGTGGTCGGCACGGGGGGG
>JANXTB010000368.1 GCA_025356415.1 Hyphomicrobiales bacterium
TCAAGGTCTTCGCGCGCATGCTCGAAGATCCCAAGAACCGCGTCTGGGCGATCCCCGCGCCGGGCGGCGGCGCGCGCACGTTCTGCGACCGCATGAACTCGTGGGCGCAGGGCGAAGGCCAGCCGGGTCTCGGTTACATCATGTGGCGCGAAGACGGCGCAGCCGGCCCGGTCGCCAACAACATCGGCCCCGAGCGCGCAGAAGCCATTCGCGCGCAGCTCGATGTGAAGGCTGGCGACTCGGCTTTCTTCGTCGCGGGCGATCCGGAAAAGTTCGTGAAGTTCGCAGGCGCCGCGCGCATCAAGGTGGGCGCCGATCTCAATCTCGTCGACGAGAGCCGCTACGAACTCGCATGGATCGTCGACTTCCCGATGTACGAATGGAACGAGGACGAGAAGAAGGTCGACTTCTCGCACAACCCGTTCTCCATGCCGCAGGGCGGACAGGCCGCGCTGGAGGGGCAGGACCCGCTCACCATCAAGGCGTTCCAGTACGACATTGCGTGCAACGGCTTTGAAATCGCGTCGGGCGGCATCCGCAACCATCGTCCTGAATCGATGGTGAAGGCGTTCGAGATCGCCGGTTACAACGAGCAGACCGTGATCGACCGCTTCGGCGGCATGTATCGCGCGTTCCAGTACGGCGCGCCGCCCCATGGCGGCATGGCGGCGGGCGTGGACCGCATCATCATGCTGCTCTGTGGCGCGCAGAACCTGCGCGAAGTGTCGATCTTCCCGATGAACCAGCAGGCGATGGATTTGCTGATGGGTTCGCCCTCGGAAGCGACCAACCAGCAATTGCGCGACCTCCACATCCGCCTGAACCTTCCCGAGAAGTAAGCCGAGAAGTCATCATGTCCATTCGCATCGAAGTCGCGCCCGGCGAAATCATCGACAAGCTGACGATCCTCGAGATCAAGCGCGAGCGCATTGGCGACGAAGCCAAGCGCCGGAACGTCTCCTACGAATGGGACGTGCTGACGCGCGATCTCGTGGCGGCGGTTCCGGCGACGCCGGCGCTCGATGCGCTGCGCGCCAAGTTGAAAGAGATCAACCTGAAGCTCTGGGTGATCGAGGATGACATCCGCGATTGCGAGCGCGCCAAGGATTTCGGTCCGAAATTCGTGGAGCTCGCGCGCGCGGTCTATTTCACCAACGACGAACGCGCGGCAGTGAAGCGGAAGATCAACGAACTGCTGAACAGCGCGATCATTGAAGAGAAGAGCTACGCGGCGTATTAGTTTTTCAATGTTCTGCCCTTTATCCGGAGGCGACATTGAAAGCTTTGGCGGCTGCTTCGATTGCAATCGCATTGTTCGGCGGATCTGCGCTCGCGGCGGATCGCGCCGAGACGGTCAAGTTCGCGCCCGGCAAGACGGCGACGAACATTCGAGGCGTCATTCGCGGTTATGACGGCGTGACCTACAGCATCGCGACGGTGCAGGGGCAGACGATGCAACTGCTCTTCGCGCCTGCCAATCGCTCCTGCTATTTCAATATCTATGCGCCCGGCAAGGAGATTGGCCGGGACGAGGCGGCGTTCGTCGGGTCGACATCAGGCAACGAGTTCGGCCTCAACCCGACCGAGGCGGGCGTCTACAGGGCGCAAGTTTATCTCATGCGAAACGCGGCGCGTCGCAAGGAGACCTGCCGCTTCCAGCTCTCGATCGAGATCACTGGCGCCGCCGGCGGCGTCAGCGCCGGCGTATCGGATCAGTCGATGATGGATTCCTGCAAGGGATCGGCGGCGCAAATGTATGGCGTGCAGCCGCGCAACATCAGGATCTCCGGCAAGGTCTCGGCGCGCGATGGCGGGTTCACGATTGATGGTATCGCGGACAAAAGCGCCGAAGGCCGCAAGAAGCTGCGGTGCATTTTCAAGTCAGACCGGCAATTCAGCCACATCCAGGCCATGACCAGCGACGGCGAGTGAGAGTGTTTCCTTCTCCCGCGCTGGCGGGAGAAGGTGGCGCGCGAAGCGCGACGGATGAGGGCGTTTCGTGTTGCGCAATCCTTCAAGATTCTCGCAAGCGGCGCCGCCCTCACCCGTCATGCTTCGAATGCCACCCTCTCCCGCCCGCGCGGGAGAGGGGCGCTCACGACAGTCTTTTCATCACTTCTTCCATCACGCGCGCAACCCTCAGCGCTTTCAAATCCTCGACTTCAATCGCCCCGAAAGTCTCGCGCAGCACGCCCGTGCGTTCCGCCGGCATGTGCTGGCCGAATAACGCCAGCCCGCGCACGCCGAGATGCGAGGCCAGATGCGTTGGCCCGGTGTCGTTGCCGATGACGAAGGCCGCGCCCTTCATCACGCCCGCCAGCTGAAACCAGTCGAGAAAACCCTTGTTCCCGCGCAATGCATGTCCCGGCAAATCAGGCCCGGTCTCGTCGGGGCCCGGCGCGGTAACGACATCGTAGCCGGCAGCCATCAAAGCCTGCGCGAGTTCGGCGTAATACGGCCAGCGCTTCTGCGGATGGCGCGCGGACGATCCTGGCACGAGCACGATATAGGGCGCGCGCACAGGGGCCAGAATCGCGGAGACGTCATCCGCCATCCAGCCGACATCGGGCGTCAGCGTGTGGACGATCGGGACGCCGGCATCGCGCAACTGGCCCGCCATGCGGTCGAGCGTGCGGATTTTCTTCGGGTCTTTCGCGCGATGGGGCAGGGCGCAGCCGGGCGCCGTGCCGGACCATTCCACATCGCGCAGGAACCAGCGGAAGTAGAAAGCCGTGCGCGCCGAATTCTGCAGATCGTAGACGCGTGCAAACTTCTCGCGCCGCAGCTGGTCGCGAAGCGCGCTCATGTGATCGAGCCGCCAGCGCGGCGCGCGCGGATCGACCAGCACGCGGTTGACGCATGGGCAGCGGGCGAAAATCTTGGCGTAGGGGGGCGTCGTCAGGACGACGATCTCGGCATCTAGATGATGCGCACGGATATCGTGCAGCGCGCCGTCAGACTGGATGACGTCGCCGAACGCGCCGTGCTTGATGACGAGGATGCGCTGCATGCGCGCAATATACGGAAGGAACGCGCGAACTCAAACGCGGGCGCTCACGCCCGATCGTAAAGCTCCATCATACGTCGAACGTCCTGCTGCGAGGGGAGCCCCGCCTCGTTGCCCAGATGCTGGATCTTGTACGCGGAGGCCGCGCGGGCGAAGGTCAAGTGGTCCTTCCAGCGCGCGTCGGGCTTCGACAGATGGGACGCGATATAGGCGCCATGGAACACGTCGCCGGCGCCCGATGTATCGATGATCTTGTCAGTCGGCACGGGCAGGGCGGGCAGGCGCGAGACCACGCCGTCCTCGTCGTACCACAGGCAACCACGTTCACCCTCGGTGACGCCGCCGACCTTGCAGCCGCGTGACTTCAGGTAGTCGAGCATCTGTTCGGAGGTGAGTTTCATCTGCTCGCACAGGCGCTCGGCGACAAAAGCCGCATCGATGAAGCCGAGCAGGTCGTGCGTGTTCGAGCGCAGGCCGCCACCATCGAGCGAAGTCAACACGCCGGCTTCCCGGAACGTCTTCGCATAATGGATCGCGGCGTCGGACTGATGCCCGTCGAGATGCAGCGCCTGCACGCCATCGATGTTCAGCGTCGGGAAGGGATGCAGGTAATTGTCGTCGCGGGCGCGCAGGATCGAGCGCTTGCCGTTCACCGGCAGGATGAACGACAGCGACGAGCGCTTCACCTTGCGGCCATGCACGGGGATGGAATATTTCGCCGCCATATCGAGGAACATGCGGCCGAGCCAATCGTCGGCGAGCGACGTCAGCAGATCTGGCGCGTGCCCGAGCTTGGCGCAGGCGAAAGCGGCGGTGACGGAATTGCCGCCGAACGACACGGCGTAATCCTTCGCGACGGCCTTCTCGTCACCTTTCGGCATCTCGTCGGCGAGAAGCGTGACGTCGATATAGGTCTGGCCGATGAAGAGCGCTTCCATGTGATCTCGACCTCAACCTCAACCTGTGTGCGCGCCCCTCTCCCGCGCTGGCGGGAGAGGGTGGCCTGCGGAGCAGGCCGGGTGAGGGCGGTTCAGCCTTCGGGGCAGCTCATCGCTTGAAAAGCCCTCATCCGTCCGCCTTCGGCG
>JANXTB010000381.1 GCA_025356415.1 Hyphomicrobiales bacterium
CCATCCGCTGCATATCCCGGCCCCAACGACGTCGCCGCGTTGAAGCCGGTGGAAACTTTCGCCTCCTGCGAACGATCGGAGCTATTGCCCATCGTCGCGCGGTCATTGATCGCAATGTTGACCGTGATCACGTCGCCAGTCTTTGACGCCCGGGAATCACGAAACAGATCGCCACGCGAATCATCCCAGAGCGACAGCGACCCATTGCGGTTCGGGTTGACCTTGGCGGATCCTGGAAACGCCTGCACGGGCGTGTAAAGTCCGCTGCCGATAGGCGTGAGTTCAGGCTCCTGCCCGAGCTCCTTGAGGCGCGTGCAACCAGCGAGGCCAATCATCACACCAAGCAGGAACGATCGCTTCATCACGGACATCATGGGGCGACCCTGGCGGCTTCGCGCCGCGGGCCCAGGCCGGCCATTTCGGCTGCGATTCGAGCCGCGCGCGTGGCGTCGATCTCATTCAAGATCGTGCTCGCAGCACGCGGGTTGAGCTTGGTGAGGATTGCGGCGGCGCCCGCTTCATCCATCGCTGAAAATTGCGCCGCGGCGGCGTCCGGCTTCATCTTGGCGTAGATTGCTACAACAGATTCATCAGCCTTGCGCTGCGCGTCTTCGCGCCGCTTGAGCCAATCGGCCGTCTCCGCGCGCTTCGCCTCGAGTTCCGCCACGCGGTCGCGTAGGCGCACCTCCATTTCGTCAAGCCGCTTGGCCTGCCATGCCAAACGACCATCGGACGCAGCGCTGGATAGCGAATTGCAAAACTGCGCAACGACATATTCATCGAAAGGTGGACGCGGCTCAGGGACGCGGACAACGGGCTCTGCCGCAGCGACTTTATCGGATGTCTTCTCAACAATGACGGGTGCGCGTGGGGTCGGAATGGTCGCAACCGATTCGCCTGCGACAGGCTGGTTTCCGGGCTGTTGCGCAACAGGGGAAGGCGCCTGCTTCTTCTGCTGTTTCGGCTTGGCAATTTGCTTGGGCGGCAGGGCGGCGGGCTTGCGCGCTACGGGGCGCGCCTTGAGCGGCCCGGTCGTCAGCGCGTCTGCGGCGTCCTGCGCTTGCGCGCAGAACGACGCGACCGAAATCGCGACGAGCATCATCAAGAAAAAAAGAACCGTCCGAACCATCCGCCACGAACCTTGCCAATATCAACTGGCGCCAGACTACGTGGCCAAGCTTGCGCAAGGCTTTTATTGAACAACGAGGTCAGCCTGAAGCGCGCCGGCCGTCTTGATGGCCTGGAGGATCGCGATGATGCCCTGTGGCTTGAGCCCGATCTGATTGAGCCCGCGCACCAATTGTCGCAAGCTCGTCGCGCCGACGATGGCGATGTTGCCGTTCTCCTGTTCGATTCCGATCTGCGTCTTGGGCGTCGCCACTGTCTCGCCGTTGGAGAAGGGCAAGGGCTGTGACACATTCGGTGATTCCGTTACGCGCACAGTGAGATTTCCATGCGTAACGGCGACAGTTGAAATCTGGACGTCCTGACCGATCACCACAGTGCCTGATCGGGAATCGACCACGACACGCGCCGGCGCGTCGGTGCGCACCGCGAGGTCGCCGATTTCCGCCATGAAACGCGCCGCGCTGATTTTGGCTGGCTTGGCCAGTGCGACTGACCTGTAGTCGCGCTCGGTCGCGGCGCGCATGCCGTATCGCTGTTGCGCGTAAGCATTGATAACATCGACCAGCTCGATGACCGTCTTGAAGTCCGGGTTCTTCAGCTCCAGGACCATCGGACCAGAATCTCCGAACTTGCCCGGAAGCTCACGTTCGATCAACGCGCCGTTTGGAATGCGCGCCGCGGTGGGCACGCCTTGTGTGATTGTTTCCGCCTGGCCGACAACCTGGAAACCCGTAACCGCAAGTTGTCCCTGCGCCACAGCGTAAGTCGTCCCATCGACGCCGGCGAGCGGGGTGATGACCAGGGTGCCGCCCATGAGCGACGTCGCATCGCCCAGAGACGACACCGTCACATCGAGGCGATTACCGCGACCGATGAAAGGCGGCACGTCCGCGGTCACGATCACGGCGGCGACATTGCGCGTGCGCAAAGCGCCGCTGCGGACGCTGACGCCCATGCGATCAAGCATGGACTGCAAGGATTGCTCGGTGAAAACCGAGTTTCGCAAGGAATCGCCAGTCCCGTTGAGGCCCACTATGAGCCCATATCCGACAAGTTGATTCTCGCGGAGCCCCTGCAGATTGGTGATATCCTTAATTCGGGAGCCCGCCATGGCTGCGCTTGCGAGGATGATCATCGCGATCACGACAAAAACAAGACGCGCGATCACGACTGCCCCTCGCCGACACGCAAGCTGCCGTCTCTCTGCACTGTGCCGAAAACCGTGCGGCCGCCATCGAGAATGCGCACGCTAATCGTTTCGCCCAGCGACCCTGCTTGCAAAACCGACCCGAATGTCGAGATCGACAAACCGCCCTCGCGGAACTCCACGCGGATTTGCCTGCCGACCAGCGCCAGTCGCGGCTCTTCTATCGCTTGCACCGCAATCGGTTGGTTGGCAAGCAGCGTGCGGCGCATCGTCTTTCCCTCAAGCGTGTCGGGCAGTCTGAAGTAGCCAATCCCCTGCCCCTCCCGCAGGTCGAAACTGCGCATGCCGAGCATGGCGCCCGAAATGACCTCGCCCGGATAGATCGTGCGCACCGGAACAACGAGCTCCAAATCGGCGGCGTGAAGCGGCCCAGAGCCAAGCAGAGCGAGGAGGAACAGAAAGCGCTTCAACATTTACCTACCTCATGCCTTTCGAAATCGTGCTCGCCATTTCATCCGCCGCCGTGATGACCTTCGAGTTCATTTCATAGGCACGTTGCGCTGCAATGAGATCGGTGATTTCGCGCACCGGATCGACGTTCGAACTTTCCAGATAACCCTGCTTGATCGTGCCGAAGCCTGGATCTCCCGGCACGCCCGTGACGGCCGTGCCCGAGGCTGTTGTCGGGCGGTAAAGATTTCCGCCCAGCGGCTCCATGCCCGTCTCGTTTGCAAAATTGGCGATCGTCAACTGGCCAACTTGCTGCAACGCCGTTTGCGTATCGAGACGCACGCTGACGAGACCGGTTTCGCTGACGACGATATCGGTTGCCGCCGCCGGGATCGTGATCGCTGGCACGAGCTGGTAGCCATCGGCATTCACGAGCAGCCCATTGGCGTTCTTGCTGAAAGCGCCGGCACGCGTGTAGAGGCTCTCGCCGGCGGCGTCAGTGACCTGAAACCAGCCGCGTCCCGTTATCGCGAGGTCGAGCCTGTTGCCTGTGCTCACGAGGCTGCCCTGCACATGCAGGTTACGAATGGCGGAGGTGCGAACGCCAAGGCCAACCTGCGCGCCTTCGGGAATGATATTATCGCCGCCACGGTTCGAGGCGCCTTGCAGGCGTTCGGCCTGATAGAGAAGATCGGTGAATTCAGCGCGCGCGCGCTTGAATGCGGTTGTGTTGATATTGGCGATGTTGTTTGCAATCACTTCGACGTGCAATTGCTGCGCGCTCATGCCGGTTGCGGCGATGGTCAGGGCTCTCATGCTTTTTTCTCTTTTCTAAATTTGCAACCGGCTGATTTCCTGATAGGCCGCGACTGTCTTGTCGCGCAGCGCCAGCGCTGTTTGCAGGCTTCGCTCAGCCGACATCACCGCCTCGACAACATCCTGTACGGGCGCCTGTCCGCGAATTCCCGAGATCGCCGCCGCCTCTCCGCCGCGAAGATTCGCAACAGTTTCCGACGCGAGACTTCCAAGCACCTGCGCGAAGTCGACGCCCGCGTTTGGCGAGGGCGAGGCAGGAGCGCGGGAAATGTCGAGGCCCGGCGCGCGCAGCGCCGCGGACAGAGAGACGCCGTCGATCATCAGCCCACCTTCAGAAGATCGAGTGTCATGGATACGAGTTCACGAGATTGTTTCACGATCTGCAGATTGGCCTCGTAGGCGCGTGTCGCGTCACGCATGTCAGCGGTCTCGACGAGGATGTCGACGTTCGACATTTTGACGTTGCCGTTTTCATCGGCAGCCGGATGGCCAGGATTATGCTCAAGCCGGAAGGGGGCCGGATCGACGCCGATCCGTTTCACGCGGGTCAGGTTTGTCCCGTCCGCGCGGCTCATTTCGTTCTCGAAAGTCACCGTCTTGCGCGCGAACGGATCGGAGCCGGGTGTGGATCCAGTTGAATTTGCGTTGGCGATATTCTCGGAAATCAGCTTCAGGCGCGTGGATTGTGCGCGAATGCCCGAGCCTGAAATTTTCAGCGACGCGCTTAATGGATCGATCATGTCAAACCTTTACGGAAGCGAGCATCATGCGGTGGAAGGCGCGCACGACGCCGGTATTGAGCGCATATCCGCGCGACACGTCGCCCGCCTTCATCAATTGCTCTTCAGCATTGACGCTATTTCCGGAGAGCGTTGTCTCCCAGGTCTCCGGACTTTTGACGATTCGTCCCCGCGCTTCTGCGGATTCGAGACGCATGTGACCATCCGACGTTTGCGCCATATCCAGACCGGTGCGCGCCAGAACATCCTCGAAGGGACGAACATCGAGCGCGCGATAGCCTGGCGTGGCGACGTTGGAAATATTCCCGGCGATCGCAGTCTGCCGCAGGCCCAGCCAGCGCGATTGCTGTGAGGCCAGATCGAGAAGAAAAACCGAACCCATGACCCAACTCCAGAGACCACGACGAAGATGAGGCTTGTGGCTTGCTCGAAACTGGCGCGCGCCCGTCAGCTCCTCTGCGACACGCTGCGCGCCGCCGCGAGCGCAGACGCGAGACGGGACGTGTTGACGAGCGGATCTTCATCCGGGTTGGCGAAAGTGATCATGCGAATAGCGATGAATTCACGGTCCCGGCTCAGGCCGAGGCTGAAGAAAACCGTGACGCAATCGTAGCGAAATTCCATGTCGAGAAAGATGCGCGGCTCCTCGCCCCAGGACAGGCGCACATCGGCGCCCAAACCGAAGGTGAGCGAACCGGGCTGAAACAACAATTCCGACGAGGAATTGATGATGTCCTCGAGGTTCGAATATTGCTCCATCCGCACATAGCCGACGTAATCCGCCGGATCGACGAGGCGCAGTTCTGCTGCAATGTCTTTCATCGCCAAGGCGAGCGCAGCTTCCCGGTCGTGCAAGTGATTTTGCGTTTTCATCGTGCTGGCAAAAGTCCTGGATGCTTGCGGGACAGGAAGTGAATCAGCTCTGCGACCGCGCGATAGAATTCAGGCGGAATGACCTGGTCGACTTCCACAACATGGTACATCGACCTTGCGAGAAGCTTTTGCTCCAGCACTGGCACGCCGGCTTTTTCCGCAATCTCACGAATCTTGAGCGCGACGAGATCTTGTCCCTTGGCGACGACCACAGGCGCCCCGCCCTCTTCGCGCACATAGCGAATGGCGATGGCGTAATGCGTCGGGTTGGCGATCACCATCGTGGCGCGCGGCACCTGGGCCATCATGCGTTTGCGGGCGCGATCGAGCGCCAGCGAACGCAGTCGCGCCTTGACCATCGGGTCGCCTTCGGACTGCCGGGCCTCGTCCTTGATTTCCTGTTTCGACATACGCTGGTCGCGCATCCATTGCATGCGCGTCCACACGACATCGCCCACCACGATGACGGCCGACGCGGTCGCCACCGTCGCGGTGAGGCGAAACATCAGCGACAGAAGCTCTGTGGGGATCGCGACGGCGCCTGAATAGAGAAGATCCATGATGCGGCCTTGTTCGGATCGCAGCACAAGCGCGAGCGCAAAGCCGACGACGGACAATTGAAGCGCCTGCTTGCCGAATTGCACGACGCCTTTCATGCTGCACAGACGTCCAATGCCGGCAGCGATGCTGATGCGTGAAAAATCCGGGGCAATCCGTGATGGAATAAAGCGCGGCAGGCTCTGCGCGAAGTGCGAGGCGAGCCCGAACGCCATGACCACCAGCAGAAGCGGCGCGAGCGCAGCGCCGAATTTCAGCCCGATCTCCGCCAACAATATCTGCGCGTCGCCTGCCCCCGAAAGCCGCCGCTCTCCAAATGAGTCCAGCATGTTTTGCATCGCGTTGAGGATCTCGAGCGCGGCCGGCTTGACGAGCAGGCCGGTGACAGCGAGCAGCGCAAGCAGGGATGCAAAGAGCGGCGCCTCACGGGAAACCGGATCGTTGCCTCTTTCGGCCGCATCCTGCAGTCGCTTTTCGGTGGGGTCTTCTGTCTTGCTGTCCTTGTCGGGCGCGTCCGACATCAGGCTTCAGGCTCTGCTGGAGCTTCCCGCAATTCGATCTGCCCGGAGTCAGCAAGCTGAAGCACCATGTCGGCGACAACCCGCCGCGCCGCAGCCACTTCTTTCGGATTGACCTTGCCGCCGGCTTTCAATTCCCCCTCGACCATGCGCCTTGCGCGCGCGGCAAGCGAAGACAGGACCACGGCGCAGAAGTCGTCACTCATCCCGCGAAGCGCTTCGATGAGCTTGTCGGTCGGCACCTTGTCGAAGACCACAGCGCGTGCCGCCGTCCTGAGCGTGAGAACGTCATCGAACGAGAACAGGCGCCCGCGAATGGCTTCCGCAAGTTCAGGCCGCGCCTCTGAAATGGTGTTGAGCATATCGTCCATTTCGGCGCGCTCCATCTTGTTGAGCATGTCGGCAAAACGAATGGAGGGATCGACAGCTACGGCCGCGCGCTTCTGGACCAGCAGGTCTTCCTGAATTCCACCCTCGACAAGCCGCAGGCACATGGACGCTACTGGCTTGATGCCGAGCATCCGGTGCACCACGCGTTTGCGAAAGTCGGGCGGCATGGCGCCCATGACGCGGCCCGCCTTGCCGGCTGTCAGCCGGTTCAAGATCACCGCAGCCGTCTGCGGATGCTCGCCGAACATGAATGTCGACAATTCCGTGTCACTGACAACCTCAAGCCGCGTCCACACGGATTCATTCGAACTGCCCATCAGGTCCGATACGATCTCGGCGACCTGCTCGGGCGGCAGCACGCCGGAGACAAGGCTCACGGCTTCGCCCGCCGAACCCGTGATCTCCTTGCCGCTTGAGAAGTGGCTTGCGAAATCCGCGATGAGCTCTTCGAGCATCTCCATCGAGAGGCGTCCAAGTTCCGCAGCGGAACGGGCCACTTCTCGCACTTCTTCGGTTTCGAAACGTCGCAGGATCTGCTCGGCCAACGGGCGATCCACGCTGAGCAGCAAAGCCGCCACCTTCTCGGGACCGCTCAGAATTCTGATTCCTTCCGCCGTCTCCAGAATTCCGGTCATCACGCGGGCCCGGCGTCCCCGTCCTGACGCACCGACACTCCAACTATCTCGGTCAACGATACGCCGAGCCTCGATGTTTCTTCATCGACGACGACGATATCGCCGCGCGCAACGACGCGCCCGTTGACAACGATATCCACCGGATCGCCAACCTTGCGATCGAGCGGCACCACGGCGCCGCGACCGAGCTTGATCAATTGCGAGACCGGCATGGAGGCGCCGCCGAACACGACCTGGACCGTGACCGGAATGCTCAGGATCGTCTCGCGGTTCCAGCCGCCGTGCTGTTCTTCCGTGTCGAGACCGAAACCCACGTCACTCATATCCTGTCCTCTCCAGCACGCTCTCAATAGCCGAGCGCATGGCCTCTGTTCTGTTGCGCCGCATTGGCGTCATGCTCGCCCGCGATGCGCAACGAATAGCGCCCCTCGGATTGTCCCAGCTCGCACGTAAACAGGCGGCGGCCTTCCGCCGTGAGCGTTACTTCATGCAGCGCATGTTCAGGCAGTGTGAGCAATTGACCTTGCCGGAACCCTGCAATGTCGCCGAGGCGGAAGCCGAAAACTTCCGCGAAAGCAGAAACGCCAATCTCGGCGCCGGTCACGCGCTCCTCGAAATCACGCGCCCATTGCGGATCTGGCCGGCGCAGCGCCGCAGGCGACGTGTCCGCCAGCTGCGCCGCGATGCGCAAGATCGCTCGTTGGGGAACGAGAAGCGTCATGTCGCCGCCGCGCCCGAGCGCCTCGATCCGATAACGCACCGCGACGGCTTCTTCGCCGCGGCCGCCGAGCGTCACGAAGTCCAGTCGCGAGTCGAATTTCTCGAAAGTCAGTTCGAGGGGCTGCAAGGGTGTGAAGCCCCGATTGAGCCCAAGCAACAAGGCGTCGAGGAAGCATTTGGCGAGCGCGCGCTCTATGCTTGAGAACCCGCGCACTTGGGCAAAAGCAGCATCGCCACCGTCCGAGC
>JANXTB010000153.1 GCA_025356415.1 Hyphomicrobiales bacterium
TGGCGGAGCGCGCCGGCCTGTCCGCCTCGCCTTGCGCGCGCCGGGTTCGCATCCTGGAAGAAGCGGGCGTGATCAAGAATTACGTCGCCGTGGTGGATCAGGTCGCCGTCGGCCTGCCAATCAGCGTCTTCGCCTCCGTGAAGCTGGAGCGGCAGCGCGAGGAAGAGCTCGACCGTTTCGCGGAAGCCGTGCTGCGCTGGCCCGAGGTCGTCGATTGCTACCTGATGACCGGGCAGCGCGATTACCTGATGCGGATCGTCGTGCCCGATCTCGAATCCTACGAGCGGTTTCTGAAGGAGAAGCTCACGCGGCTCAACGGCGTCGGCTCCATCGAATCGAGTTTCGCGCTGGGCCAACTGAAGCACGCCAATGCGCTGCCGATCCCCAAGCCCGAACCGCCACGCGCGAAGCGGGCATAAAGAAAATTACAATCGGCGCATTCCGTGAGACAAACGCGGATCGTTTTCGAGAGGAGCCGCAGCATGGATACGCCGAACGCGACATTGAGCGGCGTCGTTCTCTCGGTCAGCCTGCGTCCCGGACATTCGTTCAGCAAGACGCTCGCCCCGGAAATCCGGCTGGTCGCCGGACTCGGTGTCGAAGGCGATGGCCATTTCGGCGAGACGGTGCAGCATCGCTCGCGCGTTCGCGACGATCCCTCGCAACCAAACCTCCGGCAGGCGCATCTGATCCACGCCGAACTGTTCGAAGAGTTAGACGACAAGGGTTTCACCGTCACGCCCGGAGAGCTTGGCGAAAACATCACGACTCGCGGCATCGATCTGCTTGCATTGCCGACAGGCGCCATCCTGCGCATCGGCCCGGATGCGCGCGTCGAACTCACCGGCCTGCGCAATCCATGCCGCCAGATCGAGGCGTTTCAAAACGGGCTCGTGGCCGCCGTTCTTGAGCGCACGACGGATGGTCGCCTCATCAGAAAAGCTGGTGTGATGGGCGTGATTCTCAGCGGCGGAATTGTGCGCGTGGGCGATGCGATCGACGTGGATTTACCAGCATCGCCGCACCGCCCGCTTGAACCAGTCTGAGCGCTAGCTCACCTGCGCTGCAGCAGGAAGAAGCGCACCATTTCGCGGCTTGCATCCGGGCCAGTCGCATCGGCGTAGGAACCGAGCGTGCTGCCGCCTGACCATGCGTGTCCGGCGCCATGCAACACCCAATGCTCGCGCAACGGCCGCCCTGTCTCATCACGTTCCACGGTTTGCGTATACGACACGCCGGCTTCCTCGCCATGGATGACATGCGTTGCATGTGCGGATCCCGCGCCCGCTTGCGCGATCACCTGTTCGCCGTTGATCGCGTGAACCGTGCTGTCGCGATCGCCATGAAACACGATGGTCGGGACCATCGAGCCGCCGTCCTTTTGCACGGCAGGCCCGCCTTGCCGCATCGCGCTGAGCGCGGACGGCAAGTCGTTCGCAGCGCCGCACATCAGGCCGGAATGCACGCCAATGGCGGCGTAAAGATCGGGATGCGTCGCGCCCATGATGGCGGCAGCGGCGCCACCCGCCGACAGTCCTGCGACATACACGCGACCATCATCGACTGCGAACTCGCGCATGACGTCGCGCGTGATCCCCGCGATAATCGCGGGCTCGCCGCCGTCGCGCTGCTGATCGCGTGCGTTGAACCAGTTCCAGCACTTCGACACGTTGGCGGCCTGCGTTTGCGCCGGATAGACCACGATAAACGTGTGCGCTTCGGCAAGCTCATTCATGCGCGTGCCGGCGGCGAAATCGTCCGGCGATTGCGTGCAGCCATGGAGCATCACAACCAGCGGCAACGCCTGCCCGGCGTATCCGCTCGGCGTGTAAACCTTGTAGGGACGCGTGCCAGCTGCATTGGCGTGCGTCCGCTCCTCGAAACGCGCGCCATCCGGCACGGGAACGCTAGGCGCCGGCGTCGCAGGACCCCGCTTTAGCGCTGTGAGTTTCGGCATGCGCTGCAGAAGCGAGGCGAACGCCTTCGCCTTGTCCCCCGGCTGATTGATGACGGCTGCCTTTGGCATGGGCGCGCCGCGCAGCACGGCCATGGCCTCCTCAAGGCGCCCTTCGCGGGTAAGGCGGGTGGCTTCCTGCATGTCGATCTTGGGAATGGCGTTCACGGGGTGTTCCTTTGCAAATGGGAGCGTGTGGGGGCGTCAGCGAATGCGGTCGCGCAAGGCGGCTTTCACCTCCGCGCTAGCCTGGAGCGCGCCGAGCACGTGAAGGGAGGCAATCGTCTCGCGCGCGAGCTCGGGCGTGACATCCGGCGCGATCACCAACAGACCCAGAACCTGGATGTGCAGACGCTCGCCCGCCGCGCGGATGCGCTCGAGGTCCGCGCTGTCGTATCGCCGCAGTCCAAGCTCGATCTGCTGGCGAGAGACCGTCTGCTTGATGGCGTCGCCATGCTGCTGGAGCTGGTTACGAACCGCAGTGCGAATGAAGTCGGAGCGATTCGAATAGAACCCCTCCTTGACCAGAAGATCGATGCCGCCGAGGTCCACAAACCCGAGATTGATGGTGATCTTTTCGGAGTCCGGCTGCTTCGGCTTCAGCTCGTGCAATTCGCCCAAAACCATCTCCCTACCATCCATATGGATGTATATGGATGGCCAAATGTCATACGCAAGGGGTCTGGCGGATAAACCTCCGCATTTTCGAGCGGATAGATTCCGCCTCAACCGAATTGCTTCAGCTTAACAATTTCGGCTAGGGTCTTGTATTGCTAAGGTGATTCAGGGGGCAAAAAGAAGATGGCGACACGCGTTACGATCAAGCATCCGCAATCGGGACTGGTCCAGAATGGCTACGTGGGCTTCAGCTGGACATATCTGTTCTTCGGCTTTTGGGTCCCGCTGATCCGCGGTGAACTCGGCGTCGCCGCACTTCACCTTCTATTCACGATCTTCACGTTCGGCCTTTGGCAGTTCGTCGTTTCGTTCTTGTACAATAGGCAATACATGACGCGAAAGCTGATGAAGGGCTGGGTGCTGGCCGACAGCGCCGACCGAAACAACCTGGCGGCCGCGAAGATAGGGCTAGCCTTACCGGCGACCGCGCTCTAAAGCGCCACACATGAAAGGCCCGGCAAACCCGGGCCTTTTTTTGGTTCGTCCGTGTCTTTGTTCGAGCCACGGGCTTGCCACGCACCCGTGTATCCACTATCTTGGATATATGGATAAGAACCGCACCATAGCGGCGATGGCAGCCCTTGCGCAGCCGACACGCCTCGACACGTTCAAGCTACTGGTGAGTCGCGAACCGTCCGGCGTTCCCGCAGGCGAACTCGCCCGCCTCATCGACGTGCCCCAGAACACCATGTCGGCCCATCTCGCCGTGCTGTCGCGCGCGGGCCTTATCATCGGCGAGCGCCACAGCCGCTCGATCATCTATCGCGCCGACCTCTCGGGCATCCGCGATGTCATCTCATTTCTGCTGAAAGATTGCTGCGGCGGCCGCGCGGAGCTGTGCCAGCCGCTGATCAAAGATCTCACGCCTTGCTGCCCCAAAGATCTCTGAACGCGTTCAAACGAGGCCTGTCATGGATGTCATCATCTACCACAACGTCGCCTGCGAAACCGCGCGCAACACGCTCGGGCTGATCCGCAATGCCGGCGTCGAACCCCACGTCATCGAATATCTGAAGACGCCGCCGACGCGCGCGATGATCCAGCAACTCGCGACCCGTATCGGTTGCCCCTTGCGCGACCTGCTGCGCGAAAAGGGCACGCCTTACGCAGAGCTCGGACTCGGCAACCCGAAGGTCGATGACGACACGATCCTCGACGCCATCGCAAAACATCCCATCCTGCTCAATCGTCCCATCGTGGTCACGCCGAAGGGCGTGCGCCTCTGCCGCCCCTCGGAGCTGGTGATCGATCTGCTGCCGCCCCAGCGCGGCGAATTCTTCAAGGAAGACGGCGAACGCGTCGTCGACGAAAACGGCCGGCAGGTCGCATCTGCTTAAGGAAAAACATGTCCACTTTCGAGCGCTATCTCACGGTCTGGGTCGGCCTGTGCATCGTCGCGGGCGTCGCGCTCGGCCATCTCATGCCGGGCGTGTTTCAAGCCATCGGCGCGGCGGAAGTCGCAAAGGTCAACCTGCCGATGGCGGTGCTGATCTGGCTGATGGTCATTCCGATGCTGCTGCGCATCGACTTCGCGGCGCTGCGCCATGTCGGACAACATTGGCGCGGCATCGGCGTCACGTTGTTCGTGAACTGGGCGGTGAAACCGTTCTCGATGGCGCTTCTCGCTTGGCTGTTCATCGGCCATGTGTTCCGTGACTATCTGCCCGCCGACCAGATCGATTCCTACATCGCCGGACTGATCATCCTCGCGGCTGCGCCCTGCACCGCCATGGTCTTCGTCTGGTCGAGTCTCACACGCGGAGAGCCGCATTTCACGCTGAGCCAGGTGGCGTTGAACGACGCGATCATGATCGTCGCCTTCGCGCCGATTGTCGGGCTGCTGCTGGGATTGTCGGCGATCATCGTGCCGTGGGGCACGCTGACGCTTTCCGTCGCGCTCTACATCATCGTGCCGGTCATTGTCGCGCAGGTCGTCCGGCGCAGCATTCTGGCGCGAGGCGGTGAGGCGGCTCTTGCGCGACTGCTCGCGGCGCTTGGCCCCGTGTCGCTGGTCGCGCTGCTCACCACGCTGGTCCTGCTGTTTGGCTTTCAGGGTGAACAGATCCTCGCCCAGCCGCTCGTCATCGCCATGCTGGCCGCGCCGATCCTGATCCAGGTCTATTTCAATTCAGGCCTCGCCTATCTGCTCAACCGCGCGCTCGGCGAGCAGCATTGCGTGGCGGGCCCGTCGGCGCTGATCGGCGCGTCGAATTTCTTCGAGCTCGCGGTGGCGGCGGCGATCAGCCTCTTCGGGTTCAATTCCGGCGCCGCGCTGGCCACCGTTGTCGGCGTACTGATCGAAGTGCCGGTGATGCTGTCGGTGGTGTGGATCGTCAATCGCAGCCAAGGCTGGTACGAGACCGGCGCGAAAACATCCGCAAGCGAGAGGCTATCGACTCCGCGTCCATAGCCTCGTCGCTTGCCGTCGGATCAGCTGGACTTGATGTTGATCTTCTGCTCGGGCTTCTGCGCGTCGGGCTTTTTCGGCAACCGGACCTTCAGCACGCCGCCGGCGAACTTCGCTTCGATCTTGTTGGCGTCGACGTCATCCGGCAAAGTGAAGCTGCGCTCGAAAGATCCGTAGCGCCTCTCGCTGAGATAGCTACCCTTCGACTTCTCCTCGCGCTCGTCCTTCTTCTCGCCCTTGATGACGAGCTGGCCATTGGCGAGCTTCAGATCGATGTTCTTCTCATCCATGCCCGGCAGTTCGGCGCTGAGCTCGAAGCAATCGCTTTTCTCGACGACGTCGACCGCTGGGACAGGCATGTCTGAAAAGCCCAAGCCTGATATGGCGCGACCAATCGGCATCCGCCAATCGCGGCCGAAATCGTCAAACAAACGATCAATCTCCTGGCGCAAACCTTCGAACGGACGGAAGGCGCCGCCTGACGGCGCAGGCGCGGGAGTGCGGTTTTGCGATGCGCCTTGCGCAGATTTTTGGAGTGACTGGTTCATGGCGAAACTCCCCTTGTTCCCCAGCCCAAAGATCCTGCTCTCTCGTCTATCGCTGGCATTGATCTTGGTCAGAAGACTCACGAAGGGTCCCGTAACGCACGCGACGACCTTCGTCCGCCTCAGTTCAGGTTCGGCACAAGTTTCTTGACCGACTCGATCAGGTCCGGCGGCGTGCGATAGAGCGCGGCGGTGATGCGCTCCAGATCCTCCGCCGAATGCCATGACATGTCGACCTGCGCCTTGTCCGCCTCCGCGATCAACTCAGGATCCGCGACGGCGTCCGCAAGCGCCTTGCGCAATGTCGCGACACGCGCGGCCGGAACTTCCGGCGGCAGCACATAGGGGCGGCCATATTCGGTGCTGGCGAAAACGAAACGCATGAATTGGCGCTGCTCTTCGGTCTTGGCGAAATCATAGATCGACGGCGCATCCGGGAAGTCGGCCATCTTGGCCTCTTCGGCGCGGAACAAAACGCGCAGCTTGCCGCTCTTAAACGCCTCCGCCACAGTCCTGAATTGCCCGTTCGACGCGCAGACGCCCTGCACCTCGTCGCGCTCGATCGCGAGCAACACATCCGCCGTGCCGCGATAGCCTTCGATCAACTTGATCTTCGCGCCGAGCACATGATTGAAAACGGTTGGCAGCGTGTTGGTCGAATTGCCCGGCCCCACGCTTCCAAACACCAGCTCCTTGGTGAAGATTTCCGACACATCCTTTACGGGCGCCTTTTGGCCCACCACGCAGATGCGCCCGGGGAAGGCCGTGGCGCCCAGCCAGATCAGCTTCTGCGGATCGGCGACGAGATTGGGATGGCCGAACAAAGCCTGATTGACGAGGTTGCGCGTGAGCGCGCCAATCGCGGTGCCATCGCGCGGCGCCTGCGTGGCCATGTAATTAGCCGCCACGATGCTGGCGGCCTGCGGCATGTTCTGGACGATGATGTTGGGCGCGCCCGGAATGTGGCGGGTGTAGTGACGCGCCAGCAAGCGTGCGCCGAGATCATATTCATTGCCGGCCGGAAAACCGACGATCATGCGGATCTGCTTGCCCTTGAAAAACTCCGCCTCCGTCTCCGCATGAGCAGCGGGAGCCAGAAGCAGCAGGGGTGCGAGAAAGGCAAGGCAATGTCCGAGCCGATATGAGCGCATCTTGATATTTCCTCCATGTCGTTTTTTTAGACGGCTGCAACGCCGCTTTTATGAACGGTCCCGCAACAGGCGGGCCGCCTCTTCGTCCCAAGTCTTTTCCTGAGCCCAGCGTTCATCGAGCTGAACGACTTTATAGTAATCAACGAGCGGAATGAGGCGATCCTGAACCGCGGCGACCGAGCGCGTCCGTTGCAATTCATGCAAAGCGTCGCGAACCGCCTTTGCTGCGGCAAACAACGGAAGCGACGGGAGCGTGGCGGCGCGCACGCCGAGCTTTTCCAGATCGTCAGGGCTCAAATGCGCAGGGCCAGCCGCCTGCGAGAGCGTCGCGATGAACGGGCCCGGCACATCGCGCAGCACGCGGCTGATGCCATCGGGCGTGTCGATGCCCTGCGGTTTGGCCATATCGGCGCCGGCTTCCATGAACAGATGACAGCGGCGGATGGCCTCCTCCTCGCCCTCCAGCGCGAAGATATCCGTGCGTGCGCAGATCATCATGCCCTCGTCGGTGCGCGCATCGAGCGCCGCTTTCAACTTGGCGAGCATGGGGGCGAGATCGATCACCTGCTTGCCGGGAAGATAGCCGCAGCGGCTCGGAAAAACCTGATCGGTGAAGAAAAGCGCCGCCACGCCGGCCTTTTCGAAAGCCTTCACCATCTGGCCGACATTGTTGACGCCGCCAAAGCCGGTGTCGGCATCCGCATAAACAGGAATGCGCACGGCGTCGCAGATGCGCGCGTAATGATCGGCGAAATCGCGCATGTTGGATTGGCCGGTGTCGGGCTGACCGAGCAGACTTCCAGCGGCAGCATAGCCGCCCGCCACCATGGCCTCAAAACCCTGCTCCTCAATGATGCGCGCAGAAAGGCCATCGTAGGCGCCGGGCATGAGCGTCAGCCCGGGTGAAGCGAGAAGCGCGCGGAATGTTTGGCGAAGATTCATCGGACGATTTCCGTTCCCGGCGCGCGCACCGCTTTCTGCAACCATGACGACTCGGTGCGCGTGCGCGCTTCCCATGCGGAAATGGCGTCTGCGTTTTTCAGGCTCATGCCGATGTCGTCGAGACCTTCGAGCAGACGCGTGCGGTCAGCTGATGAAATCTCGAAATGAATGTCGGCGCCGCCGGGGCCGGAGATCGTCTGTGTGCGCAAATCAACGGTGAAGGGCTGCGCGCCATTGGCCGCCACAACGCGTTGCTCGAGATCGGAGGCAACATCATCCGCGAGTTCGACCGGCAGAACGCCGTTTTGCAGGCAGTTCTCGCGATAGAGATCCGAGATCGAGCGCGCGATGATGCAGCTGATTCCTACTGCCTGCATGCACCAGACAGCGCCTTCGCGCGACGAGCCACAGCCGAAATTGCGGCCCGTCACAAAGATCGAGGCGCGGGCAAATTGCGGCTGATTGAGCACATGCGCTGGATCAACGCTGTCATCGTCACGGCGCCGCGCGCGATGGAAGAACATGTCCTCGTAATCGGGCTTCAGCGAGCGCTTGGTCGGAATGGGCGCGATCTTGTCGGTGTTGATGTCATCCTCGAGGACGGGGACGGCGACGCCGGTGACGCAGATGAATTTTTGCATGATGCGCTCCCTAGATCCGTCGCGGATCGGCGATGACGCCCGCGATCGCCGTCGCGGCGGCCACTTCAGGACTGGCAAGATGCGTGCGCACGCCCTTGCCTTGCCGTCCTTCAAAATTGCGGTTGGTGGTTGACACGACGCGCTCCTGCGGGCGTCCGCGATCGCCATTGCCGCCAGCACACATGGAGCATCCGCTCTCGCCCCAGAAGAAACCGGCGTCCTTGAAGATGCGATCAAGTCCTTCGCTCTCCGCAGCGCGCTTCACGCTCGTCGAGCCCGCAACCACCATCGCGGTGAGCCCCGGCGCGGCGTGCTTGCCCTTGATGATGTCGGCCGCCGCGCGCAGGTCCGAAATCCGCGCGTTGGTGCAGGAGCCAATGAACACGCGATCGACTTTCACGCCCGCGATCGGCGCGCCGGGCTCAAGCCCCATGTAAGCAAACGCCTGCTGGGCTTTAACGCGCGCCTGCGCATCGCCGGCGACGAGAGGAATCGTTTCATCAATGCCAATTGTCTGGCCTTGATCCGTGCCCCATGTGATCTGCGGCGCGAGGCCCGTGCAATCGACAGAGAGCTCGGTGTCGAACGTGGCGCCCTCGTCGCTTGCAGCAAGAAGCCATTGCGCCACAGCGGCATCCCATTCCGCGCCGCGCGGCGCATAGGGGCGGCCTTTGATGTATTCGAATGTCTTCTCGTCGGCAGCCACGAAGCCAGCACGCGAGCCCATTTCAATCGTGAGATTGCACAGGGTCATGCGCGCTTCGACGGACAGAGCGCGCGCCACCGGGCCCGCAAATTCAATCGCCGCGCCTCGTCCGAATGACGTGCCGAACAGCGCGAGAATGCGAAGCGCAACATCCTTCGCGGTGACATAGGGATCGAGCGCACCGTCAAGGGTGATGCGCAAGCTTTTCGGCCGCTTCAGCGCGATAGTCTGCGTCGCCAGAATATGTTCGAGTTCGCTCGTGCCGCAGCCAAGCCCCAGCGCGCCGAGTCCACCCACCGTGCAGGCGTGCGAATCCGGCACCGCATGCGTGGCGCCCGGCAGCACGAGGCCGAGCTCCGGCGCGACCACATGGCTGATGCCCTGTTCAGGATCGTCGAGATCAAAAAGCCTGATGCCGTTCTTGAGGCTGCCCTCGCGCATCGCGCGCTGGAACTGCGCGCCATCAGGATTTGTCGTCTCGTCACGACCCGGCTTTGTCGCGACGGTGTGATCCTGCATCGAGAAAGTGAGATCGGCGCGGCGCACGTTGCGGCCGGTTTGCTCCAGCTTTTCGAACGCATGCGGCGCATGAAGATCATGCAGGACATGGCGGTCAATATAGATCATGTCGCGCCCGTCGAGACGCTTCGCCACGAAATGCGCGTCCCAGATCTTGTCAAGCATGGTTCTGCGCGTGCGCATTCGGCCAGCGTCCTCCCGCAAACATCTCAGGCGCAGCCTGTGCCGCTGCCCTTTTCTTGAGGCGGACAGACCGCTCTTGAAGCCAAACTAGTAGGGCGTGGCCCAAACGTGAGTCAACACGTGCTCCCTATCGCGATTCTGAAAGGCGAATTATGTTGGCGCCTCAACGTGCGACACAGACCCGGATCCCAAAATGCTCCTGATTTCCACGCCTACATCGCCCTTCGGACGCAAGGTGAAAATCGCCGCCCTCGTGTACGGGCTGAAGCCTCTCATCCACGTGGAGACGGGCGATCCGTGGACGAACGACGAACGGCTGCGCACCGCCAATCCGCTTGGGAAAATGCCAGCGCTGATCACTCCCGAGGGCAAGGCGATCTATGATTCCGGCGTCATTCTCGAATATCTCGACACGCTGCTCGATGCTCCGTGCCTGTTTCCCGCGGAGCGCCGCATCGACACGCTGGTGCGCCATGCGCTTGCTGACGGCATCATCGAGGCTGGCCTGCTGATCACCTATGAGCGCATGCGCCGCCCAGCCGAATTCACCTATGCGCCATGGATCGAGCATCAGCGCGGCAAGATCGAGCGCGCGTTGACGAGCGTGCTAAGCGACGCGCCCGACCCAACCATCGCCGATGCGGGGTCGATCACGCTCGCCTGCGCCCTCGGTTATCTCGACTGGCGCAAGCAGCTCGACTGGCGCGCGGCCTATCCCGCGATGGTCGAATGGCTCGACGCCTTCCGCGCGGCGTTCCCGGCCTTCGACGCGACGAAGGCCGAGCACTAGCCGACGATACGCCGCGCCCAGGCGGCGATTTCGCGCGCGATGAAATCGGGCTGTTCGGCAATCGCCGCATGGCTCGATTGCGGGATCTTCACCACCGTCAGACGGTCGCCGAGCGCGTCCTTGTATTCGACCGCGTCTTCCGCATGTGCGAGCGGATCGTGACTGGGCTGCATGTAGAGCACCGGCGCGCGGCCGGACGCGTAATCTTCCGTGCGAGGCGTCTGGTCGCCCGCCACGCGCTGGTTGGCCAGCACCTCGGGATGCCAGTTCTTCAGCCAGGGCTCGGCGTCGTTGCCCGGCGCGAAAAAGGCGAAACGCAGCGCGTCGAGCCGCACGTCATCCGGCAAGGCAGGGTTTGCGCTGTTGCGAATGGCCTCGCGGACTTTGGGCGGGCTTGGCGCATGGCCGACATTGGCCGCGACCAGCACGACTCCAACGACAAGGTCGGGACGGATGGTCGCCAGCAGCCGCGACACGCGATTGCCGAACGCATGGCCGACGAGCACGGCGGGCCCATTGCCCTCGGCCTCGATTACCTCGGCGATGTCGTTCGAACAATCATGGAGGGTCGCGTAGGGCGGGCTTGCGCTGGAAGCGCCGATGCCGCGCGGCTGGGGGCGCAACACACGAAAACCTTCGGCCTCTAGAACGTCCGCCATGGGGGCGAAATCATCCGCGCCGCGTCCGAGCGAGGGCAGCAGCACCATTGTGGGGCCCACCCCCTGCACGAGCACTTCGAGATGGATGTCGCCCCGGCTCACCATCTTGCGCTCGACTGTCCCAGTCATGGCCCTGCCTTTTCGTTACATTGTCTCGCGCGAGAATAAGGCGCGCGGCTGCCCGCTTCACCCCTTTGGTCGCGGCTTGTCCACATGTTGCAGCGGATGGGCGGCGATTGTACGAGCCTGAGGCGCGGCAAACCGAGGCCTCAGCCAAGCAGGGTCGAAGCGCGCAATTGTGCTGGCGTTAGCCGTGGCGGAGGCGGCAAAATGCCATGAGACTCTCGTTGAGAGGTCATGACGGTGAGACAGAGCATCTCTGAGTTGATGGCGCGCTTCGGCGACAAGGAGGCGATCCGGCGCCGGCGCGATCTGCTAAGTCTCGTGGGATTCCTGGCCGGCGCGATGCTGACGCTGGGAATTCTCGCGATCATCGTGATCTACGTCTTGGGCGGCCTGCTGGGCGTCGCGCTGCTGGCGTGGGGCTGATCGTAAACGACGGGACACGCTCTCACCGCTTTGTAAAGTTGCGAGAGCGTGCTGATCCGTTTCGGCGAAAGACTTAGATAGCCTTCAGATCGCCAGCCGACATCTTGCCGGACTTTGCGTCCCGCTTTTCCTCGAACGAGACCTTCTGGCCTTCGTTGAGACCGCTGAGACCTGCCTGTTCGACGGCGCTGATGTGGACGAAAACGTCCTTGCTGCCCTGGTCGGGCTGGATGAATCCGTAGCCCTTCTGACCGTCAAACCACTTAACTGTTCCGGTAGCCATATTACTCTCCAACACTTCTTGACGGTTTCATCATCTGCCCCTTTGGCCGCGACCGCCACTCATTTCGCCCAAGATCGTCCCGCAACACGATTTCGTCATGTGCGGACAATCGCCGGACGCAGCCGATTTTCGGGTCGCGGCGCCGGCGTCACCGGTCAAATCGCGCCCAAACGTGCGAATCGCTTCCTTGAAAATCATCGGCAGCTAAGCGATCAAGGGCCCACAAGCCTTTGAACTCACGCCCCGGTCGGCCCATGAACCTCACTGACGCCAAGATCGTCGCTATCGAAACGATCGCCCTTCGCACGCCGCTGGCCAAGACGGCTGCGGGCTCCACCCTCAAGCTGACGCATCGCTCGACCATTTTCACGCGGATCCAAACGGACGCGGGCGTCATCGGCGAATGTTTCAACGGCAATGACGAGGATCTGCAGCCGGCGATCATGAAAATGATCCACGACGAGCTGATGCCGCTGATCAAGGGCAAGCGGGTCGCAGCCATCGATGAGGTCTGGAACCTGACGCGGCAGGCCACCCTGCCCTTCCTGCGCGACCGGCGCGTTGCGCTGCGCGCGCAAGCCTGCATCGACAGCGCGCTGCAGGACGCCATCGGCAAACTCGCGGGGCTCCCGCTGCATGTCATGTGGGGCGGTGCGCGCGAGGCCGTGCCGGTCGTGGCGCTCGGCGGGTACTACCGTGACACGGATGAACTCGAAGGCCTCGCAGATGAGGTGCGCGAGCTCAAGGATTTCGGCATCGGCGGCCTGAAGCTGAAGGTCGGCGGGCTGAGCCCCAAGCAGGATGCCGCGCGCGCGGAAATCGTGCGCAAGACCGGTGGCGACGGATTCACGCTTGCCGTCGACGCCAACCAGAACTGGTCGCGGCAAGAGGCGATTGAATTTGCGCGCCTGACGTTCGACCTGAAACTCGCTTGGTTCGAAGAGCCGTGCCGGTGGGACAATGACCGGCGCGAAATGGCCATCGTGCGCGCCATCACCGGCGTGCCGATTTCAGCGGGGCAAAGCGAGTTGTCGCGTTATGGCTGTCGCGACCTGATGATTCAGAATGCCGTGGACATCTGCAATTTCGATGCGAGCTGGGGCGGCGGGCCCACGGAATGGCGTCGCGTCGCCGCCCTCGCCTCGTGCTTCGATGTGAAGGTGATGCAGCATCTCGAGGCGCATATCGGCATCGGCATGTGCGCTGGCGTCACGAATGGTAATTGCGGCGAGGTCACGCTGCCCTGGCGCGATCCGTTCTTCTACAAACTGATCGCCAACCAGCGCCCGTTCAAGGACGGCATGTATCAGATGTCGAACCTGCCCGGCTGGGGCTGGATCTATGACACCGATTATCTGAAATCCGTCCGCGTGAACTGAAGCCGCAACATGCCGGCGCGCTGGGCGCCGGCATGTATTTTACTGCGCGGGTTGCAATCACTGCGCGGGTTGAACGACCGGCTCGACGCGCTGCTGATCGATAGTCGAGCCGATATTCGGGTCCTTCATGAAGGCGTCGTATTTCGCCCGGTCGAACCCGTTCTCCCATTTCGCAATCACCAACGTCGCGACCGCGTTGCCGATCATGTTGGTGATCGAACGCGCTTCCGACATGAAGCGGTCAACGCCGATCAGGATGCCAAGACCGCTCGCCGGGAGAACCTGCGCGGACTGAATGGTCGCCGCCAGCTTCACAAAACCCGCGCCGGACACGGCCGCGCCGCCCTTCGATGTAAACAGCAGGATGGCCAGGATGGTGAGTTGCTGGCCGATACTCAGCGGCGTGTCGGTCACCTGCGAGATGAAGATCACCGCCGTCGACATGTAGATCGACGTTCCATCGGTGTTGAAGCTGTAACCGGTGGGCAGCACGAGGCCGACGATCGAACGTTCGCAGCCGGCGCGCTCCAACTTGTCGATCAGGCGCGGCAGAGCCACTTCGGATGAGGACGTGCCCAACACGAGCAGGAATTCCTCGCGCACCAGCCGAAGAATGCTGAAGATCGAGAAGCCGAACGCGCCCGCGATCGCCCCAAGAACCACGAAGATGAAGAAGGCGCAGCACGCGTAGACGAGCAGGATGAGGCTCATCAGCGACCACAGCGTCGCGCCGCCATGCAGGCCGACCGTATAGGCCATGGCGCCAAACGCGCCCAGCGGCGCGAGATACATGATGAAGCCGAGCATGCGGAAGGAAATGCGCTGCACGTCGCCAACGAGAGACACGACCTGCTTGGCCTTGTCGCCGACAAGGAGCGTCGCCGTGCCGAACATGACCGAGATGATCAGGATCTGCAGGATCTCGCCATCGGCGAAGGGGCTCAC
>JANXTB010000428.1 GCA_025356415.1 Hyphomicrobiales bacterium
GACGGAGAATAAAGCCGATCTGCTCATCCAGAATATACCCGGGCTTCGCGGTTTTCACTTTGGGAGCAGCCATGTCTCTCGTCTCATTCATGGCGGGAGCCTGGACTCCCGCCGTTATTTCCTGCTCAGCGTAGCCCATCCACTCCGTTGATGTCACTTGTCACAAGACCGCCGACACGCGGCAGCGGACGCCCACCTGATGTGACTGCCACGGCGACCACGATTTCATTGGCGCGCGGCGCATCGTTGATGGAAACCTGCATGCCGTCGAAATGACTGCGCACATAGGCTGCGTCCTTGTGGCCGAGCGGTATATCAAGTTCCGCCCCGGGGCCGCCGCGCTTCTTTGACGAGGGAATGAGCGCCGCGCCCTTGGTCAAAGTCTTGCGCACGGGCGTGCCCATCTTCGGATGGAGCAACGCCGCAGCGTGTTCCATCTCACCGTTTTCGCCAACCAGCGCCGCCTTGCCGTAGCCTTCCACCTTCGCGCCATCGATGCCGAGAGCCGCGACTGCTTTCTCCGAAAGGATCCGGCCGAGCTCTTCGCCCATGTCCATCATCGGCGTGAGGTCTTCGACATATTTATTAGCGAACGGATTCTCGATCACCGCAATCGCCGCGGCCCGGCGGACGGGCGGGGTCACCGCCTGCCCCATTTCTGTCAGCGTCTCATCGACGACGATGACGATCTTCCGGATTTGCGGTTTCATCGCAGGCCGTCCTCGCCCTTCACGTCGCTCGCCTTCAGGCCGCCGACGCGCTCATGGATGCGCCCGCCCGTCGCCATGACGAGAATGAATGCGATCTCGTCAGCGCGCGGCGCATCGGTGACGCCGACTTCGAACGCATCGAAATGGCTGCGCACGTAGGATGCGTTGATATGGGTCATCGGGACATCGAGCTTTGTGCCGGGGCCGCCGACTTTCTTTGTCGACGCGACCATGGCCTTGGCGTCGCCGAGCAATTCGCGCATGGCGTAGCCGCCCGGCACATGCCATAGCGCGCCATGTTCGAGTTCGCCAGCTGTGCCGACAATGGCGCCCTTGCCGTAGCTCTGCACCTTGTCCTTGCCGCCGAGCGCATCGACGAGTTCCTTCGCCATGGAGAGCCCGAGCGGTTCGAGGTCCTTCATGTAAGGCGAGATCTCTTCGACATAGCGCCCCGCGAAAGGATTTTTTACAATCGCCACGATGGCGGCGCGCTTCAGCGGCGTTGCGGCCACGGGCCCGCCTTCATGAAAGATTTCTTCGACAATCAGGACCCGCTTGCGGACGGCGACGTCATACATAGGATTCTCCTGTGAGCATGGGTTCGAGTTTCAAATCAGCAATGGCGTCATCACGTGTGGTCAGGGTTTGTCCCTGCAGGTGAAGGCTCGCCGCGTGGATGAGGCCGCGCGAAAAAAGTTCGCGCGCTTTCATCAGGCCGGATTCCAGGGCGCGCGCAATGTCGTCGTCAGACAAAAGCGGTACGAAGCGTGTCACCAGCAAATTCTGAAGGTCACTGTCGGGCTGCAGCTCGCACGCTGGCGTGCGAAGGATACTGGGATTGTCGGGCAGATCGACAGCATTGGCGATGACGGTCGCCGCCGCATCCGCTTGCGCGCTACTTTTCGCGAGCACCGTTACGGCATCGGCGATGCCAAGCGAGAAACTGCGCCCGCGTGCGCCGGACGTCGCCACGCCGCCGACGCCATCGACGGCTGAAATCTCCGCGCGCGCAAAGACGGCGGGGCGATCCGGCCGATCGACAAGGCCGATCGTGAAACGCTCGCCTTCCCCAAGATGCACAGCGATGTCGCCGCCATTGTTGACGCAGGCGCGGGCGAGATCCGGCGCGGCCTGCAGCATGGCCGCCATCACCTCGTCGGCGACGCTTCCGGCAACGGCCGCCATGGGCGTGATAAACGTTTCGGACGCGAAAGGCCGCACGGCTTCATACATGCGCAAGGCGGTTGGCCCGCGCAGCAGCGTTCCGCCCGCCCGCGCTTGCGTCCGCAAGATCGCGAGCTCGGCGCAGAGCGTATCCAGCAGGCCCTCGAAAGCCACGCGCGCCGCCTCATATGCCGAGCGCACGGAAGCGGCTGCGCCCCAAGCTTCTATGATGAGATCGATGGGGCCGTCATGGAGATGCAGACGCCGGCCATCAGGCAGCAGGGATACCTGCGTCCTGCCTGTCATCAGGAGGGCCGGCTTGTGAATCATGTGCGCTCCTTTTGCGTGAGCGGCCATGGATTGTCGCCCACGCGGGCCATGTGAACACGCTCGCTCCCCCGCACCGAGGCGAGCGGACGCACATGGCTCATGTGGCCGCCGAGCGCTTCATAATCCTTCAGCGCCAGCGTGAATTCAATTGGCGCGACAATAGCCGGCGTTGGCACATAGCCGAAGGAATTGGCAGGCAATTGCGTAACATCGACCATGTAGGTGATGCCGCCGCCAGGCCAGACGTAAACCGGGGCGCCGCCGCTGGTGACCTGCGTCAGCCGATCCTTGACCGAACTCGTCAGCCGCACCGGATTTTCCGTGACGCCCGCCCGCAGCGAACCGCCGGCGCCAGCCATGAACAGCACGGTGACGAGCGCCGGCTCGCAATTTTCCTTGATGCGCTCGACAGAGGCGCGCAGCGCCTCGGGCATCTCGGCGGCTATCGGCGCCAGCTTCTCATCAAGCCGGTAGAAGGCCGCATGTTCGCCGGTGGTCGACACCATCAGCATGGTAAGGCCCGGCCACGCGACCTTCGGCGAGAACGGCCCGAGGATCGAAAGCGGATCGCTGATGTTGGCGCCGCCCCAGCCCGTGCCGGGCTCGGCGACTTGAAAGTAACGCCCCGGCGTCGAGCGACGTCCATGCATCTTGATGCCGGTCGGTGGGATGTCGAGCAGCTTGCCGGCCTGATGTTCGGACAGGACGCCGGTGATGTGATCGTCGACGACCACAACTTCATCGACATGCCCGAGCCATTGCTTGGCGAACATCCCGATGGTGGCGGAGCCGCAGCCCACGCGCATCAGCAGTTCCTTTTCGCCATTGATGATCGGGCTCTTGCCGGCCTCGGCAATCAGCGTCGCGCCGCCATCGATGGTGAGTTCGACCGGCTTGCCGTTCGACAGATTCATCAGCACGTCGCAGGTGACGCGGCCTTCTTTCTTGGAGCCGCCGGTGAGGTGATGCACGCCGCCGAGCGACAACATCTGCGACCCATATTCGCCCGTGGTGACATGGCCCACAGGCTCGCCCTCACTGCGCACGAGCGCCTGCTCGGGGCCAAGGAACCGATCGGTATCGATCTTCAGCTTCACGCCGCAATACGAGAAGATGCCTTCGGTGACGACGGTCACCATGTCGACGCCTTCGATGCTCGACGAGACGATGAAAGGCGCGGGTTTGTAATCAGGATAGGTGGTGCCGGCGCCGACAGCGGTGACGAAGAGCTGGTTGTCG
>JANXTB010000004.1 GCA_025356415.1 Hyphomicrobiales bacterium
TGTCGCGCTGTACGAGATGGCGCGCCTGATTGTCGATCGCCTGCACGAGGCGGGGATCGCGCCCGCGCTGATGGTGCGGCTTGAGATGGCGATGCTGGTGGAGCTGGGGTTCGGCCTCGATCTCACCGAATGCGCCTCGACCGGCGTGCAGGAGGATCTGGTCTACGTGTCGCCGAAGTCGGGACGGGCCGTGTCACGGATCGCGGGCGAACCCTGGCGGGACAGGCTGCTGCCGCTGCCGGATTTCCTCACCGCCGACGATCCGGAGGCGCCAGTGGAGCGCGACGCGATCCTCGCGGGATTTCGCCTGACGGGATATTTTCTCGAGCGGGATATTTTCGCGGCGCGCGGCGTGCCCATGCCGGATTCGCGCGGCGCCTATCTGGCCTGCCTTTAGCGGTTGCAGACTTCGCGCAATTCGACGCGAGTCACGCCATAACCCTCGTCCAGGGGAACTTCGCGGGTGGCGCAATTGTCGCTCGCTTCCACGCGGTCCGCTTGCGGACCAGCGACGGCGAAAGCGCCAGCGCCGAGAATCGATACGAGCGCGAGGAAGGAAATGGTTCGGATCAAGAGTTTCACGCTAATGGACCTGTTTTTTGGACGAATGCGACGCGTTCTCAGCCCCTTAAATGCGGCGTTGAGTCGCGAAGTTCCGCACTAATGCGCGGATTGACTGAACTGACGGTGGCGAAGGGTTAATCGCGCCTTGCGCGAGAAGCAAGTGCGGATTGGCCACAGTCGCTGGCAAGTTGGGCGATGCCGGTGGAAGGGACAAAAAGGGAACTTGCGAGCCCGCGGGGCATGCTTTAACCCCGACGCATGGCCAAGCCCTTCACGCCGCCGGCGCCTCCGGCCGAACCCGATCCGATCAATCTCAGGGATGCGCTCGAAGAGCGTTATCTCGCCTATGCGCTGTCGACCATCATGGGTCGCGCGCTGCCGGATGCGCGCGACGGGCTGAAGCCCGTGCATCGGCGCATCCTGTACGGCATGCACATCCTGCGGCTCGACCCCGGCACCGCGTTCAAGAAATGCGCGAAGATCGTCGGCGACGTGATGGGCTCGTTCCATCCGCATGGCGACCAGGCGATCTACGATGCGCTCGTGCGCCTCGCGCAGGATTTCGCGTCGCGCTATCCGATGATCGAGGGGCAGGGCAACTTCGGCAATATCGACGGCGACAGCGCCGCCGCCTATCGCTACACCGAAGCGCGCATGACCGACGCCGCGCGCTTGCTGCTCGAAGGCATCAACGAAGATTCGATCGACTTCCGCGAGAATTATTCGGGCGACCAGAAGGAGCCGATCGTTCTTCCCGCCGCCTTCCCGAACCTGCTCGCCAATGGCTCGCAGGGAATCGCGGTCGGCATGGCGACATCGATCCCGCCGCATAATGTCGGCGAACTCTGCGACGCCGCGCTCTATCTCGTCACGCATCCGAAAGCGACGACAGACCAGTTGCTGACGTTCGTGCCGGGGCCGGATTTTCCGACCGGCGGCATTGTCGTCGATGGCGCCGACTCGATTGCTGAAACGTATCGCACGGGCCGCGGCTCGTTCCGCGTGCGCTCGAAATGGACCAAGGAAGAGGGCCAGCGCGGCGCCTGGGTGACGGTGGTCACCGAGATTCCCTATGGCGTGCAGAAGTCGCGGCTGATCGAAAAGATCGCCGAACTGCTGAACGACAAGAAGCTGCCGCTGCTCGGCGACGTGCGCGATGAATCGGCTGAAGATGTGCGCGTCGTGTTCGAGCCGCGCGCCCGCAACATCGATCCCGTCGTTATGATGGAATCGCTGTTCCGGCTGACGGAGCTCGAATCGCGTTTCCCGGTGAACATGAACGTGCTGGTGGACGGCGTCGTCCCGCGCGTCGTCTCGCTGGCCGAAGCGCTGAAGCAATGGCTCGACCATCGCCGCGAAGTGCTGTTGCGCCGTTCGCGATTCCGGCTCGGCGAGATCGAGCACCGGCTCGAAGTCGTCGCCGGCATGCTCATCGTCTTCCTGCATCTCGATGAAGTGATCCGCATCATCCGCGAGGAAGACGAGCCGAAGGATGCGCTGAAGCTGCGCTTCTCGCTCTCCGACGTGCAGGCCAATTACATTCTCGACACGCGCCTGCGTTCGTTGCGCCGCCTCGAAGAGATGCAGCTGCGCAAGGAGCACGACGCACTGACCGCCGAAAAGAGCGAGATCGAATCCCTGCTGTCGGACGAAAGCCAGCAGTGGAAGACGATCACGGCGCAAATTCGCGACGTGAAGAAAAGGCTCAACGCCGACGGCAAACTCGGAAAGCGCCGCACGCAATTCGAGACGCCGCCGGAAGGCGCCGCGCTTGATCTCGAAGAGGCGATGATCGAGCGCGAGCCGGTGACGGTCGTGTTCACGCAGAAGGGCTGGATCCGCACGCTTAAAGGTCATGTCGCTGATCTGACGACGCTGCAATTCAAGGGCGACGACGCGCTCGACACGGCTTTCTTCGCCGAGACGACGTGGAAAGTTCTGGTGCTCGCGACCAACGGCAAGGTGTTCACGCTCGATGTCGCCAAGCTGCCCAGCGGCCGCGGCTTCGGCGAACCCGTGCGCCTGATGGCCGACATTGATGAGGGCGAGGATGTCGTGCAGATCCTGCCGTATGTGGCGGGACAGAGGATGCTGATCGCCGGATCCGATGGTCGCGGCTTCCTCGTCAATCAGGACGAGATGCTGTCCTCGACGCGCAAGGGTCGCGCGGTGCTGAATGTCGATGCGCCCGCGAAGGCGCAGGTGCTTGTGCCCGCAGTCGGCGACCATGTCGCGACGGTTGGCGAGAACCGCAAGCTGCTGGTTTTCAAGCTCGACGAAGTGCCGGAAATGTCGCGCGGCAAGGGTGTGCGCCTGCAGAAATACAAGGACGGCGGCATCAGCGACGCGCGCGTCTTCGCGTTGAAGGAAGGCCTGACGTGGAAGGATTCGGCGGGCCGGACCTTCACGGTCGTGAAGCCGGAGTTGAACGACTGGATCGGCGCGCGCGCCGAGGCTGGGCGTTTGCCGCCAAAAGGTTTCCCGAAGAACAACAAGTTCTAAGTGAGGCGTGAAAACCCTCTCCCGCGGCGCGGGAGAGGGCGGACTCAGGCGACAGCCTGAGCCGGGGTGAGGGCGCTGACGCCTCGTCTACCTTGCAGAACTGGCTTTGATTGAACCGCCCTCATCCGTCATGCTTCGCATGACACCTTCTCCCGCCAGCGCGGGAGAAGGACGGGCCCCGCCTACTTCACCAATTCCCAGCCATTCATGCCAAGCCGCTCCTGCGGCAGATACCTCGCCTTGTAGGCCATCTTGCGGGAGCCATCGACCCAGTAGCCGAGATAGACATGCGGCAGGCCGAGGCGGCGTGCGCGCTCGATGTGCTCCAGGATCATGTAGGTGCCCAGCGAGCGATGGCCCTGCGCGAGGTCGTAAAACGAATAGACCATCGACAGTCCGTCCGCGAGAACGTCGGTCAGGCAGACGGCGGCGAGCGGGCCGGCGCCGCGTCCATTGATGAAACTGTCAATGCCGCGCGGGCGATATTCGATCAGGCGCGAGTCGACGTGCGAGTCTTCCACCATCATCGAGTAATCAAGCACGCTCATGTCGGCCATGCCGCCATCTGAATGGCGTTGGTCGAGGTAGGTGCGAAACAGCGAATATTGCTCGGATGTCGGCTCGGGCGGCTGCGCGTAGCCGATGAGATCTTCGTTGGCTTCCATCACCCGGCGCATATTTCGGGACGGCTTGAAGTCCTTCACTTTCACGCGCACTGAAACGCAGGCGCGGCAATTCTCGCAGGCCGGGCGGTAGGCGATCGTCTGCGAGCGGCGGAAGCCGGATTGCGTCAGCGTGTCGTTAAGGCCAACGGCGCGCTTGCCCACGAGATGCGTGAAAACCTTGCGCTCCTCCTTGCCCGGCAGATACGGGCAAGGCGCGGGAGACGTCAGGTAGAACTGCGGCGCGTCACGCGGTTCTCTTGTCACGCAGGGAGGCCTCCGTTCCGGGACTTAAACGCCATTCTGCAATGTCACGCGCGGCGTGTCACGACCACACCGGCCATCATGTCATGCACGCAGCGTTTGTCGCTGGAAACGAGCGAGACGATGAGATTGATCATGCCGAGGACGACCGTGTACCAGCTCAGATAGAAGATCACCGCGTGCACGGCGGCGGTCAGGAAACTCACCCGCGCGCCGTCCATGTGGCGCATTTCGAGATCCATGGCGCGCATGCCGGGGGTCCCCATCTTGGGGCCCGAAATGCTGAGGCCATTGTAGAACAGCGCGACCAGGGGGTAGATCGCCGGGATCGCGAGCCACGCAAGGCCGAGCGTCAGGACTCCGAGGAAGCCGACGAAGACGAAGAACACGGCGCCGATGATCGAGATGGCGATGAAATCGAAGAGGAACGCCATCAGGCGGCGCGTGCGCACGCCGGCCAGCGCCTCATAGGGCAGGCGGGCCGGCCAATAGGCGGGGGCCGCCGGGGTCTGTCGGAAGTCGCTCACCTGGGGTCACCTCAATTATCGTGCGTGAGCTCCAATGTGGGAGCACAAGCGAGCGCCCGCAAGCGCGACATTAAGTCTGGCGCTCGCGGCGTCCAGTGCTGGCGCGGAGCGGGCGAGGGGGATAGCCTGCGCAAGGAGCTGTCCACTCGAGGATTTTCGGAATGCTGTGGTCCCTGGTGATCGGGCGTGTTGCGGGCACCGCGATCCGCATTCACGTGACATTTCTGCTCTTCCTCGCCTGGATTGGCTTTTCGGCGTTCCGGCACGGCGGACAGGCCGAGGCGCTGCAATCCGTGCTGTTCATCGTGCTCTTGTTCCTTTGCGTGCTTCTGCACGAATTCGGCCATATCTTCATGGCGCGCCATTACGGCATCCAGACGCCCGACGTGACCCTGTTGCCCATCGGCGGCGTCGCCAGCCTGGAGCGAATCCCTGAAAAACCGTCGCAGGAGCTGGCGGTCGCCATCGCGGGGCCGGCGGTGAATGTGGTCATCGCGATCGGGCTGATCCTGCTGCTCGGGTCGCTGACCCCCGCCGACATCACCAAGATCGACGATCCCGGCCTCGGCCTCATCGCGCGGCTGGCGAGCGCCAACATCTTTCTCGTGCTGTTCAACATGGTCCCGGCCTTTCCGATGGACGGCGGCCGCGTGCTCCACGCCATCCTGTCGATGCGCATCGGGCCGCAACGCGCGATGCAGGCGGCGGCGCGCATCGGGCAGGGGCTTGCTTTCGTGCTGGGCTTTCTCGGGCTTTTCGGCAATCCGCTGCTGATATTCATCGCGATATTCGTCTATGTCGCGGCGGCGGCCGAGGCGCAGGACAGCGTCATGCGCGACGCCTTCGTGGGCCTGAGCGTAGCGGACGCCATGGAAACGCGCATTGCTTCAGTCCCGGCCACGGCAACGCTGGAGCAGGCGGTCGACATCCTGCTTGCGACGCCGCAGCACGAGTTTCCAGTGGTGGACGCCTTCGGCAAGCCGGTCGGCCTGCTGGTGCGCGAGGACATCATCATGGCGCTGCGCACGCGCGAGCGCGACGCGCCGGTCATGGAATTCGCCCGCGCGCCGGTGGCGGGCGTGCGCGCCGTAGCCCCGCTGCAAAAAGCGCTGGACGACATGCGCGCCAGTGGCGCGGCTGCCGTGAGCGTGGTGGGCGAAGATGGCGAGCTGCTGGGCTTGCTGACGCCGCAGAACGTGGCGGAGATGATGATGATCAAGCAGGCCCGGCCGGATTGGCGGTTCGGGCGGTAGGCCTACCCCTTCTTCAGCTTCTCCGCCACCTGCTCGGCGAAATACGTCAGCACGCCATTAGCCCCGGCTCGCTTGAACGCGAGCAGGCTTTCCATCATCGCCTTTTCACCGTCGATCCAGCCGTTCTGCGCGGCGGCCATGATCATCGCGTATTCGCCCGACACCTGGTAGGCGAAGGTCGGCACGCCGAAGGTGGTCTTCACGCGCGCGACGATGTCGAGATAGGGCATGCCTGGCTTGACCATCACCATGTCGGCGCCTTCCTCGATGTCGAGCGCGACTTCGCGGATCGCCTCTTCGGAATTGCCGGGGTCCATCTGGTAGGTGCGCTTGTCGCCGCGCAGCAAGCCGCCGGAACCTACGGCTTCGCGGAACGGGCCGTAGAAGGCCGACGCGTATTTCGCCGCATAGGCCATGATCTGCACATGCTCGAAACCCTCGTCGTCGAGCGCGGCGCGGATGGCGCCGATGCGACCGTCCATCATGTCGGATGGTGCAATGATGTCGGCGCCGGCGCGCGCCTGGTTGAGCGCCTGGGCGACGAGCGCGCGAACGCTCTTGTCGTTGACGATCTCGTCGCCCTCCATCAGGCCGTCGTGGCCGTGGCTGGTGTAGGGATCGAGCGCAACATCGGTGATGATTCCGATCTGCGGGACGGCGGCCTTGATGGCGCGCACCGCCTTGCAGACGAGATTGTCGGGATTGAACGCCTCGCTGCCTTCCTCGTCGCGCAGGCCCGGCAGCGTGTAGGGGAACAGCGCGACGGCGGGCACCCCGACCTCGGCCGCATGGGCGCAGGCGCGCACGGCTTCATCCACCGAGAGGCGCTCGACGCCCGGCATGGAGGCGACCGGCTGGCGGGCGCGTTCGCCGTCGATGATGAAGATCGGCCAGATCAGGTCGTCGGCGGTCAGCACGTTCTCG
>JANXTB010000057.1 GCA_025356415.1 Hyphomicrobiales bacterium
AGAGAACCTGTCCGCGCGCGACTTCCACTTCCAGCCGCTCGGCCAGCGCATTGACCACTGAAATGCCGACGCCGTGCAGACCGCCCGATGTCTGGTAGGCGCCCGAGTCGAATTTACCGCCCGCATGCAGCGTCGTCATGATGACTTCGAGCGCGGATTTCTTCGGGAATTTCGGGTGCGGATCGACCGGGATGCCGCGACCGTTGTCGCTCACCGTCAGCCAGCCGTCCTTGTCGAGATTGACCTCGATGAAGGTCGCGTGTCCCGCCACCGCCTCGTCCATCGAATTGTCGATCACTTCGGCGAACAGATGATGGAGCGCGGTCTCGTCCGTCCCGCCGATGTACATGCCGGGACGACGGCGGACGGGCTCGAGCCCCTCCAGAACCTCGATGGACGCGGCGGTATAGCCGCTCTCGCCCGGCGTGCCGAGTTCGGCCGACGCAACCTTGCGCGCCTCGGCCGCGGCCTTGGCAGGCTTGGCGGCTGGCGTCGCAGCCGACTTGCTGACCGACTTGGCTTGCGGGTCAGCCTTGCGCGCTGCATTGCCGCCGAAGAGGTCGCCATTCGAAGCCATTATGCCGCCCTTGTGTGTCCATCAACGGAGTCGCGGAGCCCTGTCATAAACGAGGCCCGGCGCGATTCTCAACCGGTGATGTACTATGCCATGGATCAGGCGCAACAGGGAACGGAACGGAAACACAGCAAAGTGCATCCGCGCCGTGTCCAGCGCCCGTCAGGGCTCAGGCGAGGACGTCTCATTCATCCGCAGGTGTGAAGAATCGGCCACACATTCCGTCGCGTGCGTGACGCCTACCGATAGACCAGCACCGCCCGCGTCGTCAGCGCCAGCACGCGCAGGGTCTGGCTGCCGACCAGCAATCGGTCGATGCCGCGTCGCCCGTGCGAGGCCATGATGATCATGTCGCAATTGCGCTTGTCTGCTTCCTCGACGATGGCTTCGGCGGGTTTGCTTTCGGCCCGGTAAACGATGTCGCACGATACTTGCAGCGCTTTCGCTCTCTCGACGACACGGCCGAGGATTTCATTGGCGCGGCGTTCTGCAAGTTTCTCGAACTCGCCAATCGGGTTGGTCGAACCGGCGCGGGCGCGGTCTGTCATGTCGAGGACGGACCAGTCTTCGCTCACGGTCACGGCGGTCACGCGGGCGCCGGTTTTGGCGGCGAGCGCCAGACCTTCGTTGACGGCCTTGTCGGCGAGTTCGGAGCCATCGGTGGCGATCAGCATGTGCGTGAGCATGTTTGTCCTCCCGGGTGAATGATGCGCGGTTCTATTTGCCGCCAAGGTCGAGAATGAAGGCGCTCAGCGCGTCGATCTGCGCCGGCTCCAGAATGATGTCGGGCATGTTGGCGTGGGGCGTTCTCAGGAACACGCGTAGCGACAGGGCCGTGGTCTGCGCCATCGCGCCGACGTCAGCGAAATCCGGCGACGGGCGATCGCTGCGACGCGCGCCGCCGAACGTGTGGCAATCCGCGCAGAGCGATTGCGCCAGCAGGCGGCCCTGTTGAGCAAGCTGCGGATCTTGCGCGGACTGCGCCCCGGTTGCGATCGCGAGCGAGGCGAATGTGGTGAGCAGGGCGGGGCGCAGGTTCATGGTCATGTCCTCTGGTCGACGGTCAAACCTTCTGGGCCGTCTTCCGGTCTGTGGACTCGAAGTAGTGGCGGGCATGGGCGACGATCTGCCCGTCTGTCGGATGATCGGCGCTCTCGACGCCGGCGACGCGCGACAACAGCTGTGGGTCGTGGTGGGCGATGTGTTTCATCAGCTCGGTCTTGGCGCTGGACGGGCCCGTGATGAGGATTTCGCCCGCATCGGAAAGCGCCTGCGCGACGCCATGCAGATAGCCTTCTTCGCCCGCCGTGTGCTGCGCGCGCAGCGTAAGCTTCTCGGCGTCTTCGGCGTTGAAGTGAAAGACGTTCGCCTGCCTGTGATCGATCCAGACAACGGCGTGGAAATGCGACATGGGTTTCTCCTTTTGGTGGAACACTTGTCGCCCGTACGAGGCTTGGCGGCATTGACGTTGATCAAGCGGCCAAGAAAAAGGCCCGGGTGGGTCCGGACCTTTCAGGTCATTGCACGGCCTTGCGGGCGCGCTGCCGCACGTCTTCCGAAGCGGCATAGATCTCGGCGATGCGCCGCTCTGAATCCTGGCCGTTGATGGGGCTCACCGGCAGGGTCATCTTCGTGGCGTCGGCGATGAATTGCGCGTCGGCGACCGTCTCGTCGAAAGCCTTGCGCAAAAGGGCGAGCCGATCGGCGGGCACTTGTTTCGAGACCACGTAGGGACGCCCGAGCGGGTCGGCGCTGGAGAGCAGCCGCACCACTTGCTTGTCCAACTCGTCCTTCACGAGATCGACGGCGTAGGGCACGGGCTGGTCGAGGTTCGGGACCGGATCGGCCGAGAAGGTGACCAGCGGATTGATCTTCTTCTTGTCCAGCCATTCCTGCGGATTGCTGCTCCAGGCGCCGCAGCCTCCATCGAGTTCGCGCCGCTCGATCGCAAGCCGCTCGTCGGCGCTGCCGGGATAGCCGGTGACGTGGCGCACCTTCACGCCGAAGATGCTCTTCAGCTCCGCAGCGTTGATGTAGGTCGACGATCCCGCCGCCGGCGCGCCGATGTTGAACTGCGGATATTTCTGCAAGTCCGCAAAGGTCTTGATGCCGGTCTCGCCCCATGAATAGCAGACGCGGAAATCCTGGCTGATGCTGCCCACCCACGCGACCTGATCGAATTTCAATTCGGCTTTGCCCGGCGCCAGAAGCGAGTCGATGATCAGGCCCGGATTGAAGGCCGTCATCATCGTGCCGTCCTTAGGCGCGCTCGGGCCGTCTAGGTAGAGAACCGCCTTCAGGCTCGAGCCGCCCGGCATGTTCTGCACGACGACGCGCGGGTGGCCTGGAAGATAGCGATCCATGTGGCGGGACAGCACGCGCGCATAGGAATCGTAGCCGCCGCCGGGCGAGAAGCCGACGATGATGTTCATGGATTTGAACTCGCCGCCGGTCTGCGCGAGCGCATATGCCGGCATGAGCGAAACCAGCAAGCCAACGGCGTTTGCGAATGCTCGCATTCTATATCCCCCCGATTTGTTTGCAGGCGTCAGGGCGAGAGGTTGAAGGGGATCTGCGTCGGTCCGGGGCCGGGCCGGATCGCCGCTGTTTCGAGATCGAACTGGTTTTGCGTGATATCTCCCATGCGCTCGCTGCGCAGGATGACCGCAGTGGAGCGCGTCGGGCCGCCTTGCTCGGCGTGAATGGCCCATGGCGCCACGATGTCGACCTTGCCGGTCGAGCCTTCCGTAATGGACGTCAGGCGCACGTCGGCGCGCTCGGTGCTGGTCCCGTCATCGACGCGCTCGTAGCGTTCCAGACTTTCCGTGCCGGTCAGCACGCCGTAGACGACCCACGCGCAGGCGTGGTCATGCACGCTGCCGCGGCGGCCGGGAATGCGCACGACGCCGTTGATGGCGAAGCCGTGATCGGGGTCCACATAAAACAGCAGGTTCTTACGGCCTTCTGTCGAAGGCCATGTTTCCGAACGCTTCTGCAAATCCTTATCCTTCAGCAATTCGCTGAGATAAGGCATGGCTTTTTCCATGCGCCTTTGCGTGTCGGATTCATGCGCCCAGATGTCGCGCAACTGGTCGATGAATGTCTGGAAGACGGGCAGGCGAGGGGCGTCCATTGTTGTGATCCTTGTATGAGAGAAAACCGGCGCGACATCATTCGTGCACGGGCGCGCCCTCGATGGTGCAGCGGCGCAGCATCCGGTCTTCTTCTTTCGGAAAGTACGTGCGCGCATGAATGGTCGCGAGATTGTCCCACATGACGAAGTCGCCGAGCTTCCACACATGCTCGTAAATGTTGGCGGGGTTCTCGCCGATCTCGTAAAGCTGGCTGAGAATTTCGTCGCTCTCCTGCGCTGAAAAGCCCTCGATGCGCGCCGTCATCAGCCGATCGACGAAGAGCGATTTCTTGCCCGTGCGCGGATGCGTGATGAACACCGGATGGAACCAGTGCGGCACTTGCGAAATGTCGGTGTTGGCGTCGACCTTTTCGTTGCGCTTGTATTCGTGCACATGCAACGCACGCTTGCCTGTCAGCAGTTTCTTCAAACGCTCGGGCACGTCCTCATAGGCCTTGTACATGTTGGCGAAGAGCGTGTTGCCGCCGGTCGATGGCAGCTTCAGGCCGTAGATGAACGTGTATTTGTAAGGCTTCTCGCTGTAGCCCGAGTCGATGTGAAACCACATGTCGCCGTCGCCGAAAGCGCCCAGCGGCACGCCGTTTTCTTTCATGTTGGAGACGAGCAGCACGCGCGGATCGAGTTGCAACTTGCCTTCCGCGCGATCCTTCAATGCGTCCGGCGCTTTCTTGCGGGCGCCGAGCTCGCCGAAATTTGCCGCAAAGCGCAGCTGGTCTTCCTGCGTGAGGTCCTGTCCACGAAACAGGAGCACGAGATGTTCGTCCCAGGCTTTCTGGATCGCATCGACCTGCGCGCGCGTGAGTTCCTTGGTCAGGTCCACGCCAATGATCTCGGCGCCACAAGCATCGTTGAGCGGACGCACGGTGAGTCCGCGATCGGCGACAACCGTCATGTTTCTCTCCTCCCCGGTCCCGTTTTCGCAGTGCGAAACGGAATTTTTGTTTTTGCCCGTCGAGGGTATCTCCTTCGGGGGAAGGTCGTAAAGATACTTGTTCACGGCCGTACCCGGAACCAACCACCATTGGGAGGGGGGATGCGGCGCGGCATTTGGCTTTCGTAAGCGCTATAGTAAAGATGTAAGTCCCTCACGCTTGTTTCTAACGGAGGCGCAAAATGCTCCGGATACTCACGGCCACGCTCTTGATAATTTCAGGTCCGGTCTTCGCACAGCATGCGGCCGACGGGGGAAATCACAACCACGCGGGAATGGGCCAGCACGAAATGCCCACTGTCGCGAGCCAACCGGTTCCAAAGGAGCCCGGACAAGCAGCCTTTGCGGCCATTCAGGAAATCGTGCAGATCCTCGAAGCTGATCCTAAGACGGACTGGTCCAAGGTGAACACTGAAGGGCTTCGCCAGCACCTGATCGACATGGACAATGTCACCATGCGCGCGGTCGTCGCCGCCGTTCCAGTCGAGTCCGGGGTCCGCTTCACCGTCACGGGGACCGGACCTGTTCGGGACTCGATCCGGCGCATGGTGAGCGCCCATGCCGCCACCATGAATGGCGTGGATGGCTGGACGTTTTCCGCAGAAGAGATCGACAATGGCGCAACGCTCACCGCCATCGTGCCAGCTGCCGACGTTGCGAAGGTGAGGGCGCTTGGGTTCATCGGCGTGATGACGCATGGCATGCATCATCAGGAGCATCACATGATGCTGGCCAGGGGCGGACACCCGCACGGTTGAGCGGATCACAAAAAAACGGGTGGGGTCATTCGACCGCCACCCGTTTGATTTTTTCAAGCCAACCGGCTCGCCGGTGCTTAGACCGAATAATACATGTCGAACTCGACCGGATGCGGGGTCATTTCGAAACGCATCACGTCCTGCATCTTCAGCTCGATGTAGCTGTCGATGAAGTCGTCGTTGAACACGCCGCCGGTCTTCAGGAAGGTGCGGTCCTTGTCGAGGTTCGACAGCGCTTCGCGAAGCGAGCCGCACACGGTCGGGATCTTCTTCAGTTCCTTCGGGGGAAGGTCGTAGAGATCCTTGTCCATGGCCGGGCCCGGATCGATCTTGTTGGTGATGCCGTCGAGGCCGGCCATCAGCATCGCCGCGAAAGCGAGATAGGGGTTCGCGGCCGGATCGGGGAAGCGCACTTCGACGCGCTTGGCCTTCGGGTTCGACGTATACGGGATGCGGCACGAGGCCGAACGGTTGCGGGCCGAGTAGGCCAGCAGCACGGGGGCTTCATAGCCCGGGACGAGGCGCTTGTAGCTGTTCGTCGACGGGTTGGTGAAAGCGTTCAGCGCCTTGGCGTGCTTGATGATGCCGCCGATGTACCACAGGCATTCCTGGCTGAGGTCGGCATATTTGTTGCCGGCCATGACCGGCTTGCCGGCCTTCCAGATCGACTGGTGCACATGCATGCCCGAGCCGTTGTCGCCGAAGATGGGCTTCGGCATGAACGTCGCCGTCTTGCCGTAGCTCTGCGCGACCTGATGGATGCAGTACTTATAGACCTGCATGTGGTCGGCCATCGTCGTCAGCGTGCCGAACTTGAGACCAAGTTCGTGCTGCGCGGAGGCGACTTCGTGATGGTGCTTTTCGACGACCGCGCCCATGGACTGCATGGCGGCGAGCATTTCGCCGCGCATGTCCTGCGCGGAATCGATCGGCGGCACGGGGAAGTAGCCGCCCTTGGTGCGAACGCGGTGACCGAGGTTGCCGCCTTCATAAGGCGTGTCCATGTTGGTCGGCAGTTCGACGTTGTCGAGCTGGAAGCCCGTGTTGTACGGGTCGGACTTGAAGCGCACGTCGTCGAAGACGAAGAATTCTGCTTCCGGGCCAAAGAAGGCGGTGTCGCCGATGCCGGTCGTCTTCAGGAAGGCTTCGGCCTTCTTGGCGATGCCGCGCGGATCGCGATTGTAGGGCTCGCCCGTGGACGGCTCGAGCACGTCGCAGGTGATGACCATGGTGGAGGCCGCGAAGAACGGGTCCATGCAGGCCGACGTCGGGTCGGGCATGAGGGTCATGTCGGATTCGTTGATGGCCTTCCAGCCGGCGATCGACGAGCCGTCGAACATCGTGCCTTCCGAGAACATTTCCTCGTCGACCAGCGTCTGGTCGAAGGTCACGTGCTGCCACTTGCCGCGCGGGTCGGTGAAACGGAGATCGACGTATTTGACGTCGTTGTCCTTGATCGCCTTGAGGACGTCCTTGGCGGTCTTCATGTGTTCAGTCCCTCTCTGCTTATGTCGTCAGCCATTCAAGGCTGTCCGGGCTTGTCTTCGGGCCGCCGGGAATTTTCGCCGGAAACCTTCCGTGCGAGGCCCGGAGCCTTGTCGGGTGGTCGGGTGATTGACGCCTTAGATCGCGTCCGTTCCGGTCTCGCCGGTGCGGATGCGGATCGCGCCCTCGATGTTGGACACAAAAATCTTGCCGTCGCCGATGCGGCCAGTCTGGGCGGCCTTGCGGATCGCCTCGACGGCGCGTTCGACGAGATCGTCGCCGAGCACGATTTCGATCTTCACCTTGGGGAGGAAGTCGACGACATATTCAGCGCCACGGTAGAGTTCCGTGTGGCCTTTCTGACGTCCAAAACCCTTCGCCTCGGTGACGGTGATCCCCTGGAGGCCCGCTTCCTGCAGGGCCTCTTTCACTTCATCCAGCTTGAACGGCTTGATGATCGCCTCGATCTTCTTCATGCGCGCTCGCAACTCCTAAAGGTCCGGCTGCCGCGGTCGGACAGCTCGAAACGGCGGGCTCATAGCACCTGCCGTTCCCCGACGCTATGGCCATGGAGGGCGGGTGGCTGAAAAGACTGCCTGTGGGAGCGACTATAGAGCGAAGTCAGATCGGGCGTAATGCTTAAAATCACCGTCTTTTGTCGGGCAGGCGCGCCAAAAGGCGCCCAGCGGGCAGGCCCGGGCGCAGACGCATAAACTGGAAGGCCCCGCTCCCTCTCGGGCGCGGGGTTGTTTTCGGGGCTGAAGGGCTCTCGTCCGCCCGTGCGTCAGGCCACGGTCGCGCGGGGCTTCACAAGCTTTTCGGCCTCCAGCAGGCTCGTGACGACGGCGCCGACGCCGGTCGAAAGCTGCTGCAGCGAGACTTGCCGCCCGTTGCCGAAGCGCACGCCATCGCGATACGCGCCGTGGTCGAGACGGATAAACGTCGCTTCCTCGATCTCGCGAATTCCGAGCGCGGTCTGAACCTCGCGCGGAATGTTCTCGAGGACGAGGGGCGTATCATATTGCACGCAGACTGCCGTGTTGCAGTCGCCCGGCGACGCCAGCCCGATGCTTCCCGAGGGGAAGCGGGTCGTGACATAGCGTTCCGATTCGCGTGCTGGCCGTGATCCATACATTTCGAGGGAATAGTCACACATGGCCTATTGCTCCTGTGCGGACGTTTCGGTCGGGCCCCCAGCCCGCCCTCGTCAACCTGCAGACGCGAGTACGCAACGCCGCGCCGGCTATTTCAGGAACGACAAAGGGGCGGCTTGAGTTGCGCCGCCCCTGTTCACAAAATTAACCGTTCGGTTCAGGCGCCTGTGGCGACCGGAGGACCGTCGGGAACGCCCCATTCGGCCCACGAGCCGTCATAGAGCGCGCCGGGCTTGCGGCCCGCGACCACGAGCGCGAGCGTGATGATGGCCGCCGAGACGCCCGAGCCGCAGGAGGTGATAGCTGGTTTCTGCGGGTCGACGCCAAGCGCATCCAGCGCCTTCGCAAGTTCAGCTGCAGGCTTCAGCCGCCCGTCCTGCAGGAGCGCCGCGAAGGGGACGCTTTTCGATCCCGGCATGTGGCCCATGCGAAGGCCGGGACGGGGTTCGGGCGCCTCGCCACGGAAGCGCTCTGCGGGGCGGGCGTCGAGCACTTGCGCGGTGTTCTCGGCTAAAGCCTTTTGCACATCGGCCATGCTGGCGACGACGCTGTGGTCGAGCCGCGCGTTGAAATGCGCTGGCGTGCGAATTGTCTCGCCATCTTCAAGCGGGCGGCCTTCGGCTTTCCACTTCGGCAGACCGCCGTCGAGGATCACGACATCACGGGCTCCGAAGGCCCGCAGCATCCACCACAGGCGGGGCGCGGAGAACAGGCCGAGCCCGTCATAGACGACGATCTGCGCGCCGTCAGGCACGCCGAGCTTGCGCATGGCGCTGGCGAAGGCGGTGGGCGTGGGCATCATGTGGGGCAGGGACGTGTCATGCGCCGAGACTGCGTCGAGATCGAAGAACACCGAGCCGGGAATGTGCCCGTCCAGATATTCCTGACGCGGATCGCGTTGCTGGGCGGGCAGATACCAGGAGGCGTCGATGATCACGAGGCCGGGCTGTCCGAGACGCGCCGCGAGCCATTCGGTCGAGACGAGGGTTTGCTGCGGTTCCGGCATCTGGCCTCACGTAGGGTTGGTTAAAGATGGTTTAGAGAAACCCGCGAATAACAAGGTCAAATCGGAACGCTTGCTCAAGCGGGGCATGAGATAAAACGAGTGTCGCAGGGGGCGACGATCAGGGGCTCGAAGTCGATGTCACGCGGCGTGCCGGTGTTTCAACTTGTTTTTTTCATCGTGTTTTTCGGACTGACGTTTTTCACCATGGCGCGCTTCGGCTGAGCGTCAGACATAATCCGGCTTGATCGACGAGCCGGCTTCCATCCAGTGCGGCACGGGCAGGTTCTTGCTCCGCAGGAACGTGGGGTTGAACAGCTTCGACGCATAGCGTGCGCCGCCATCGCACAGGATGGTCACGATAGTGTGCCCCGGTCCCATTTCACGCGCGAGATGCATGGCGCCAGCGATGTTGATCGCCGCCGAACCGCCCAGCAACATGCCTTCATGCTCCGCCAGATCGAACAGGATCGGCAGCGCTTCCTCGTCGGTGATCTGGTAGGCGAAATCGATCGGCGCATCTTCCAGATTGGCGGTGATGCGGCCCTGTCCGATGCCCTCGGTGATTGACGAGCCTTCCGCCTTCAGCACGCCATGCGCGTAAAAACTGTAGAGCGCGGCGCCCATCGGATCGGAGATCGCGATTTTCACGTTCGGGTTGCGCTCCTTCAGCGCCATGCCGACGCCGGCCAGCGTGCCGCCGGTGCCGACCGCGCAGGTGAAGCCGTCGACCTTGCCGTCGGTCTGGGCGTAGATCTCCGGGCCAGTGGTCTCGTAGTGGCCGCGCCGGTTGGCGACATTGTCGAACTGGTTGGCCCAGATGGCGCCCTGCGGATTTTCCTTCGCGAGGCGCTCTGCCAGGCGACCGGACAGTTTCACGTAATTGTTCGGATTGGAGTAGGGGACGGCTGGGACCTCGATCAGCTCCGCTCCTTGCATGCGCAGCATGTCCTTCTTTTCTTGGCTCTGCGTGTCGGGGATCACGATCACCGTCTTGAAGCCGAGCGCATTGGCGACCAGCGCCAGCCCGATGCCGGTATTGCCGGCGGTGCCCTCTACTATCATGCCGCCGGGCTTAAGCTGACCCTTGGCCATGGCGTCCTGCACGATGGCCAGCGCCGCGCGGTCCTTCACCGACCCGCCCGGGTTCATGAACTCGGCCTTGCCGAGAATCGTGCAGTCTGTCGCCTCGGACGCGTGCTTGAGCTTGATGAGCGGAGTGTTTCCGATGGCGGCGAGGACGTCGGGCGCTATTTGCATGTTTTTCTCGTGACCAGGCGCGGGCGGCGCAAATTTGATCGGGTAACCGCCAACATGTCGGGTTTCCAAGGGTTACGGTCAAGTGATCCGGTGGTTAGATTGCTCCGTAACAGACACGTGCACACTGCGTCGACGCGCCGGGGTGATGGCGTAATGCATTTGGTTCGGCACCTGCACGCCAGGGACCAAGCCATTTCATACCAGGGACTTAGGACGTGAAACACAAACTTCATGGACCAGACGGGGCTCGGCCGGTGGATGCGCTGCTTGCAGCCTACAGCGCCGGAACGCTCGACCCGAGTCTTCACGCTCTCGTCGCCTCACACCTTCTGATGAAGCCCGACAGTCGCGACTTCGTCCGCGCCCTTGAGAACCTCGCCGCCGAGGAGCTCGACCACGTCAAGCCCGAGGCGTTGTCGCGCCGCGAGGAGCGGCTGGCGGCTATCTTCGATCAGGAGCCCGTGCGCCAGCCTGCGCGCAGCTACGGTTCGTCGATCCTGCCGGCTCCCCTGCAGCACTATCTCGGCCAGGATCTTGAAGCGATCCGCTGGCGCACCAAGCTGCCGGGCGTGAAGGAATTCCGCGTCGAGGGCAAAGGCCGCGGGGAAGCGAGCCTGCTCTGGGTCCGCGCCGGACGCCGCATGCCTTCGCATACGCATGAGGGCTCGGAAGTGACGCTCGTCCTGAAGGGCGGCTTCTCGGACATCACGGGGCACTACGCGCGCGGCGATATCGCCATCGCGGAATCCGACCTCGACCACAAGCCGATGACGGACGCCAACGAAGACTGCATCTGCTTCGCAGTGACGGATGCGCCGCTGCATCTCACCGGTCCGTTTGGCCGTCTGCTCGATCGGTTCTTCGGAGATCACCACTGACAATCTACCGCGCCCGGCCAGCGGACGGTCTCGCCCTGGTCACTGGCGCCAGTTCCGGCATAGGGGCGGAGGTAGCTCGCCGGCTTGTCGCAAAGGGCTTTCGCGTGGTCGCCGTCGCGCGCCGGGCTAGTGAGCTCGCCGCGCTGGCGGGCGCCGCTGCGGAGAAGGGCGGGACCATCATCGCCATTCAGGGCGATGTCACCGACCGCTACGCCATGAAGGCGCTGGTCGAAAATGTCGAGCAGAGTTACGGGCCCATCGCGCTGGCCTTCCTGAATGTCGGGACATTCTTTCCCGACAGCGAAGATGACATTGGCGGGGACGGTTTCCGCAAGACTTTCGACGTAAACGTCAATGGCGCGATCAATCTGATCGGTCCGCTCGTGCGCGCGATGAAGCCGCGCGGCCGCGGCCAGATCGCCGTCAATGGTTCGGTGGCTGGTTATGGCGGATTGCCGCGCGCCATAGCCTATTCGGCGTCGAAGGCGGCGCTGATCGCGATGTGCGAAGCGCTGAAATTCGATCTCGACAAGATCGGGATCACGATCCAGCTTGTCTCGCCGGGCTTCGTGAAGACGCCGCTGACGGCGAAGAACGATTTTCCGATGCCATTCCTCATTCCCGTCGAAGAAGCGGGCGTCCGCATCGTCGAGGGTTTTGAGACAGGCGGTTTCGAGATTGCTTTCCCGCGCCGCATGGTCTGGATGCTGAAGGCGCTGAACATGCTGCCCTATGGCGCATATTTCTGGCTTGTCTCGAAGACCACAGGACGCTGAAGGGCGATCCGGACTCGATGAGTCCGGATCTCGATGAGTTCAGCGCGGCCGGAACAATTCCTTGAAGGTTCTGCTCCACTTCTTCTCTTCGTCGGCGTCGAGAAGCACCGTCGTGACCTTGCTTTTCAGCACCTGGTCGAGCACGCCTTTCGGGTTCGTCTCGACGTCGGGCCGCGTCGGCAAGCGCCCGAATTTCGTCAGGAATTTCTGAGCTTCCTGGCTCACCATGAAGTTCTGCGCGAGCTTCGCGGCGTTGGGATGGGGCGCCTTGGCGGCGATGGCGGACTGGCCGAAGAACAGCGTCGTCGGCTCCATCACCCAGAAGTCGGTCGGCGATTGCGCGAGCTTAATGTTCAAGGTGAGGTTGAGGTAATTGTTGAGCGCGAAAAGATACTCGCCGCCGCCCACTGCGCGCGCGATGGCGAGATGCCCGTCGAGCACGACGGGTTTCATCTTGGCGACGAATTCTTCCAGAATTTCACGCGCGCGCTTCTCGCCGTAATAGTCGAACACCGCCGCGAGCCACGGGGTGTCGGTATCATCAATGGCGATGCGACCGGCCCATTCGGGATGCTTCACGAAGTCTTCGAGTTTGGCCGGCAGATCCTCGCGCTTGACTAGGTTCGTGTTGTAGGCGGGCGTATTGTAATTGGCGTAGACGCCGAACCACTTGTTCTTCGGACCGCGCGCGGCGGGCATCAGCGTCTTGGCTTCCGGCGGATCGTAATCGAGCAGGAAGTCCTGCGGGAATTTCTGCACGTTGGCGGTTTGCGAAATGTCCCATGTGCGCTGGTTGGCGCGGGCCTCGATGATGACGCGTGACAGGATCTGTGCGTCGGAGGCGCGGACGTAGAGCACCTTGATGCCGGTCGCATCCTCGAACAACCTCCAGAGCGGCAGGCCTTCCTGCTCGTTGGTGGTCGAATAGACGACGACCTGGCCCTCGGCCTTCGCGGCGGGCAGCAGACTCTCGTCGAGCCATGCCGGCTTGGGGCTTTGCGCGAAAACCGGCGTGCTGAACACGGCGGCTGCGAGCGCGACGATGCGCGTGATCGTGAGCATATGACCTCCCCAAACGCCTCTCATGGGCGCGTTTTGCTTCGACAGGATTCGTATCGGCGCCGTCGCGCCTTGTCCATATCAGTGCGCGAGCCGGGGCCGAAGGAGAAACACGGCGACGAGCCCGACCAGCACCGCGGGGATCAGCAGCAGCGGGATGGCTGGCCAGCCAAACCAGCTGACGAACAGGCCCGCCGCAACCGGCCCGAGAAACTGGCCGATGTTGCTGGCTTGCTGGATGAGCCCCATCGTCGGGGTCACCAGATCGGGCCGAACGAGCCGCGTGACGGCGGCGAAGACCGAGCCCGGCAGGAGACCAGCGACGCCAATGGTGAGCGCCGCGATAACCGCGATTCCGCCCGCCGGGAGGCCGGCGGAATAGATCAGCGGCGAGGTCAGCGCATAACCCGACAGCGCGGCGCACATGCTGATCCAGAGCGGGAAACCCGCACGCGACAGAAAACCAGCGCAGACATTGCCGACCGCATTCGCCGTCACCACACCTGCCGTGAACAGGGTCGCGGTCGAAAGCGGCAGGCCGAGCGTGCCGACGAGGAGCACCGGCAAAAACCCTGCGAGGATGAAATATTGGAAGGTGTAGAAGCCGAACACGGCGGCAAGCAGCACGCTGGCGGGATTGGCGAACACGCGCTTGGCCGTCACGAGCAACGACGGCGCGGCTATCGCCGGGGATGCTACCGGGCGCGGCAGAAGGATGAACGCCGCCAGCGCGTACAGCAGTGCGACGGCGGCCTGCGATAGCCAGAGTTGGCGCCAGCCGATGATCGGCAGCAGCGGCCCAAGCAGCAGCATCA
>JANXTB010000069.1 GCA_025356415.1 Hyphomicrobiales bacterium
TCCCATCAAGACGCGGCTTTCGCTCACCGGGCCGCTCATCGTGGCGCGCGATCTCGCCCATGCGAAGTTGCGGGAACGTCTGGAGGCCGGCGAGCCCCTGCCGGATTATTTCAAGAACCATCCGGTCTATTACGCGGGCCCCGCGAAGACTCCGGAAGGCTTTGCGTCGGGCTCGTTTGGTCCGACGACGGCCGGCCGTATGGATTCCTTCGTCGAGCAATTCCAGGCGGCGGGCGGTTCGATGGTGATGCTCGCCAAGGGCAATCGTTCGAAGGAAGTGCGCGAAGCCTGCGGCAAGCACGGCGGCTTTTATCTCGGCTCCATCGGCGGCCCGGCTGCGCGTCTCGCGCAGGATTGCATCAAGAAAGTCGAGGTTCTGGAATATCCCGAGCTCGGCATGGAAGCGATCTGGAAGATCGAAGTCGAGGATTTTCCGGCCTTCATCGTCATCGACGACAAGGGCAATGATTTCTTCAAGGAATTGAACCTCGGCTGATCAGCCGAGTAGCCACGGCAGGAACACCGGCACAAGAATCGGCGTCAGCATGGCGTTCAACCCCATGCCGATGCCCGCGAATGTGCCGGCGATCATATCGACCTGAAAGGCGCGCGCCGTGCCGATGCCATGCGCGGCGACGCCAACCGCAAAGCCGCGCGCCCGCATGTCCTTCACGCCGGTGGTGTTCATCAATGGCGTGACGATGATCGAGCCGATCACGCCGGTGATCATGACGAGCACCCCGGTGAGCGCGGGGTCGCCGCCCATGCGTTCCGAAACGCCCATCGCGACGCCGCCCGTCACGGATTTCGGCGCGAGCGAAATGAGAACATCGTCCGGCACACCGAGCGCCTTCGCAATCGCCACCGCCGAGACCAGCGCGACGATAGCGCCCACCACCAACGCGCCCGCCATCGGCACAAGCGCGCGCATGACCGTGCGGCGATGCCCGTAGAGCGGCACGGCGAGCGCGACGGTCGCCGGTCCCAGCATGAAATGCACGAATTGCGCGCCTTCGAAATAAACGCGATAGGGCGTGCCCGTCACCGCAAGCACGAGGCCGATCATCCACACGGCGTGCAGCACAGGATTGGCGAGCGGATTGCGATGCACGCCCGCCGAGATGCGATCCGCGATGACATAGGCGAAGATCGTCACCGTCAGCCACAGCAGCGGGGTGCGGGAGAGATAGACCCAAAGCGCAAAATCGGACTGGCTCATTCGCGCTCTCCGATCAGGCGCGCAATGAAGCGGAAGGCCGCGACGCTGGCGAGCATTGCAAGCGCCGTCGAGACCAGCAGCGCGACGAACAATGCAACGCCGTGACTGACCACGAGATCGAGCCGTTGAACCACGCCGACGCCGGCGGGGATAAACATCAGCGAGAGATGCGAGAGCAGGCCATTGCTGGTTTTCTCCAGCGTGCCGTCACCAACTTCGCGCGGCAGGACAGGCGCGAACTTCTCACGCACGAGCAGGAGGACGAGCAGCAAGGCCATGCCGATCACTGGGCCGGGGAGCGGCAGACTGAGTCCATGCGCGAGGGCTTCGCCGAGGAGCTGGCAAAGCAGGAGGAGCCCGAGACTGAGTATCATGGCCCCTCCGGATATCAGCCGCGCAACGTTGCGCCAGTCTTCTTCGTCACTTCGGCGACGATCTTGCCCATGACAGCTTCGATCTCCGAATCCGTCAATGTCTTGTCGCGCGGTTGCAACGTGACGCTGATCGCGACCGACTTCTTGCCTTCAGGAATGCCTGTTCCCTGATAGACGTCGAAGACGCTCGCGCCCGTGACGAGCTGGCGGTCCGCCGCTTGCGCCGCTTTCAGAATGTCGCCCGCCTGCACGGCGATATCGACAATGAACGCGAAGTCGCGCTCGAGCGGCATGAGATCGGCCAGTTCGAGTTTCGGCTTTACCTTCGTCGGCTTGGCCTTCGGCGCGGGGATCGCATCGAGGATGATCTCGAAGCCGCAGAGCGGCCCGCTGACGTCGAGCGCCGCCAGCACGCGCGGATGGAATTCACCGAACCAGCCGATGACGCCCTTGGGACCAAACTGCAACGTCCCGGAGCGGCCCGGATGCAGGAAGGACGGGCCGCCGGAGATGATCTGCAATCCGCCGGTCTGCACGCCGAGCGCGCCGAGCAAAGCCAGCACGTCGCTCTTGGCGTCGAACACATCGACGTTGCGCGAGGCGCCCGACCAATGACGACCGGCGCCCGTCGCGCGCGCCGTGCCGCGACGAACGGAAGCGGCGCTCATCTTCTGGTCGTTGTCGCCATCGCCCTTGAAAATCTGTCCGACTTCGAAGAGCGCGACATCGCCCATGCCGCGATCGGCATTGCGCTGCGCGGCGGCAAGCAGGCCCGGCAGCAGGCTCGGGCGCATGTCGGAGAGGTCGGCGGCGATCGGATTGGCGAGCGCGAGTTCGCTCTGGCCGCCGCCGAAGAGTTCGGCCTTTTCATGCGAGATGAACGACCATGTTACCGCTTCAACAAGTCCCTGCGCCGCAAGCGTGCGTCGTGCAAGGCGCGTGCGCTTTTGCAGAAGCGTCAGGATCGGCGCGGGGATTGCCGCGCTGTCGCGGTTCAGCGGCGTCGAGACGATGCTGTCGAGACCGGCGATACGCACGATCTCTTCAACAATGTCCGCCTTGCCGTCGATGTCCGCGCGCCAGCTCGGCGACTTCACATAGACGTGGTCGGCGTTGGTCGACTGACGCAGCACATCGAAGCCGAGCTTTTCGAGAATGCCCGCCATATGCGACGGGTCGAGGTCGAGCCCGGCCAGACGTTTCACTTCGCTCCACGGGAAATCAATCGCGTGCGAGGGCGCGTCCGTCGAGCCCGCGACTGTCAGCTCAGAGGCTTCGCCGCCGCAGATCTCGAGCACGAGGTGCGTCGCGAGTTCAGCGCCGGGAATGCAGAATGCCGGATCGACGCCGCGCTCGAAACGATAGCGCGCGTCGGTGACGATGCCGAGCTGGCGCCCGGCGCGCGCGATGGTGAGGGGATCCCACAGCGCGGCTTCGATCAGCACGTCGGTGGTCGATTCATCGCAGCCCGACGCCTCGCCGCCCATGATGCCGGCGATGGATTCGACGCCATTGTCGTCGGCGATGGCGATCATCGAGGATTCAAGCTTGTAGGTCTTGCCGTCGAGCGCGACGATTTCTTCGCCGTCACGCGCGCGGCGCACGACGATGTCGCCTTTGACCTTCTTCGCATCGAACACATGCAGCGGGCGGCCGCGATCGAAGGTCAGGTAATTGGTGATGTCGACAAGCGCATTGATGGGGCGCAGGCCGATCGACGTCAGGCGCTTCTGCATCCACGCGGGCGAGGGGCCGTTCTTCACGCCGCGCACGAGGCGCAACACGAAGGCGGGCGCCAGATGCGCGTCGTCATGCGACAGGTCGAGCTTTACGGATACAGGGCAGGGATAAGCGCCCGCGACCGGCTTGATCGCATGGTCCTTGAGTTTGCCAAGACCCGCTGCCGCAAGATCGCGCGCGATGCCGTGCACGCCCGTTGCGTCGGCGCGGTTCGGCGTGAGATTGATTTCAATGACAGGATCGCCGAGGCCGGCGAAATCGACATAGCGCTGCCCGGCTGTCGCGGTCTCGGGGAGTTCGATAATGCCGTCGTGACCTCCGGAAAGATCAAGCTCTTCCGCCGAGCACAGCATGCCCAGCGATTCCACGCCGCGGATGACGCCCTTGCCGAGCGTGATCTTCTTGCCGGGAATGTAGACGCCGGGCGCCGCAAAGACGGTTTTCAGGCCCGTGCGCGCGTTCGGCGCGCCACAGACGACCTGCACCGGCGCGCCGGCGCCAATGTCCACCATGCAGACGCGCAGGCGGTCTGCGTCGGGATGCTGCTTGGCGTCGAGCACATGGCCGACGACGAAATCCTTCAGCGCGTCGGCGGGGTCGACAACATGCTCGACCTCGAGGCCGATGCGCGTCAGCGTCTCGACGATTTCGTTGAGCGAAGCGTCGGTCTCGAGGTGATCCTTGAGCCAGGAGAGGGTGAATTTCATGTCTCTCTCCTTACGAGCTCAAGCCGCCGGCCAGCGTCGGCAGATCAAGCGGGCGGAAGCCGTAATGCGACAGCCAGCGGACGTCGGCTTCGAAGAACGGGCGCAGGTCCGGCATGCCGTATTTCAGCATGGCGATGCGGTCGATGCCCATGCCCCAGGCGAAGCCCTGATATTCATCCGGGTCGATGCCGCAATTGCGCAGCACGTTGGCGTGCACCATGCCGCAACCGAGAATCTCCAACCAGTCGTCGCCCTCGCCGAAGCGGATTTCGCCGTTCTGGCGCCGGCACTGGATGTCGACTTCCATCGACGGCTCGGTGAACGGGAAGAACGATGGACGGAAGCGCATCTTGACGTTGGGCACTTCGAAGAACGCCTTGCAGAATTCTTCCAGAATCCATTTCAGGTTGCCGAGATTGGCCGTCTTGTCGATGACGAGACCCTCGACCTGATGGAACATTGGCGTGTGCGTCTGGTCGGAATCGCAACGATAGGTGCGGCCCGGGCAGATCACGCGGATCGGCGGCTTCACGTTGAGCATGGTGCGCACCTGCACCGGGCTCGTGTGCGTGCGCAGCAGCTTGCGCGTCCCGTCTTCTTTTGGATTGAAGAAGAACGTGTCGTGCATCTCACGCGCCGGATGGCCTTCCGGAAAATTCAGCTTGGTGAAATTGGTGTCGTCGTTCTCGATGTCCGGGCCTTCGGCGATCGAGAAGCCCATGTCGGCGAAAATCGCGGTCAGCTCGTCCATCACCTGGCTGATCGGGTGGATGCGGCCCGTCTCGACAGCCGCCTCGCGGACCGGCAGCGTCACGTCGACCGTCTCGGAAGCCAGGCGCGCTTCGAGCGCGGCTTCTTTCAGGATGTCGCGGCGGGCGTTCAGCGCGTTCGAGACATTGTCCTTCAGGGCGTTGATGAGCGCGCCCTGCGTCTTGCGCTCGTCCGGCGACATTTTGCCGAGCGTGGCGAGCAGGGCCGAGATCGAGCCCTTCTTGCCTAGCGCGGCGAGGCGCACGGCTTCGAGCGCCGCCTCGTCATGGGCCGCGGCGATGGCGTTAAGCACATCAGATTCAAGGGCGTGAAGGTCGGACATTTGGCCTAGATCTCGGATTGGCGGGCGCGCCGCTTTTGCCATGCGCGAGCCGCCATGTCGAGTTGCCTCACCGGGCCTAATGCCTCAATCCACCCTTAGGGCCTGCCAGTGCGCCGCTAGCGGACCTGCACGGAAATGGTGCGCTTGAGCGACTGTCCGGATGGCCAGATCACGTCGATGCCGAATGTGTCCTCGCCGGTGAACCCCGCGGAGGGCCGATAGGTCACGAGTGTTCCTGGATAGGTCCGACCGGCGCATTTCGCGCGGGCGGTTCCCGGGGCCGCCACGAGTCGTGGGACATCATGCGCTTGCCGGATGACCAGCCGTCCGTTGACCGGGTCGATGGTGGGGCGGACGGTGGCTTGTCCGGATATCGAACAGTCGTCTCGAACCAGGCCCACATAGAAGCCGAGGCGCAATTCGCCATTGGCTGCGACCGACAGGCGTTCTGTCGAATTGAGGCTGATTGGGAAGCCGACCGTTCGTCCCTGCGGGGCGCAGGCCGTAAGTGCAATCAAAGCAGTGGCGCCGAGCGCAATGGAAATGAGCTTCATTTGAAAATCCATCTATGAAACCCGGAAAGTGTAATGCGCGCTCGAAATGCGCGCAAGAACCGGGTGATGGTTCTCAAACAAAAAGGCCCGCCGTGATGGCGGGCCTTTCTGACTTCGATGCTGAAGGCTTCAAGCCGTGGCGGGCAGAGCGGCCTTGGCCTGGTCGACGATGGCCTTGAAGGCCGCCGGCTCATGGATGGCGAGCTCGGAGAGGACCTTGCGGTCCACCGTGATGCCAGCCTTGGACAGGCCGTCGATGAAGCGGCTGTAGGTCAGGCCCATCTCACGCACGGCGGCGTTGAGGCGCTGAATCCAGAGCGCGCGGATCGTGCGCTTCTTGTTCTTGCGGTCGCGGTAGGCGTACTGCATCGACTTGTCGACGGCAGCCTTCGCGGCGCGGATGGTGTTCTTGCGACGGCCATAAAAGCCCTTCGCGGCGTCGAGTGTTTTCTTGTGCTTGGCGTGCGAGGTTACGCCGCGTTTGACACGTGCCATGACTGATCTCCTGGAAAATAAGCGTGATAGGAAGAGGCGGAGAAGTCTCAGCCGTTGGGCAAGAAGTACTTCTTGATGTTGTCACCATCCGTCTTGAACAGGACGTTGGTGCCGCGCAGGTTCCGGATCTGCTTGTTGGTCCGCTTGATCATGCCGTGGCGCTTGCCGCGCTGGGCGTAAAGCACTTTGCCTGTGCCAGTGATCTTGAAGCGCTTTTTGGCGCCCGACTTGGTCTTCAACTTGGGCATTTGGCTCTCCATGGGGCGGTTACCCGCCCGTTACTCAGGCGAAAGGGTCCGGGACCCCTTCGTTCGCATCACAATGAGCGAAAAGAACCGCCACGGCAGCCCTATCAGCCGGGCGGTTCAGAGCGCGGCTTATAGAGCGGCGCTCCCGTCTTGGCAAGGCGGTCGTTGCGCGCCGTGGCGCGGGAGCAAAAGGCAGGCTGAAAAAAGAAAATGCCCCGGTTGCGACAACCGGGGCATGTTTGGCTCGAACTCAGCCTGATAGGGAGATCAACGGGGCGCCAGGATCATGATCATCTGGCGGCCTTCCATCGACGGCTCCAGCTCGACCTTCGCGATCGCCTGGATTTCGCCCTTCACGCGTTCGAGCAAGCGGTAGCCGATGTCCTGATGGGCCATTTCGCGACCCCGGAAGCGCAGGGTCACCTTGACCTTGTCGCCTTCGTCGAAGAAGCGGCGCATGGCTTTCATCTTCACATCGTAATCGTGGTCGTCGATGCCGGGACGGAGCTTGATCTCCTTCACTTCGACGATTTTCTGCTTCTTGCGAGCCTCGGCCGCCTTTTTCTGTTCAAGGAAGCGGAACTTGCCGTAGTCGAGGATCTTGCAGACCGGCGGATTGGCGTTCGGGACGATTTCGACGAGGTCCAGACCGGCCTCTTCAGCCATCTGGAGCGCCTCCCCGGCCTCGACGACACCGCGGTTCTGACCGTCTTGGTCAATCAGCTGCACCTCACGGACGCGAATGTCACGGTTGATGCGTTGCCCGTCTTTCTGCGGAGTGGGCGGGGCTTTCATGGGACGACGAATGGGGACTCTCCTGTGTCGATAATCGGACCCGGCAGGCATAAGCCTCATCGGCCCCGCAGCGCAAGCGCGGGGACCGGACCCGGGCTGAAGATCGTGTCCCAGCGCCCCGAAGTCAACTCGCCGTCTGTCGTAGGCCTCCGACTTTAGCGCGATACCGCGCCATTCTGGCCTGCATGTTCCAAAAGGCGGGCATAGATTTCGAGCGTCCGGCCGCACATTTTTTCAAGTCCAAAGGCGTCCTCGACATGGGCGCGAGCGCGCTCGGCCAGCGCATCGCGCGCCGCAGCGCCCATCGCCAGAATGGCTTCGAGCGTGTCGGCGAGCGCCTGCGGGTCATTGGGCGGAATGGTCCAACCGGTGCGCTGGTCGCCGGGCACACGGGGCGGCGACAGCACGGTTTCGGGCACGGCGCCGAGCTCGGTCACGACGACCGGCGTCCCCATCGCCTGCGCCTCGACAGCCGAGCGCCCGAATGCTTCCGGCTCGGTGGAGGGCACCGCCAGCGCGGTCGCGGCTGCGAGCGCGGCCGGCATGTCGGCGACGTGGCCGACGCGCATCACGATGCCCTGCAGGCCCGCCTTTTCGATCGCTGCGTCGAGCTCGCGGACGTAGCCCGTGCGCCCCTGATCGTCGCCCGCCAGAATGAAGCGGACATCCGTGACGCCACGCTCGATCAGCAGCCGGGCCGCTTCGATCAGGACCTTCTGTCCCTTCCACGCGGTCAGGCGCGCAGCCAGCAGCACGACGCGCTCCTCCGGCGCGACCTTCCAGCTCTTGCGCATCTTCTGGACACGGGCCGTATCGACAGCTGCGCGCGAGAAATGACGCAGGTCGGCGCCACGATGAATGATGGCGGTGCGCTCGCGCGCGAAATTGTACGCGTTGGCGATCAGGCCTGCGGTATAGGCGGAATTGGCGATCACGACATCGCCGCGCGCCATCACCGAATTATAAAGCAGCTTCAGCTTCGAGCCGCCCGCATAGGCGCCGTGGTAGGTCGTGACGAAGGGCGTCTGCGTGCGCCGCGCAGCGCCCAGCGCCACCCAGGCGGGAGCCCGCGAGCGCGCATGCAGGATGTCGACGTGCTCCTCGGTCACGATCTCGGCGAGCCGGCGCACGTTCAGCGCCATCTTCAATGGATTTTTCGTCGCCGCCGGAAACGGAATCCAGACGCCGCCCTTGGCCTGTAATTCACTGATGAGGCGACCGCCTTCGCAGGCGACCAGCGGCCTTGCGCCGGCCTCCGCCAGAGCGGCGGCGATATCGATCGTGGTGCGTTCGGCGCCGCCTGCGCCCAGCCGCGGAATGATCTGGAGCACGGTTCTGCCGGCCAGAATTGTTCGGCCACCCGTCTCGAAAGCGCTCCTTGCGGTCTGTCGCATCGCCTGTCCTGCCGCTATATCTGCGCCAGCCGCGCGGCGCAGTTCCAGCGAATCGACTTCACGATACCCACGAGCGAGATACAACCGCAAATGGCCGAGAACATTGTGGACGACGGAATCCCAACGTCATTTCAAATCGTCGACGGTTGCCAAATCGCATTCCGGCGCCGCCTTGCCGATCCCTCGCGACCGCCGCGTCCGGGCATCGTCTGGCTCGGCGGTTTCAAGTCGGACATGCAATCCACAAAGGCGCAGCAGCTCGACGCATACGCGGCAGCCGAAGGGCGCGCCTGCCTGCGGTTCGATTATTCCGGCCACGGCGAATCTAGCGGGCGCTTTGAAGATGGCGTGATCTCGCGCTGGCTGGCGGAAAGCCTCGCGCTGATCCGCGCGCAAACGTCCGGCCCGCAGGTGATCGTCGGCTCGTCGATGGGTGGCTGGATTGCGCTGCTGGCTGCCCGCGCGATGGGTGCGAAGGAGGCGCGCGAACGGATTGCCGGATGGGTGTTGATCGCGCCCGCCGTCGATTTCACGGAAGCGCTGATGTGGGCGCAGATGTCGCCTAAGGTGCGCAAGCAGATCGAGACGGAAGGCATGTGGATGCGCCAAAGCGCTTACGCGCCCGACCCGTATCCGATCACGCGCGCGCTGATCGAGGATGGTCGCCGTAATCTCCTGCTCGGGCAAACCATCGACGCGCATGCGCCGGTTCATATCCTGCAGGGAATGCAAGATCCGGACGTGCCCTGGAGCCACGCGATGACGCTTGTCGAACATCTCGCCGGCGACAACGTGACCCTGTCGCTCATCAAGGACGGAGATCATCGCCTGTCGCGCGACGAAGATATCGCGGCGCTGATCGCGGCCGTCGCGGCGATCGCCTGAGGCGATCAGAGGTCCTTGCGGCGCAGTCGCTTCGTGTTGGCGAAGATCGCCAGCGCGCCAAGTCCGGACAGGGCGGAGGCGGTGACCAGCGGCATGGCGCTGCCGCCGACGAATGCGCCGACCGCCGCGCCCGCAGCCGACGCGCAGACCATTTGCACGAAGCCCGCCAGCGACGAGGCGGCGCCGGCGCGTTCCGGAAACGGCGCCATCGCGGCGGCCATCGCCTGCGGCAGAACCAGTCCGATGCCGGTGAAGTAAATCATCTCTGGGATCACGAGCGCCACGATCTGGCCCGGCAGAAAATAGGCGCCGAGCCACTGGCCGACGCCGCCGATGGCGAGCAGCGCGACGCCGACGCCGATGGTTCTGTCAAACCCGCGACGCACCACGATGCGCGTGCCGATCAGCGTGCCAATGACGAAGAACACCGAGCAAAGCGCGAATGCGATGCCGAACATGATTTCATCAAGGCCGTAGACACCCTGCATGACGAAGGACGAGGCGGAGATGAAAGCAAACAGGCCTGCATAGCTCAATGCGAGCAGCGCGACATAAGCGCGATACGAGCGGTTCTTCAGAACGACGCTGTAGGAGCGAAGGATTGCGCCAGGCGACAGATGCGATCTGTCGCGGAAGCGGTTGGTCTCGGGAACAAGGAAGGCCGACAGCAGGGCGAGCACGAGACCGCCCGCCGCCATCGTCGCAAAGATCGAGCGCCAGCCGAAGCCCACCTGCAGAAATCCGCCAAGCACCGGCGCGATGATCGGCGTCACGCCCATGATGCTGCCCATCATCGACATTTCGCGCCCGGCGCGAGGACCCTCATACAGGTCGCGCACCATGGTGCGGGCGAGAATGATCGGCCCCGCGCCGCCGAACGCCTGGATGGCGCGGGCGACGATCAGGGTTTCCACCGAGGTCGCGATCGCGCAGGCGATGGTGGCGACGACGAACAGGGCGAAGGCTGCGACCAGCACCGGCTTGCGTCCGAGCGCGTCCGAAATCGGCCCGTAGATGATCTGCCCGACCGAGAAGCCGATCAGATAGGCCGAGAGGGTCAGCTGAACGGCCGCGGGACTCGCGCCCAGCGCCGCGCCGATATGGGGCAGCGACGGCAAGTACAGATCTGTCGCCAGCGGTCCGAGCGCGGTCATGAAAGCGAGCATGACCGTCATGGCCAGCGTATCTGGTTTCAGCTGCATCGTATTTTCCGGGAGGTCGCGCCGCACGGGGATAGGGCCGTCGCGCGGCGGTGTCTACGCTGCTGGTTGGCATGGCTCGCTTGCGGCCGACGCATCCCTCTGATGCGCCTTGCCTGAGGCGGGCCTCAGGTGTATAAGACCGCTATTCACATTTCGCAGTGTGACCATTTCTGATGGTCGATTGTCGAGAGTGGGGCCCACCCGGGACCCGCTCTTTTTTGCTTGGTCAGGCTCGTCAAGGACGACGCCGGGCGCATATGGGGAGCATGGGTTTGGAGCAGGACAAGAGCATCACAGGGTCGGAGACCGGCCCGGATCTGCTCGATGAGCCGCGTCTGGTCATGGACACGGGCGTCGCCGCGCGCGTGGCGCTGATCGCCGCGCCGGTTCTGCACGACCTTGGTTTCCGTCTGGTGCGTGTGAAGATTTCGTCCGGCATGGACACGACGCTGCAGATCATGGCCGAGCGGCCTGATGGCACGATGAATGTCGACGATTGCGAGAAGGTGAGCGTGGCGCTGTCGCCGGTGCTCGATCTCGAAGAACCTCTGCCGCAGGCCTATCGTCTCGAAGTTTCGTCGCCGGGAATCGACCGGCCGATGGTTCGCCTGTCGGATTTCCGCCGCGCCATCGGGCATGAGGCGCGCATCGAACTCAATTTCGGCCTCGACGGCCGCAAGCGCTTCCGCGGCTGGATCGAGGGCGTCGAGGGCGAAGGCCGCGACGCGATCTTGCTGCTGCGCCGCATCGACGCGCGCGCCGACGAGCCCTCCGACGTGCGTCTGCCGTTGAACGACATCGGCGAAGCCCGCCTCGTGCTCACCGAAGCGCTGATCCGCGAGTCGCTGCGCGCCGGCAAGGTTGCGATCGAAGAGCCGGCTCCCGAGCCGGAAGAAGACGCAGAAGTGCGGCGCGGCCCTGGTCGCTTCGCCAAGCCCAAACCGCTTTCCCCGGGAGCAGCCGCTGCACGCCGCAGCAAGCCGCTTCCCAAACGATAATTGCTTTCAACCGACACCCAGGTCGCTTAGGAGACAAACACATGGCCGTCAGCGCCAACAGGCTCGAGCTCTTGCAGATCGCCGATGCGGTCGCCCGCGAAAAGTCGATCTCGCGTGAGATCGTTCTGAACTCGATGGAAGACGCGCTGCAGAAAGCCGCGCGTTCGCGCTACGGTCAGGAGACCGAGATTCGCGTCGAGATCAATCCGCGCACCGGCGAAGTTCGCACCTCGCGTTTGATGCTCGTTGTCGACCAGATCGAGAGCGACGCCACGCAGATCCTCCTTGCCGATGCGCGCAAGCGCAACCCGGCGGCGCAGGTCGGCGACTGGATCGCCGAGACGCTGCCGCCCTTCGACTTCGGCCGTATCGCCGCGCAATCGGCCAAGCAGGTCATCGTGCAGAAAGTGCGCGAAGCCGAGCGTGATCGCCAGTATCAGGAATACAAGGATCGCATCGGCGAGATCGTCAACGGCGTCGTCAAGCGCGTCGAATACGGCAATGTCATCATCGACCTTGGCCGCGGCGAGGCGATCGTGCGCCGTGATGAATTGATCCCGCGCGAAATGTTCCGCCCCGGCGACCGCGTGCGCGCTTACGTCTACGACGTGCGCCGCGAGCAGCGCGGCCCGCAGATCTTCCTTTCGCGCACGCATCCGCAGTTCATGGCGAAGCTGTTCGCGCAGGAAGTGCCGGAAATCTACGACGGCATCATCGAAGTGAAGTCGGTCGCTCGCGATCCCGGCTCGCGCGCCAAGATCGCCGTCATCTCGCGTGACTCGTCCATCGATCCGGTCGGCGCCTGCGTCGGCATGCGCGGCTCGCGCGTGCAGGCCGTGGTGAACGAGCTGCAGGGCGAGAAGATCGACATCATTCCGTGGTCGGCGGACGCCGCCACCTTCATCGTCAACGCGCTTCAGCCGGCGGAAGTCGTCAAGGTCGTGCTCGACGAAGATTCCGCGCGTATTGAAGTTGTCGTTCCCGATGACCAATTGTCTCTTGCGATCGGTCGCCGTGGCCAGAACGTTCGGCTCGCGTCGCAGCTCACCGGCTGGGACATCGACATTCTGACGGAAGCGGAAGAATCCGAGCGCCGCCAGAAGGAATTCCTGGAACGCACCAACACCTTCATGCAGGCGCTCGACGTCGACGAAACCGTCGGACAGCTGCTCGCCTCGGAAGGCTTCCGGTCGGTCGAGGAACTTGCTTACGTCGAACTCGCCGAACTCGCCTCGATCGAGGGTTTCGACGAGGACACGGCGACCGAAATTCAGAACCGCGCACGTGAAACTCTGGCGAAGCGCGAAGCTGAACTCGACGCTCGCCGCAAGGAACTCGGCGTCGCCGACGAACTTCGTGAAATCGACGGCGTCACCACCGCCATGATGGTGAAGCTCGGCGAAAACGACGTGAAGACCATCGAAGACCTCGCGGGCTGCGCCACCGACGATCTCGTCGGCTGGACCGAGCGCAAGGACGGCGAGACCATCAAGAACGCCGGTTTCCTGGACGGGATCGAGATCTCGCGTGAAGACGCCGAGGCGATGATCATGAATGCGCGCGTCAAGGCGGGCTGGGTTGAGGCGGCGGTCGAACCCGAGCCGGTTGAAGACGGCGCTGAAGCCGCTGAAGGTTGAACGGAGACCTGTATTGAAGCATCCAGGCAAGACGGTTGAAACGGATTCGGAGCGGACGTGCATCGTCACGCGCAAGATCCGTGCGCCGTCCGAGATGCTGCGTTTCGTGATCGGACCCGACGAAAGCGTCGTCTTCGATCTCAAGCGCAATCTGCCTGGACGCGGCGTGTGGGTGACGGCGAAAAAGCCGATCGTCGCGGAAGCGGTGAAACGGCAGGCCTTCGCCAAGGGATTCAAGGCGAAGGCGCGCGCGGCCGCGACTTTGCCCGACGATGTCGACCGGCTGCTCGAGCAGGGCGCTCTGCAGGCGCTGTCGATGTGCAACAAGGCCGGCCTCGTTTCGACGGGGGCGGCGAAAGTCGAGAAGGCGATCGCCTCTGCGCCGATCGCCGCCATGGTCCACGCGACCGATGGCGGCGCGGACGGGGTTAGAAAAATCGGGCAGGCGCTGACGCGAGCCTATGGCGAAGCGGCGGTTTCGGTGCCCCGAATCATTCTCTTCGCTTCAGGCCAATTGGATTTGGCATTGGGGCGGTCAAATGTGATACATGCAGCGCTCAAGAGCGGCGCGACGTGCAAGGCGTTTCTGGAGCGTTGCCGTCATCTCTCGCATTATAGAAGCGAGATCGTGGCTGACGCCGATGAAACGGCGAGTTCGGAAACGGTCGAAGGATCGACGGAAATTTCGGGATCGGACGCAGAGCGCGGCCCGGTCCAAGCAGGAGCGGATGACCGCAATCAGCGGGGCGGCGGCCCGGATCATTGCCAACAAGACCGGCCGGAGCGTGGCTCCGGCGCCAATGTGATGACGAGCGGGCGCGGCCCTGGGATCGAGACCATATGACTGAAACGAAGAATACCGGCGACAAAACCTTGACCGTAGGCCCGGCGAAAACCCTTTCGCTGAAGCGCCCGGTCGAGCAGGGCGTCGTCCGTCAAAGCTTCTCGCACGGCCGCACGAAAGCGGTCGTGGTCGAGACCGTCAAGCGACGCCCGATCGCGCCGGTAGCTGCGCCTGCTGCTCCGGCCAAGCCTGTTGCTGCCAAGCCCGCAGCTCCCGCAGTTGCTGCGCCGACCCCGGCGCCAGCCGCCGCCGCGCCCGCGCCTGCTCCGGTCGCCGCAGCGCCAGCCGCTCCGGCTCCGGCTCCCGCGCCCGTCGCTACCGCACCGGCAGCGGCCCCGGCGCCCACGCCAGCCCCTGCTCCCACGGCCACGGCTTCCGCACCTGCGGCTGCCGCCCCGGCTGCGCCCGCCCCTGTGGCGAAGGCCGCGCCTGCTGCGCCCGCCGCACGGCCCGCGGCTGCTTCTGGCCCGCGGCCGGTCGCGCCGACTGCTGGACGGCCCGCAGCCGCTCCGGCGGCCAAGGGTCCTGCCGCCGCCCCCGCAGGGCGTAGCCAGAGCCGTCCGGCTCCGACCAACCGTCCCAACACCGGCGTCGTGCTGCGCACGCTGACCGAGGAAGAGCGCGACGCCCGCGCCCGCGCCCTCGTCGGCGCCCGTGAACGTGAGGAAGACGATCGCCGCCGCGCCGAGGAGGACGCCAAGCTCCGCGCCGCCCGCGAGATCGCCCAGAAGGCCGAACGCGAGGCCGCCGAGGCCCGCAAGCGCGAGGAAGATGCTCGTCGTCAGCAGGAAGCCGAGACGAAGCGCCGTTCCGAAGAAGCCGCCGCCCGCCGTCTGGCTGGCGAAGGCCCGCCGCCGCCGCCGGCTCCCGGCGCCGTCCGCCGCCCCGCCCCGCAGGGCGCGGCTGCGCCGACCGCCATTGCTGGCCGTCCTGCCGGAGCTCCGACGAGCGACGGCATGATCCGCCGTCCCATCATGCCGGCCCCGAAGCTCGCCTTGCCGACCGTGGCGAAGCCGACCCGCGGCGCCGAACAGAAGAACCGCGGCCGCCTGACGGTCACGAGCGCGACGTCCGAGCAGGAAGAGCGCACGCGTTCCGTCGCGTCCTTCCGCCGCCGCGTGCAGCGCATGAAGGGCAACGTCAGCGAGCCGAAGGAAAAGGTCCTTCGCGAAGTGGTGCTGCCCGAGACGATCACCATTCAGGAACTCGCGAACCGCATGTCGGAGCGCGGCGTGGACGTGATCCGTCTGATGATGCGCCAAGGCCAGATGCACAAGATCACCGACGTGATCGATGCCGACACCGCCGAACTGATCGCGGTGGAAATGGGGCATACGGTCAAGCGCGTCGCCGAGTCGGACGTCGAGGAAGGCCTCTTCGACTTGCCGGACGAGGAAGGCCAGCTCGAAAGCCGTCCCCCGGTCGTCACGATCATGGGCCACGTCGACCACGGCAAGACCTCGCTGCTCGACGCGATCCGCAAGGCGAATGTCGTGTCCGGTGAAGCCGGCGGCATCACGCAGCATATCGGCGCGTATCAGGTGATCGCGCCCAACGGCCTGCCTGTGACGTTCATCGATACGCCAGGCCACGCCGCCTTCACGGCGATGCGCGCCCGCGGCGCCAAGGTCACCGACATCGTCGTGCTGGTGGTTGCCGCCGACGACGGCGTGATGCCGCAGACGATCGAAGCGATCAATCACGCCAAGGCGGCGAAGGTGCCGATGATCGTCGCCATCAACAAGATCGACAAGCCGGACGCCAAGCCCGAGCGCGTGCGTACCGAACTGCTGCAATACGAAGTTCAGGTCGAGTCACTCGGCGGCGATG
>JANXTB010000121.1 GCA_025356415.1 Hyphomicrobiales bacterium
GAGCCATCACGAATTCATGGACGCTTTCGTCGCGGGTCCGCAAATGCAGGACTTGCAGCGCCGGACGTCCGTGCATCTCGATGCCGAGATCGACGCCAAGGGCTACGATCTCATCCGCTCGCGGATCGAAGTCACCACGAAGGACGGCCGCACGCTGGTCGAATGGGCTGACGAGCGCTATCGCGGCGGTCCGCTGAACCCGATCAGCGACGCCGACCTCGAAGGGAAATTCCGCATGTGCGCGGAAGGCGCCATCGACGACGCCGCGCAGGCGCGCCTGCTCGAAATGGTCAAGACCATCGAGACCATGAAAAACGCGACCGCGCTTTCGGAAGCCATGGTCTACGATTCCATCTGACGCATCCCGGGGCCGAGGCGCGCAAAGCGTCCGGCCCCTTTTCTTATTTTGAGGAAACGCCCATGCAGGAGATGCAAGGCAAAAGCGCACTGATTACAGGCGCAGCCCGCAACATCGGCCGCGCTATTGCGCTGGCGCTGGCGGACGCCGGCGCAAACGTCGCGCTCGTTGCGCGCGCGGATCGCGAAGGCCTGGAAGAAACCGCCGTGCTTGCACGCGCGAAAGGCGTGCGCGCAGAAGTCATCCTCGCCGACATCACCGACGAGATTTCTGTCCGCGACATGGTCGGCGCGGTGAAGGCGACTTTTGGTCGTCTCGACGTGCTGGTCAATAACGCAGCTTTGCGCGCCGAGACGCCGATTGAAGAGATCACGCTGGCGGAGTGGCGCAAGGTGCTCGCGGTCAATCTCGACGGCGCGTTTCTTGCCGTGCAGGCCGCACTGCCGCTGCTGAAACTGAGCGATGCTGGCGCGATCATCAACATTGGCGGCCTCACCGCCTACACGGGCGCCAAGAACCGTCCGCATGTGGTGGCCGCGAAGGCCGGACTCGACGGGCTCACCAAGGCGCTGGCGCAGGATCTCGGCGAGGCGCAGATCACCGTGAACCTCGTGTCGCCGGGCCTCATCGCTACGCAGCGCGGCGGATCGTCGCCGCTTGAACCCGAGCATCACAAGACGCACACGACGCTGCTCGGACGTCGCGGCCAGCCGGAAGAAGTCGCTGCCATGGTGCGACATCTTGCAGGTCCGAACGGTCGGTACATCACCGGACAGACGATTCACGTGAACGGCGGCGTGTACTTGCCGTAATCTTAGCCTCGTCATTGCGAGGAGCGACGCGACGCGGCAATCCATCTAACGGCTGCCGTTTAAATGGATTGCTTCGCTTCGCTCGCAATGACGAAAACGAGATGACGAACACGAATGGAGGACACATGACCAGCAAGAGCATTCGCTTCGCCAGCGTCATTCTCGGCGCCTTCACGCTCGCCCCGGCGGCCTTTGCGCAAACCTATCCGACGCGGCCGATCAACGTGATCGTGCCTTATGCGCCGGGCGGCAATACCGATGTCGTCGGCCGCATTGTCGCCGAGCACATGTCAAAGACGCTTGGCCAGCAGCTCGTTATTGAAAACTCGGCGGGCGCCGGCGGCACCACGGGCTCTACGCGCGCAGCCCGCGCCGAGCCGAATGGATACACGCTGCTCGTTGGCCAGATGGGCACGCACGCGGCCAGCGTCGGCCTTTATCCAAAGCTCGCCTATGATCCGGTGAATGACTTCGAGCACATCAGCCAGCTGTCCGACACGCCCATCGCCATTCTGGTGCGCAAGGATTTCCCGGCGAAGACGCTGGGCGAACTCATTTCGATGGTGAAGACCAATCCGCAGAAATACAACAACGGCCACGGCGGCGTCGGTTCGACGTCGCATGTGTCCTGCATGTTCTTCACGTCGCTGATCGGCGCGCGCTCGCCGATGATCGCCTACCAGGGCTCCGGCCCGGCGCTGAACGACATCGTCTCCGGCCAGTATGATTTCCTCTGCGACCAGATTCCGCATCTGTCGCCGCAGGTGCGCGCCGGCAACATCCGCGCGCTCGCCATCGCGCAGCCAGAGCGCTCGCCAGTGCTTCCCGACGTTCCGACGACCATCGAAGCGGGACTGCCGGCCTATCAGGCGTCCGGCTGGAACGCGATGTTCGCCCCCAAGGGCACGCCGCGCGAAATCGTCGTGAAGCTCAGCGGCGCCGTGAACGCGGCGCTCGAAGACCCGGCGACGAAGGCCAAGCTCGAGGGGATCGGCGCCGTCATTCCGAAAAAAGAAAGCCGCAGCCCCGAGGGCCTGAAGGCCTTCGTGACTGCGGAAATCGGCAAGTGGGCGCCCATCATGCGAGAGGCGTCAGCGGAAAAATAAGCGCGGTCAGAAGTAGCGCGACACGCCGATGCGGACCGAGTTGAAAGACTCGCGATGCTTCTGCGTGAACGTGCTCGCGTAAACCGGCGGGCCGAGCGTGTCGTTGGCATGGCCGTAATCGGTGTAGCGATACTCGATGCGGGCCGTCCAGAAGGGCGCGAAAGCCCATTCGACGCCGGCGCCGAGCGTCCAGCCCGTGCGCCAGCGCGACGTTTCATACGTGCCGGTGAGCGTATAGGGCGCGCTCGATGTGTAGACATTGTAATGGTGCCGGATATCGCCGAAGGCCACGCCGCCGGTGATGTAGGGCATCACGAGGCCCATCGCATAGCCGAGGCGCATGCGCAGCGAGCCGTCCGCGATCAGGCTCGACTTCACATTGTCGGGCTCTGACAGCGGAATGACAGTGGTGTGCGAGATGCTGGAGGGGCCGAATTCGCCCTCGACGCCCATCACGACATTGTCGAAGCGGAACGCGTAGCCGAAGTAGCCGCTGCCGATGACGCCGCTGCCGCGACCTGTTGCGTTGACCACGCAGGACGGCACGCAGGACGAGGTCTCGGTGAACTTGTCATGATTCCAGCCACCGCTGACGCCAAGTCCGGCGTAGAAGCCCAGGAACAGCGGCAGGGCCACCGGCGCCTGCTGCACTGGCAGGTTGCGGGCCGGCAAGTCGGCCGCCGAGGCCAGCGAGGTGGCGAGCGCGAGCGCGCTGACGCCCAGGAGCAGTGACTTCAAGATAGGCCTCCCAAGTGAAACTCCTTTGGAAAGTAACACCTTAAAGCTCTAACATCCTTAACGAGATGCTCCTTTTTTAAAATCTTGACTCGGTGCGGCGCCCGCGCAACGATATTGCTCGTTGCAAGCGCGACGGCGAGGCCCCTCCCGGAGGGGCCTTTGTGATTCTGGACCTTGCGGAGGCGGACGTGACCGCGTCAAACAAGTCGACCCATATCCGTCTCACCTCCCATCCCGAGCCGGCCTCGTCGGCGCGCGGACGCCAGATCCACTGGGGCGCCGCCGATCCGCAGGAGCGCGGCCCAGTAATCGGGACCGTGACCAACGCGGGCGACCGGAATGTCATCGGCACGCATGGCGGCGCTTATGGGCTGTATCGCGCCTTGGCCGTATCGGCCGGCGCGCTCAATCCAAAAGTGCGGCCGGACCTCACCAACACCGCGCCCGCCGAGCGCATCGGACCGCATCCGCAATGGTCAGACCCGAGGAAGATCGTCTCGCTCGACCCTTGGGGGCATATTCCGCAGGTGGTTTTCGCCAAGGAGATCGCGGAGGGCATCGACATCCGCCCCTCGATCGCCGTCACCAAGGCCCGGCTGAACCTGCCGGAGATCGCTGCCGCCATGGCCGCGCACAGGCTGGCGCCCGACGGCGCAATCCTGAAGGACAATGGCGACATCGCCGTCACCAAGATCGCCATCGAGCCGGTCTGGCATTTGCCGGGCGTCGCCGAGCGCTTCGGCTGCGCGGAAGCGGACCTGCGCCGCATCCTGTTCGAGGAGACGGGCGGCATGTATCCCGAACTCGTCACGCGGCCCGACCTGCAGGTTTTCATGCCGCCGATTGGCGGCGCGACGGCCTACGTCATCGGCGATGTCGCAAAGCTTGGCGACCGGCGCTACAGCCTGACCTGCCGCGTGCATGACGAATGCAATGGCTCGGACGTGTTCGGCTCTGACATTTGTACCTGCCGGCCCTACCTCATTCACGGCATCGAAGAATCCGTGCGCGATGCGCAGCGCGGCGGCGTCGGGCTTGTTGTCTATTATCGCAAGGAGGGCAGGGCGCTCGGCGAGGTCACCAAGTTCCTCGTCTATAATGCGCGCAAGCGCCAGGAGGGCGGCGACACGGCCGCCACCTATTTCGAACGCACGGAATGTGTCGCAGGCGTGCAGGACGCGCGTTTCCAGCAACTCATGCCCGATACGCTGCACTGGCTTGGCATCACGCGCATCGATCGCTTCGTGTCGATGAGCAACATGAAATATGATGCGCTGGTGAATTCCGGCATCGAGATCGGC
>JANXTB010000181.1 GCA_025356415.1 Hyphomicrobiales bacterium
CCTTGCGCGCGCACGTCCGCAAGGCCCGCGGCGCGCAGCCAGATCCGCCAATCGTCCGGCGAATGCGAGACGCGCAAGAGCGCGCCAGGGTCGAGATCGCCTGATGCGCGCAGCCTCTCCGCCATGGCAGGCGTGCAGACTGGCGTGAGTTCTGCGCGAAACAGCGGCTCGGCGACAAGGTCGGGCCAATGGCCATCCCCGAGCTTCACGCCGCAGGTCCAGTCGTCGGCAAAGTCCGCCGCTGCGCCGCCCATGGTGATGCGCACATCGATGCCGGGCTCGCGCGCGCGGAAATCGCCAAGACGCGGGATCAGCCAGCGCACCGCGAATGTCGGGCCGATGCCGACGGTCAGCGCGGACGCGCGGGCCGGGCTGGTGACCTGCGCGGTGAGCGCGGCGATGCCGTCGAACAGCGGCGTCAGCCCGCGCTGGTAGGCGAGGCCCGCTGCGGTGAGCGTCAACCGATTGGCGCCACGTTCAAAAAACATCACGCCGAGCCGCTCCTCAAGCAGCCGCACGAGCCGGCTGATGGCGGCGGACGAGACGCCCAATTCGCTGGCAGCCTCGGAAAAGCTGCCCGTGCGCGCCGCGGCCTCGAAGGCTTTCAGCCCGTTGAGCGATGGAAGTTTGCGCATGCGAGAGCCAGAAAAACTGAGGGTAAGCCCAAGATAAAGGCGTTTGCGGGCAGGACGCAACCGGCGCAAAAGGGGCGAGGAAAAGGAACATCGATGAGTCTCGGAATCTTCTTCGCGGTTTGCGCGACCATGCTGGTCACGTCGTTCCTGTCGGGCATTTTCGGCATGGCGGGCGGCATCATCCTGATCGGCCTGCTGCTGGCCTTGCTGCCCGTGCAGGCCGCGATGGTGCTGCATGGAATCACGCAGCTCGCCTCGAACGTCTGGCGCGCGGTGACGTGGCGCAAGAGCGTGCGCTGGGACATTGCGGGCGTCTATTCCTGCGGCTCGCTGATCGCGCTCGGCGCGTGGTCGATCACCGGCTACGTGCCCGACAAGGCGGTCTCGTTCCTGCTGCTGGGCGTGACGCCCTTCATGATGCGCGCCGTGCCGAGAGACCTGCAGCCCGACCCCGAAAGCCGCGTGCAATGCGTGCTGTACGGCATTGGCTGCACCGGGCTGATCCTGCTCACCGGCGTCGCCGGGCCGATGCTCGATACATTCTTCCTCGGCGGCACGCTCGGCCGCCGCACCATCATGGCGACGAAAAGCGTCTGCCAGGTGCTCGGCCATACGGTGAAGCTGATCTATTTCGCGGGTGTGGTCTCCGAGCCCGGCACGGTCGATCCGCTGATGGCGGGCATCGCCGTCGCCATGGCGGCGGTCGGGACGATGCTGGCCAAGCCAGTCGTCGAGGCGCTGTCCGACAAGGTCTATCGCGTCTGGGCGAACCGGATCGTCGTCACCCTGTCGGGCTATTACGCGGTTTACGGGTTATATCTGGTGGCGATCCCGCTGATTTAGGGAGGCATCTCGCATGGCTGAAGGTCTCGATCCGCTGATCCTCGATCTCGTCGAATGGGTGGCGCGGGAGCCGCGCGCCTACACGGAGCTGATCGACGCCTGGCGCACCTCGTGCCCGCGCCTCACCGTCTGGGAAGACGCCGTGGACAGGGGCCTCGTGCGCCGCGAGGGTGGGCGGCTCTCCGACACGATGGTCCTCGTGACGGACGAGGGGAAAGCTTTCCTGAAAGCCAACGGGCGGCGCGCGGCGCATTAGGCCTCCGACGCGGGGAACATCACGCTCCCGGTTTAGTTCTATCCCTGACCAGCGTTGCCGGCCGCTTCGCCGTGCGACGCGCCTCGTGCGGGTGAACGAAAATGTGGGACGGGTTTGACGCCGTAACTCTGGCGCGGGCGCAATTCGCCTTCACCATGTCCTTCCACATCATCTTTCCGGCCTTCTCGATCGGGCTTGCGAGTTACCTGGCGGTGCTCGAAGGCCTATGGCTGTTCACCGGGCGCGATGTCTACCTCAATGTCTATCGCTACTGGCTGAAGATCTTCGCCATCGCATTCGGCATGGGCGTGGTGTCGGGCATCGTCATGTCCTACCAGTTCGGCACCAACTGGGCGGCCTTCTCGGACAAGGCCGGGCCGATCATCGGGCCGCTGATGGCCTATGAAGTGCTCACTGCGTTCTTTCTGGAAGCGGGCTTCCTCGGCGTCATGCTGTTTGGCATGGAGCGCGTCGGCAAGGGGCTGCACTTCACCGCGACGCTGCTTGTGGCGATCGGCACGGCGATCTCGGCGTTCTGGATCCTGTCGGTCAATTCGTGGATGCAGACGCCGCAGGGCTACGCCATCAACGAGGTCGGGCAATTCGTGCCCGCCGATTGGTGGAAGATCATCTTCAACCCATCGTTTCCCTACCGTCTCGTGCACATGGTCATCGCCGCCTATCTGACGACGGCGCTGGTGGTCGGCGCCGTGGCGGCATTTCACTTCCTGACGCGTCAGGCGGGCGAGGGCAGTCGCGTCATGCTGTCGATGGCGATGTGGATGGCGGCGCTCGTCGCGCCCGTGCAGATCGTCGCGGGCGACCTGCACGGCCTCAACACCCGTCATCATCAGCCGACGAAAATCATGGCCATGGAAGGCCATTTCGAAAGTCATGAACACGGCGCGCCGCTGTACCTGTTCGGCATCCCGCGCCAGGCGGAAGGCCGCCTCGATTACGCGGTCGGGATTCCCAAGGCCTCGTCGCTCATCCTGCAGCATGATCTCAATGCGCCCATGCAGGGGCTGGACAGCGTGCCGCGCGAGAACTGGCCGCCGGTCTACATCGTCTTCTGGTCCTTCCGCATCATGGTCGGGCTCGGCATGCTGATGTTCGCGCTGGGGCTGACAAGCCTGGTGATGCGCTGGCGCGGCACGCTTTACGAGACCCGCTGGTTTCACATGTTCGCGCTGTGCATGGGGCCCGCGGGTTTCATCGCGGTGATTTCAGGATGGGTGACGACGGAGGTCGGGCGCCAGCCGTTCACCATTTACGGATTGCTGCGCACGGGCGATTCCATTTCGCCGCTGGCGTCGCCCGCTGTCGGCTCGTCGCTGATCGCCTTCATCATCGTCTACGCCATCGTCTTCGCGGCGGGCATGTTCTACATCTTCCGCCTGATGCGCGCGCCGCCCCATCCCGGCGAAGAAGGCCCGCGCGCCGGTGAAGTCACGCGCGCGTCCGGCATCACGCCTGCGCCCTCCGTGAATCCCGCACGTGTGGTGGGAGAGGGGCGCGCGACATGAATTTCTCCTTCGATCTCACGGTGATCTTCGCGCTCATCATCGCCTTCGCGGTGTTTGCTTATGTGGTGATGGATGGTTTCGATCTCGGCGTCGCGCTGATGTTTCCGTTCTTTCCCGAGCGGCGCGATCGCGATGTGATGATGAATTCCGTAGCGCCCGTGTGGGATGGCAACGAGACATGGCTGGTGCTGGGCGGCGGCGCGTTGTTCGCCGCCTTTCCGCTCGCCTACGCGATCCTGATGCCGGCGATTTACACGCCCGCCATCGCCATGCTGCTGGGGCTCGTGTTTCGCGGCGTCGCGTTTGAATTTCGTTGGCGCACGGAGCGCGGACGCTTTCTGTGGGACTTCGCCTTCTTCGGCGGCTCGCTCATCGCCGCGCTCGCGCAAGGCATTGCGCTCGGCACGATTCTGCAAGGCGTGAAAGTCACGGGCCGCGCCTATGGCGGCGGCTGGTGGGATTGGGTGACGCCATTCACGATGCTCACCGGCGTTTCGGTGGTGGCGGGCTATGCGCTGCTCGGCGCGACATGGCTGCTGATGAAAACCAGCGGCGACCTGCAGGAACGCGCCTATCGCTACTCGCGTATTTTCACCTTCGCGACGTTGTTCTTCATCGTCGCGGTGTCGTTAGCGACGCCGTTTCTCGAAGCGGCGTATTGGCGGCGCTGGTTTGAATGGCCGGGCCTGCTTATCACCGCGCCAGTGCCGCTCGCGGTCGCCGCCACGGCATTCTTCCTGCTGCGCGCGTTGATGAACCGGCAGCGCGAGGTTCAGCCATTCGTGCTGTCGCTCGTGCTGTTCTTTCTCAGCTTCGTGGGATTGGGCGTCAGCATCTGGCCCTATGTGGTGCCGGGCCGCGTGACGATCTGGCAGGCGGCGTCACCGGAGTCGAGCCAGGCGTTCATGCTGGTTGGTATTTCAATTCTGGTGCCGATCATTCTGATCTACACGGCCTACGCCTACTGGATTTTCCGCGGCAAGGTCGATCCGGAGGCCGGCTACCATTGAGGTGGCCGGCCTCGCGAAAATCACAACCGGCTGCGGGCCTCTTCGACGCCCTTGTCGAGCGCGCGCTGGTAGAGGTTGCGGGCCGTTTCCGGCTCGCCTTCCATGCCTTGCACGCGCAGCTTCACGAGCACGCGCGGATCGTAGGTTTCGGCGAGCGCGTAAAGCGCGGTGGCGTCGCCCGCGCGCACGGCGTGTTCGAGCACCAGGCGGGCGCTGGCGATGTCGCCATTGCGGATCGCTTCCGCCGCCTTGCCGGCGAGACGCTCCATGTCCTGCGGATCGAGGCTCGCGGTCTGTTCAGTCGCGGGCGGCGTCGGAAGGGCGGCGACTTGTGCGCCGCCTGTCTGGACGCTGGAGGCCTGCGCGTCCGCAATCTGCTCGCTGGGCGTCTGCGTCGTCGCCACATTCGTCTCGACCTTGTCGGCGAGCGCCGCTGAAGCATTGGATCCCGTAGTCGCCAACGCTACATTGTCCTGCGCCGGCGCGATATTCTTCATCGCGGTCGCCTGTTCGGCGAGCGACTTCTTCAGCATGGCGCGCGCAAGCTGCTGGACCGCCGCCTGACGAGCTTGCTCCTCGAGCGACAATTGATCGGACTGCGTCGCAGGCGCGACATTGCCGACTGTCGCGAGCGACACGCGGCTCGTGCCTTGCGTGAACGCAGGCATCGAGCCAAGCGCCATACCGAACAAAGTGGCGATGCCAAGCGCTCCGGCTGCGATCGCGGCGCGACGCGGCGTGAAGCTTTGGCCGCCTTCTGGCGCGGACTGGGCGACGAGTGTCATAGGCAAACTCCCTTTACGCTATTTCATGCTCGACACGCGCGGGGCAGGCGCATTGTCGAGCCATTTCTGGGCTGGCTGAAAACGCCGCCAACCCGGCACATCGGCAGCGAGATTCACCTCGCGCCATTTCGGATGATGCGCAGCATCACGCAGCGCACCGAAGCGCTCGAAGAATGTCTGCGTGAATTGCGTCAGTTTTTTGTAGCGCGGCGAACCTGGCTTGGCCTCGAGCGCCATCAGCACTGTGCTGATCGCCACGGTGTCGACGCCCTTTTCGCTGGAGACGAGGTTTGGATAATCCGCCTTGGTGATCTGCGCGGGATAATAAAAATCCTGCAGCGCGCCCTTGTAGGGGATCGAGATCAGCTTCAGACCGGCGATAGACAGATCGGCGAGGGCCGGCGCGGGCTTGCCGCCGATAAAAATCGCGGCGTCGATTTCGCCGCGTCCCAGACGGGCGAGCGCGATCGCCGGCTCCATTTCAAGCAAGCGCGGATGGATGCCCGCGCGCTCGAACAATTTGGCGGCGGTGCGGCCCTCCGGCGTATCCAATGCGCTCGTGGCGATGGTGCGGCCGTCGAGTTCGGCGAATGTTTTAACGCCGGGCCGCGCGACAATGTGGATCTCCTGATTGAACAGGCGCGCGATGAAAGTAAGCTTGCGTTGCAGACCCGCATTGGCGTCGCGCCGCGCTTCTTCCAGCGTATCGGATTGCACGATGGCGAGGTCGGCGCCATCCGTCTCGCTCAATTGCGCGATTGAAACCGGACCCGTTTTCGCCTCGGCGTCGAGGTTGGCGGCCTTCATCAGATCAGCAAGCTCCTGAGCGCCGCGCGCGAGCGTTGTCTGCGGCTGGCCGCCAAGAATGGTGAGCTTGCTACTCGTCTGCGTGGCGGGCGCGGGAGTGTCGCCTTCCTCGTCCTGGGTCGCGGCGCCTTTCGTCACGCGTGATTTTTTCTTCGCCGTCGCGGCGGCGCGGGCTTCCGCCCGGGCTTCCGCGCGCGCCTGACGGGCGGCGGCGCGCTTTTCCGCGCGGGTCATGCGGTGGGCGCGCGCCTTGCGCGGCTCGGCGGGCGCGGCTTCCGCCGCCGCTGCGGTCTCGGCGTCGCGCTTGCGCGCGCGGGCGCTCTTCGAGCGCGTGGTCGTAGCGGGCGCCGTCGCCTCTGGCGCGGGCGTCGTCACGCCCTGAGCGGGCGCGAAGGTCTGCGAGGGCGGTGGTGGAATGTATTGCGCCTGCGCGCCGCCAACGGGCGCGAGGCTGAGAAGTGACAAAAACAGCGCAAGCCCCGGCAACGTCGCGACGAGGCGAGGAATTCCTTTGCGGGGGGCAGGGCGCTCATTCATAAAGGTCAGACCAGATCCAAGCTAAGCCGTTGCTGCGCCAATCCGAAATCGGCCCGCGGCGCGTGCGTGTTCGATTTTGGACTCACCCCAGCAATAAGACCTCAATAGGGCGGCGGTCCGTATTTAACCGCGTCTGGCTGCGCTCAAGCCCCGGTTCCGCTCGCCTTTGGGGCCGCGTCGTGCTAACCGCACGGACACTATTCGAGTGACGCGAAGCCCAAGGACTTGCCTGCAGCCATGGCCGACATTTTCCGCGAAATCGACGACGAACTCCGGCGCGACAAGGCCGCCAAGGCCTGGGAGCGCTACCAGAAGCCGATCATCGCGCTGGCGGCCCTCATCGTCATCGCCGCCGGTGGCTGGCGCTATTACGATTACAACCGGACCCAGAAGGCCCAAGCCGCCGGCGCCCAATACGAGACGGCCCTGCAGCTCTCGCGCGAAGGCAAGAGCACGGAGGCTGAGACGGCGCTGGGCGAGATCGCCAAAACCGGCCCCGCCGGCTATGCGCTGCTGGCCCGCTTCCGCGCCGCCGGCGAAAGCGCCGTGCGCGACCCCGACGGCGCCGTGAAAATTTTTGACGCGATCGCGGCCGACACGAATGTGGACGCCACGATGCGCGACGTCGCCCGGCTGCGCGCCGCGATCCTGCGGGTCGACAAGGCCGATGCTGGCGAGCTTCAGCGCCGCCTCGAGCCGCTGGCGCAAGCCGGCCAACCCTTCCGCGCCTCAGCCCGCGAATTGCTCGCCGTCGCCGCTCTAAAGCGCAACGACCTCGGGGCCGCCGGAAAATGGCTCGACATGATCGTCGTCGACTCGCAGACGCCAGGCGAAATCCGCCAGCGCGCCGAGGCGCTGCTGGGGCTCGTGGGCGGCGGGAAGAAGTAGCTTCGTCATTGCGAGGAGTTAAGCGACGAAGCAATGACGATCCGAAGGTCTGCGGAACGGGGCCAACATAAAACGTTCCGCCCGAGGGCAAAGTCGGCTACACAGCGTCCATGTCCTTCACCATTGCAATCATCGGCCGGCCCAACGTCGGCAAATCGACCCTGTTCAACCGCCTCGTCGGCAAGAAGCTCGCGCTGGTCGACGACCGCCCGGGCGTGACTCGCGATCGCCGCGAGGGCGACGCCAAGCTGGCTGACCTGCGGTTCAAGATCATCGACACCGCCGGCCTCGAGCAAAATGACGAGGGCGTGCTCTCCGAGCGCATGCGCCAGCAGACGGAAGCGGCGGTCGAACTCGCCGACCTGATCTTCTTCGTCATCGACGCCCGCGTTGGCGTGACGCCGTCCGATCGCCATTTCGCCGCGCTCGTGCGCCGCTCGGGCAAGCCGATCATCCTCCTCGCCAACAAGGCCGAGGGCAAGCAGGGCGAGCAGGGGACGTATGAGGCTTTCGGCCTCGGCTTTGGCGACCCCGTTGCGATGTCCGCCGAACATGGCGAAGGCCTTGGCGAACTCTACGACCGGATTTGCACGGCTCTGCCGGAAGAAACCGCTCTGGCGCCGGAAGAAGACGAAGACGACGAAGAGCGCAAGACGTTCGACGACGAAGAGGACGGCACCGAACTCGACGTCACCAAGCCGATGCGCATCGCAGTCGTCGGGCGCCCGAACGCCGGCAAGTCGACTCTGCTCAATCGCATCCTTGGCGAAGAGCGCCTGCTGACTGGCCCGGAAGCCGGCATCACGCGCGACAGCATCAGCATTGAATCCGAATGGGTGCTGGCCGACGGCTCCATCCGCAAGGTGAAACTGTTCGACACGGCGGGCCTGCGCAAACGCGCGATGGTGCAGGACAAGCTCGAAAAGCTCGCCGCCGCCGATGCGCTGCGCGCCGTGCGCTTCGCGGAAGTCGTTGTCGTGCTGCTGGATGCGACGATTCCGTTCGAGAAGCAGGATCTCACCATCGTCGATCTCGTCGCGCGCGAAGGCCGCGCGCTGGTGATTGGCCTGAACAAGTGGGATCTCGTCAACGACCAGGTGAAGTTGAAGGAATTGCGCGAGGAAGCCGACCGTCTGCTGCCGCAGGTAAAGGGAATGCCCGTGGTTCCGGTGTCAGGCCTGACCGGGCAGGGGCTGGCGAAATTCCAGGCCGCGATCATCAAGGTGCACGAGACCTGGAACCGCCGCGTCTCGACCGGCAAGATCAACCGCTGGCTCGGCGCCGTCATCGAAAAGACGCCGCCGCCAGCTGTGTCGGGCTGGCGCATCAAGATCCGCTACATGACGCAGCCGAAAGCGCGCCCGCCGCATTTCGTGATCTTCGGCAACCAGCTCGACGAATTGCCGACGAGCTACGAGCGCTTTTTGATGAACGGCCTGCGCGAAACCTTCGACCTGAAAGGCGTGCCGCTGCGCATCACCAAGCGCAACAGCTCGAATCCCTTCGACAAGGGCAAGCGCCGCCCGGGCAAGTAACGAGCCGTCCTTGCGAGCGAAGCGAAGCAATCCAGAGGCCGCGCGTACGGCGCTGGCTTGTTTGCTTTGCTTGGTCACGCCAAACGGTGCTGACCAGATTGCTTCGCTCTGCTCGCAATGACGGCGGGGAATTGTGCCCTCTTCGCAGCGGCGCGGTTCACTCTGGCGCGCGGAAGCTCTTCACTTTGTCGCTGGTAAAATCATAAAACTTGCCGGTCACGTCCCATGCCGGAGCGCAGAGCGCGGCGACTTTCGGCGCGAAATCTTCGGGTGTGCGCAGCGTCATCGGGTCTTCGCCCGGCGCCACGGCGGCGCGCATTTTGGTGCGCAACGGGCCGGGGTTCGCCACCATCACCTTCACGCTGGATGTCGTCGCCGTCTCGGCGGCGTAAGTGCGCGCCAGCGCATCGAGCGCGGCTTTCGAGACGGCATAGGTGGCGCGATATGGGCTGAGTTCCGCCTTGCTGCCGGCGCCTGACGACATGAACACCGCGCGACCCGCATCGGATGCACGCAGCAACACGTCGAGCGACCGGATCAGCCGGTAATTGGCCGTGACGTTCACCGCTAAGGCATTGTCCCATTGCGGCGGGTCGATGTGGCCGACGGGCGTGATGGGGCCGAGCACGCCCGCATTGGCGACCAGAATGTCGAGCTTTTTCCAGCGTTCGAAAATCGCGGCGCCGAGGCGGTCGAGCGCATCGAAATCCTTGAGGTCGCAGGGGACGAGCGTCGCTTCCTGGCCGAGCTTGCGGATCTCGTCGTCGAGTTCCTCGAGCGCGCCTTGCGTGCGCGCGAGCGCAATCACATGCGCGCCCTGGCGGGCCAGCTCCACGGCCACGGCGCGACCAATGCCGCGCGATGCGCCCGTGACAAGGGCGATGCGATTTTCGAGCGGCAGGGCCATGTGACTACTCCAGTGGGCGCGGCTTTGGCCTACGCCCTAGCAACCGGAGGCGATGGGAGCAAGGGGCGAGTTAGGGGCGCGGGGATCAGCCGGTTTCCGCCAGCAGCGACAGCTGCTTCACATTTGTCTCGCCGAGGACGTCGGTGAGGCGGGTGGGATAATCGCCGGTGAAGCAATGATCGGTGAATTGCGGACGCACATTGTCGCGCTTCTCGTAGCCCATCGCGCGGTAGATGCCGTCGACGGAAATGAAGGCGAGGGAGTCGCAGCCCATGTATTCGCGCATCTCTTCGAGCGAATGCGTGGCCGCGAGCAGCTTGTCGCGTTCGGGCGTGTCGATGCCGTAATAATCGGGATGCGTGATCGGCGGTGAGGAAATGCGGAAGTGCACCTCCGCCGCGCCCGCCTCTCGCATCATGCGCACGATCTTTAGCGAGG
>JANXTB010000184.1 GCA_025356415.1 Hyphomicrobiales bacterium
CGCTCGAGCCGGCCGCCGACGCTGGCGGACAGGATTTTCTCGAGGTCACCATTGATGACGATGGCCCCGGCCTGACCGAGGACCAGCGCGAGCAGGCCATCAAGCGTGGCCGTCGGCTGGACGAAACCAAGCCCGGTTCAGGGCTCGGCCTGTCGATCGTCGCCGATCTAGCGGCGGTCTATGCGGGTCAATTTTCGTTGAGCGCCAACCCTGCGGGCGGGCTGCGCGCTACCCTGCGGCTTCCTGCCGCTTGAGCAGGCAGGGCCACGACCTTATTCGCCCTTTGCTGCGGGACCGGCAAAGGGGTAGAAGGCAAGCATGATCTGGGCCGCTTTCGCATTAATGACAGGCGCTGTCGTGCTGGCCGTGCTGTGGCCGCTCGGTCGGGCGCGCACGGCAGCCGCGCGCGCGCCGGACGTCAGCTTCTATCGCTCGCAGATCGAGGAGATCGATCGCGACCTGGCGCTTGGCCTGTTGACGCAGGCCGATGCGGATGTCGCCAAGGCCGAAGCCGGGCGCCGCCTGCTGCGCGTCTCGGACGAGCCCATCGCCGACGGCAAGTCGCGGGGCGGCGCGCGGATGGCGGCGGTGGCCGCCCTGATCGCGATTCCCGCCGTGAGCCTTACGCTTTACCTCGCGCTCGGCCATCCTGATCTCGCCGATCTACCGCTCTCAACGCGTGTCGCCGAACGGCAGGGTCAGTCCGAGGTGCAATCCGCCGTTCGCAAGATCGAAGACCATCTCGCCGCCAACCCGAATGACGGACGCGGCTGGGATATTTTGGGCCCCGTCTACATGAAGATGGGCCGCTATGAAGACGCGGCGCGCGCTTTCGGCAACGCGAACCGCGTGCTTGGCGACACGCCCGAGAGGCTCACCGCGCAGGGCGAGGCCTTGGTCTATGCCGCGCAGGAGGCCGTAACGCCTCAGGCGCAAGAAATTTTCAACAAGGTGCTCGACATGCAGCCGGGACACCCGGTCGCGTATTTCTATCTGGCGTTGGCGCGCGAGCAGAGCGGCGACCGCGCTGGCGCGATCGAGGCCTATTCGCAACTCGCGCAAGGCACGCCGCCCGACGCGCCCTGGCAGCCGGTGGTGCGCGCGCGCATCGTCGCGCTGGGCGGAACGCCGCCGGCCGCGCAAGAGGGCCCGAAGGGCGAGACCGCGGACGCCGTTCGCGCCATGCCGAGCGACGAACAGCGCGCGATGATTCGCACGATGGTCGATGGCCTCGCCGCCCGGCTTGACGCCGACGGGCGCGACGTCGAAGGCTGGCTGCGGCTTTTGCGGTCCTACAAAGTTCTTCAGGAGAACGACCTGGCCAAGGCTGCGCTGGTAAAGGCGCGTAACGCGCTGAACGCGGATCCCGATGGCTTGAGCCGCGTCAACGCGCTCGCCGACGAACTCGGATTGAAAAGCTGACATGACACGCAAGGGCCGCCGTCTCACCCTCATTGCTTCCGCGCTCGCCGTGATCGGCGCCGCGATCGGGCTGGCGCTGTTCGCGTTCCGCGATGGCGTGGTGTTCTTCGTGACGCCGACCGAACTTGCGGCCAAGACCGCCGAGATGCGGCCCAATGCGCGCATGCGGATCGGCGGGCTCGTGCAGCCGGGCTCGGTGAGCAAGAGCGACGACCGGCATGTGGCCTTCGCGATCACCGACAACCAGACCGAAGTGAAAGTGACTTACGCTGGGCTCCTGCCCGACCTGTTTCGCGAGGGGCAGGGCGTGGTGGCCGAAGGGCAGCTGGTCAATGGCGTGTTTCGCGCCGACTCTGTGCTCGCCAAGCACGATGAAAACTACATGCCGCGCGAGGTTGCGGATAGTTTGAAAAAGCAGGGCGTCTGGAACGACGGCAAGAAATAGTCTTTTTGAGGAAACGCGTCGCATGATCGTCGAGATCGGACATTACGCGCTGGTTCTGGCTTTAGCGCTGGCCATCGTGCAGGGAGTGGCGCCGCTCGTCGGCGCGCTGCGTCGCGACGCGGCCCTGATGGCGATGGCGCAGCCCGCCGCCGTCATGCAGTTCCTGCTGATTGGCGTGTCTTTCGCAGCCCTGACGCATGCTTATGTCACGTCCGATTTTTCGGTCGTGAACGTGTTCGAAAATTCGCATTCGCTGAAGCCGCTGATCTACAAATATTCGGGCGTCTGGGGCAATCACGAGGGCTCGATGCTGCTCTGGGTGCTGATCCTTGCGCTGTTTGGCGCGACGGTCGCGCTGTTCTCACGCGGCATGCCGGATGATCTGCGCGCGCTGGTGCTTGCCGTGCAGAGCTGGCTGTCGGCTGCGTTCCTGCTGTTCGTGCTGCTAACGTCGAATCCCTTCGCACGGATGATCCCGGCGCCGATCGAGGGCCGCGATCTCAACCCATTGCTGCAGGATCCCGGCCTCGCGATCCATCCGCCGCTGCTCTACGTGGGCTATGTCGGCTTCTCCATCACCTTCTCTTTCGCCGCCGCGGCGCTGATCTCGGGCCGCATTGATGCGGCTTGGGCGCGCTATGTGCGGCCGTGGACGCTGATCGCATGGATCTTCCTGACGCTCGGCATCGCGATGGGCTCTTACTGGGCCTATTACACGCTGGGGTGGGGCGGCTTCTGGTTCTGGGATCCGGTCGAAAACGCCTCGCTCATGCCGTGGCTTGCGGGAACGGCGCTGCTGCACAGCGCGGCCGTGATGGAGAAGCGTGACGCGCTGAAGATCTGGACGATCTTCCTCGCCATTCTCGCCTTCTCGCTGTCGCTGCTCGGCACGTTCCTCGTGCGCTCGGGCGTGCTGACATCGGTGCATTCCTTCGCCACCGATCCGCAGCGCGGCGTGTTCATCCTCGGCATTCTGATCTTCTTCATCGGCGGCTCGCTGGCGCTGTTCGCGTTGCGCGCCTCGGCCCTGAAGCCGGGCGGCATTTTCGCGCCCGTGTCGCGCGAAGGCGCGCTGGTGCTGAACAATCTTCTGCTGACGACGAGTTGCGCGACTGTGTTCGTCGGCACGCTTTATCCGCTCGCGCTGGAAGCGATGACGGATGAGAAAATCTCCGTCGGCGCGCCGTTCTTCAATCTCACCTTTGGGCCGCTGTTCATCCCGATCGTTCTCGCCATGCCCATCGGCCAAATGCTCGCGTGGAAACGTGGCGATCTGTACGGCGCGGCGCAACGCCTGACGCTCGCCTGCGCCATCGGCTTTGTCGGCGCGGTGCTTCTTTACGCGATGCGCGGCGGGCCGATCGTGCCGCCGGTTCTCGCGGGGCTCGCGCTTTATCTCATCGTCGGCTCCTTCGTTGAAATCTGGGGCCGTGTGTCAGGCGGCAGTTCCGTTGGCGCCATGTTCTCGCGCGCCATCGGCCTGCCGCGTTCCGCCTGGGGAACCGCCATTGCGCATGCGGGCATCGGGCTCACGCTGTTTGGTCTTGCGGCGACAGGCTGGGGCGTCGAGCGCATCGTGACCGTGAAGCCCAACCAGCCCGTCGTCGCCGGGCCGTATGAAATCATCGTGCGCGGACTCGAGCCGCGCGACGGCTCGAATTTCCGCGAACTCGTCGCGCACACCGACATCCTCGAAGGTGGGCGCCTGATTGCAACGATGGATCCTTCACGCCGCAGCTTCACAACGCGCACGATGGTGCGCACGGAAGCCGGCATCAAGACCATCGGTCTCGGCCAAGTCTACATGAACATCGCGGAGGTGCGCGACGATGGCTCGCTCGATCTTCGGCTCTACTGGAAACCCTATGTCGCACTGATCTGGCTTGGCGCGCTGGTCATGGCGCTCGGCGGGTTGCTGTCTCTGTCGGACCGCCGCTTGCGCATCGGCATCGCGAAGCGTGCGGCGACCCGCGTTGTCGCGCAGCCGGCGGAGTAAGCCATGCGCGTGATCCTCGCCTTGCTGCTTGCGCTTCTGCCGGGCCTCGCACTCGCGGTTCAGCCGGATGAGATGCTGAAGGATCCCGCGCTGGAAGCGCGTGCGCGCAACATTTCGTCCGAGCTGCGCTGTCTCGTCTGCCAGAACCAGTCCATCGACGACAGCGATGCGGGTCTGGCGCGCGACCTGCGCCTCATGGTGCGCGAGCGCTTGCAGGCGGGTGACACCGATGCGCAGGTGCAGGGCTTTCTCGTGCAGCGCTATGGCGATTTCATTCTGCTGAAGCCGCCCTTCAAGGCGGAGACGCTGCTGCTGTGGCTGGCGCCTCTCTTCGTGCTGCTGGGCAGCGGCGCGGCTCTGTTCGCCTTTTCGCGACGCCGCAGGCCAGCCGAAAGCGCAGCCGCGCTGAGCCCGGTCGAGCAGGCGAAGCTGAGCGAACTGCTCGAAGAGCGCGCCGACCAGCCGGGCTGACCTTACGAATTTTTCATATTCCGGACATCGGGGCGTAAGCTTAAAGCCGCCATTTTCGTTCTCACGACGGGAGCACTCCGTCCCAAGATTCGAAAATGGAGCCCAAGATGTCTCAGACCCCTTCGACAAAGTCGTCCGCGAAAACCTTGCGCGCCGCTCTGCTGGGCGCCGTTGCGCTCGTGGGCGTCGGCGGTTTCGCCTATCAGGCGCAGATGCCCGCGCTGGCCCAGGCGCCGGCCCTCACCATTCCCAACAATGCTGCGGCGCCAGTTTCCTTCGCGCCAATCGTCGAGCGTGTGCGCGGCGCCGTCGTCGCCGTCAAGGTCAAGACGGTCGAGACCGCCGACGCCAGCGATGACGAGCAGGGCGGCGGCATGCCGCAGATGCGCCCGGGCGATCCGCTAGAGCGCTTCTTCCGTCGCTTCGGTGGCGAGAACACGCCCTTCGGTCGCCAGCAGCCGCAGCGTCCGCGTACCGGCCAGGCGCTTGGTTCGGGCTTCATCATTTCCGATGACGGCTATGTGGTGACCAACAACCACGTCGTCGAAAACGCGACTGAAGTTTCCATCACGCTAGATGATGGCCGCAACGTCGCCGCCGAAGTCGTCGGCGCCGACAAGCGCACCGACCTCGCCCTGCTGAAAATCAAGGACAAGGGCACGTACCAGCATGTGAACTTCGCCAAAGACATGCCGCGCGTCGGCGACTGGGTGCTCGCAGTTGGCAATCCGTTCGGCCTCGGCGGCACCGTGACCGCGGGCATCGTCTCGGCGCGCGGTCGCGACATTGGCGCAGGCCCGTATGACGACTTCCTGCAGATCGACGCCTCGGTCAATCGCGGCAATTCGGGTGGACCGACCTTCAACCTCAATGGCGACGTGGTCGGCGTGAACACGGCGATCTTCTCGCCGTCGGGCGGCAGCGTCGGCATCGGCTTCGCGATCCCGACCGAGGTCGCGCGCGACGTGATCGACTCGCTGCGCAACAAGGGCAGCGTGGCGCGCGGATGGATTGGCGTGCAGATCCAGCCAGTGACCAAGGAGATCGCCGAAAGCCTCGGCGCGCGCGACGCCAAGGGCGCGCTCATCAACGATCTGCAATCGGGTTCGCCCGCTGGCGCCGCCGGCCTCAAGTCCGGCGACATCATCACCGCGGTGAATGGCGAGAAGATCGATGGCCCGCGTGAACTTGCGCGCAAGATCGCATCCTTCGGCCCCGACAAGCAGGTCGACATCACCTATCTGCGTGACGGACGCGAACAGCGCGCCAACGTGCGCCTCGGCGCTCTGCCCGCCGAAACGCAGCAACGCGCTTCGCTCGGCGGCGCTCCGACGGAACGCAACGCGCTCACCGGCCTCGGCCTGACGCTGGCGCCGGGCCGCGATGGCGTCGTCGTCGCAGAATTGGACCCGAGCGGCGCCGCCGCGCAGACCGGTCTGAAGGAGGGCGACATCATCCTGGAGGCCGGCGGCAAGAAGGTGGAGCGTCCCGCTGACGTTTCCGCCGCGCTCGCGGCCGCCAAGAAGGACGGACGCCGTGCGCTGCTTCTGCGGGTAAAATCGGGCGAAACGACCCGCTTCGTCGCCATCGCGGCCGGCTGACCGGCGCCGCGTACAAGAGAAACGGCGGGCCGGCGACCCCGGCCTGCCGTTTTCACAAGGAAGCGGCTATCATGCAGCCCATGCGCATTCTGATCATCGAAGACGATTCCGAAGCCGCCGCCTATCTCGTGAAGGCGTTCCGGGAAGCCGGCCATCTGGCCGACCATGCCGCTGACGGCCTGGAGGGCTACGCCATGGCGCGCGACGGCGCCTATGACGCGCTGATCGTCGATCGCATGCTGCCCAAGCTCGATGGCCTGTCGCTGATCGGCGGCCTTCGCGAGCAGAAGATCGACACGCCCGTACTTATCCTCTCCGCGCTTGGCCAGGTGGACGATCGTGTGAAGGGCCTGCGTGCCGGCGGCGACGATTACCTTGCCAAGCCTTACGCGTTTTCCGAATTGCTCGCCCGCGTCGAAGTCCTGCAGCGCCGCAAGGGCGCGGCGTCTTCCGATCCGACCGTGTATCGCGTCGGCGGGCTTGAGCTCGATCGCCTCTCGCACAAGCTCACGCGCAATGGCCACGAGATCCTGATGCAGCCGCGCGAATTTCGCCTGCTCGAATATCTGATGAAACATGCAGGGCAGGTGGTGACGCGCACCATGCTGCTCGAAAACGTCTGGGATTATCACTTCGATCCGCAGACCAACGTCATCGACGTGCATATCTCGCGGCTGCGCTCGAAGATCGACAAGGGCTTCGATACTCCGCTGCTCCACACCATTCGCGGCGCGGGATACATGATCCGTGACAGCTCTCGGTAAGCTCTTCCGCACGACAGCGTTCAAACTGTCGCTCGCCTATCTTGTGGTCTTCGCCATCGGCGCCGGGCTCGTGCTCGGTCGTGTTGCGTGGAACGTCAAAGCCCTGATGGACGAGCAGATCGGCACCACAATCGAGGCCGAAATCAAGGGGCTTTCCGAACAATATACAGGCGGTGGCATTCGCCGGCTTGTCAATGTCATCGAGCAGCGCATCCGCCAGCCCGGCGCCTCGCTCTATCTTGTGACAAGTTTCAACGGACAGACCATCACCGGCAATATCGACGAATTGCAGCCCGGCGTGCTTGATCGTCCGGGATTGATCGAAACATCCTACCGCCGCACGGGCGACACCGATGCGCGCGACCATACGCATCGCGCGCTGGCGCGGATCTTTGTATTGCCGGGCGGCTTTCGCCTGCTTGTCGGGCGCGATCTTGGCGATCGCGAGACCCTGCGCAACGTGATGGGGCGCGCGCTGTTCACATCTCTCGCGTGGCTCGTGCTGATCGGCACGCTCGGCGGATTATTCGTCGCCCGCCGCGTGCTGCATCGCGTCGATGTCATCGGCGATTCCGCCGGACGCATCATGAAGGGCGATCTCACGCAGCGCATTCCGGTCTCGGGCAGTAATGACGAGCTTGATCGCCTCGCGCTCAATCTCAATGCGATGCTGGAGCGGATCGCTGAGTTGATGACCGGCCTGAAGGAAGTCTCCGACAACATTGCGCATGATTTGAAAACACCGCTCACCCGGCTACGCAATGGCGCCGAAGAAGCTTTGCGCACCGCGCGCGATCCGGATGATTATCGCGCCGCGCTGGAGCGCATGATTGACGAGTCTGACGGCCTCATCCGCATCTTCAACGCCCTGCTCACCATCGCGCGGCTCGAGGCCGGACAATCGGGCGCCGACATGGCGCCCTTCGATGTCGCCGACGTCACGCGCGATGTGGGCGAGCTCTACGAGCCGCTCGCGGAAGAGCAGGGCGCGGGACTTGAGCTCGATGCGCAATCTGGCCTGCGCGTGATCGGCAATCGCGAATTGATCGGGCAGGCGACCGCCAACCTCATCGACAATGCGCTGAAATATGGCGTGGGCGACAGCGGCGGACCTGCGCAGGTCAGCGTCGTCGCGCGCCGAGCGGGCGCCAACGCCGAGATCGTCGTCGCGGATCGCGGGCCGGGCGTTTCGGTGGAAGACCGCAGCCGCGTCCTCGACCGCTTCGTGCGATTGGAAGGTGCGCGCTCGCGGCCCGGTTCAGGCCTTGGCCTCTCGATGGCGGCCGCGATTGCGAAACTTCACGGCGGCCAATTGCGCATCGAAGACAATGAACCGGGTTTGCGCGTCGTGCTTTCCCTGCCGCTTGAGGAAGAACCCCGCGAGCAGAAGGCGGCCGTGCTCGCGTTGCCCGTCGCGGCGAACCCGAGGACCGCTTCATGAACGGGCCGCTCTTCACGAAGGTACACGCCGCGCCGCAGCTTTCCGATGCGAACGCCGCGCGCGAAAAACTCGCCGAGCTTGCGGGCGGGCCGCTCGATGTGGCGCTGGCGGAGCCGCGCTTCGCCGCCTTGATCGCAGGCATTGCCGATCACTCCCCATATTTATGGCGGCTCATTTCCGCCGATCCCGAACGGCTGGCGCGTCTTGCGCAGGAAGATCCTTCTGCGTCGCTCGAACGCATCTTGGCGACAGCGCGCGCGCAGACGCGCAGCGCCGCCGATGATCATGAGGCTATGGCCGCGTTGCGGCGCGCCAAGCAGGAAGCCGCGCTCGTCATCGCGCTCGCCGACATCGGCGGCCTTTGGGACGTGATGCGCGTCACGCAGGCGCTGACGCAATTTGCCGATTGCATGGTCTCCTGCGCGCTGTCCTTCCTGCTGCGCGAAGCGGCAGCTTCCGGGAAACTTGCGCTATCGGACTTAGAGCATCCCGAGCAGGGCTGCGGCGTGGTCGTGCTCGCGCTCGGCAAGCATGGCGCTGGCGAACTCAATTATTCGAGCGACATCGATCTCGTCGTCTTCTTCGATCCGGAGTCTCCGGCGCTGACGACGGGCGTTGAGCCCGGACCTCTGTTCGTGCGGCTGACGAAAGCGCTCGCGCGCCTGCTGCAGGAACGCACGGGCGATGGTTATGTTCTGCGCGTCGACCTGCGGCTGCGGCCCGATCCCGGCTCGACCGCCATCGCCATTTCGCTGCCGGCGGCTTTCTCCTATTACGAAAATCTCGGCCAGAACTGGGAGCGCGCGGCGCTCATCAAGGCGCGCCCGGTGGCGGGCGATCTGCCGCTCGGCGCGGCTTTCCTGAAAGATCTCGCGCCGTTTATCTGGCGCAAATATTTCGATTTCGCAGCCATCGCGGACATTCATGCGATGAAGCGGCAGATCCATGCCGTGCGCGGCCATGCCGAAGTCACCGTCGCCGGGCATGACGTGAAGCTCGGGCGCGGCGGCATTCGCGAAGTCGAATTTTTCGTCCAGACGCAGCAACTGATTTTTGGCGGACGCCGCCCGCAATTGCGCGGCGCGCGCACGCTCGACATGCTGGCGGGCCTCGCCGCTGACGGCTGGGTGACGCAAGATGCGGTCACGGATCTGTCGGAAGCTTACGCCTTCCTGCGCACGATCGAGCATCGGCTGCAGATGATCGGCGACGAGCAGACGCAGCGACTTCCATCCGATCCCGACCAGCTGGAACGTTTCGCGCGATTCTGCGGCTACCCGTCGCTGCAGGCTTTTGCTGAGGCGCTGACCCACCAGATGACGCGCGTCGAGACGCATTACGCGCGGCTGTTTGAGCATGCGCCGGGTCTCGACACACAGCGCGGCAGCCTCGTGTTCACGGGCGTGACGGACGATCCCGAGACGCTGGAAACCTTGCGCGCGATGGGGTTTCAGGACCCAGCGACAGCCGCCGAAACAATTCGCGGCTGGCACTTCGGACGCCGCGCCGCGGTGCAATCGCCGCGCGCGCGTGAAGTGCTGACTGAGCTTGTCCCGGCGCTGCTCGAATCTTTCGCCGGCAGCGGCGATGCGGATTCGGCGCTCGCCGCCTTCGACGCGGCGCTCGCGCGCATGCCTGCAGCTGTTGAGCTTTTTTCAATCCTGAAAAGCCATCACGAGGTGCGCGATCTCTTTGGCGACATTCTGGGCGGCGCGCCGCGCCTGGCGCAGGTCGTGACGCAACGCCCGCATGTGCTCGACGCGGCGATCGATCCGGCGTCTCTCGGCTCGGGCTCGGATGAGGCAAGTTACGATGCGCGCGCGCGGCGCATTCTGCGCGGCCCGGACCATTTTGAAGAATTCCTCGATGGCGCGCGCGACATGGCGCTGGAGGAAAGTTTTCTCGTCGGCGTCCGCACGCTGTCGGGCATGCTCGCGCCTGACGCCGCCGGGCCCGCCTATGCTGGGCTCGCAGCAACCCTCGTTCGCGCCACGCTGGCGCAAGTGTGCGCTGTTTTCGAGCGGGATTATGGGCGCGTTCCGGGCGGGCGTTGCGCCATTGTCGGTATGGGCAAGCTCGGCTCGCGCGAGATGACGGCGACATCCGATCTTGATCTTGTGCTGATTTACGATTTCGACGAGCAACGACCAGACTCGGACGGCGCGAAATCCCTGCACGCGGTTCAATATTACACGCGGTTGACGCAGCGGCTCGTGTCGGCGCTGACAGTCGCGACGCGTCGCGGGCGGCTTTACGATGTCGATCTTCGCCTGCGACCATCGGGCGGCAAGGGCCCGCTGGCGACGCAGTTAAGATCATTCATCGAGTACCAGATGAGCGAGGCCGAGACGTGGGAGCATATGGCGCTCACGCGCGCGCGCCCGATCGCGGGCGATGCGGGCTTGATGCATCAATTGGAAACCACGATCGCGAGCGTCATCGCGCAGCCCCGTGACGAAGCTGCGCTTCGCAAGGCGGTGCGCGACATGCGCGCGTTGATCGCGCAGGAGAAGGGCGATGCGCAAGTCTGGGATTTGAAGCTCGTGCGCGGCGGCATGATGGATATTGAATTCATCGCGCAATATCTGGCGTTGAATTACGCGGCGGCGCACGCGGAGATTCTCAAAGTCGATACGCAGGACATCCTGCGCGCCGCGACGCAGGTTGGCGTGCTGGATGCGGCGCAAGGTGAAAAGCTGGTCGCAACGCACCGGCTTTACACTATCCTGATGCAAATGTTTCGGCTGTCCACCGAAGGCGCTTTCGATCCAAAGACAATGGCGGCCGGAGTCCTGCGCCGCATCGCGGCGGCGGCCGATCTTCCCGATTTCCGCTTGCTCGAAAGCGTGCTCGCGGACACGCGCGCGGAGGTGCGCAGCATTTTCGAAGCGTTGCTCGGAAAGGCCTGATCAGCTGAGCGCGCGCGGCTCTTCCGAAACCGGCAGGCGGATGCGCACGATGGTGCCTGCGCCAAGACTTGAGCGAATGTGCAGCGAGCCGCCGTGCAATTCGACAAGCGAGCGCGCGATGGCGAGGCCGAGGCCGGAGCCTTTGTTGCCATTCTCGAGCGGCGAGTCGATTTGCTCGAACGGCCGCCCCAGACGCGGCAGCGCTTCGGGCGCGATGCCGACGCCGGTGTCTTCCACGTAGATGCTGATCTGGCCCTCGTCGAGACGCGAGCGAAGATTGATGCGACCGCCTTCCGGCGTGAATTTCACGGCGTTGCGCAGCAGGCTGATCAGCACCTTTTCGATCGCCTGACGATCCGCGAACAGTGAGGTCTTGGGCAGCGACTCGGCTTGGAGCGTAATCTCCTTGTCCTGCGCAGCATGACGCATGACCTCGAGCGCGCGCGAGACGGCGGCGTCGATCTCGAACAGCGCGGGCTGCAACTGCACCTTGCCGGACTCCAGCCGCGACATGTCGAGCACGTCGGAGATAACGCCGAGCAGATGATTACCCGCTTGATGGATGTGCGCGGAGTAATCGACATATTTCGGACAGCCAAGCGCGCCGAACGTTTCGTGCTCCATCATTTCCGAGAAGCCGATGATGGCGTTGAGCGGCGTCCGCAATTCATGGCTCATATTGGCGAGGAACTCGCTCTTGGCGCGGTTCGCCATTTCGGCTTCGGCCTTCTGCTCCAGATATTTCTCGGCGAGGTCGGCAAGCTGTTGCGCCTGCAGCTCAAGCGTCTGGCGGGATTTGCGCAGATCCGCGATGGTCGCCATGAGGCGGCGTTCGGAATCGAGCAATTGCTCTTCATGGCGCTTGAGTTTCGAAATGTCGGTGCCGACCGACACATAGCCGCCATCCTTGGTGCGGCGCTCGTTGATCTGCAGCCAGCGGCCATCCGACAGCCGCGCCTCATAGGTGCGCGCGCCTGAATTGGCGCGCTCGCCGAGCGGGATCTGCTTCTGGATGAGCGGCGGCGCGCCGAGCGACATGAGCTCGGCGTAAGGCGTGCCGGTGATCGCCGCATCGGCCGGCAGATTGTGCAGGCTCTGGAATTTCGAGTTGCACATCACCAGCTGGTTGTCCGCGTCCCAGACGACGAAGGCTTCGGAGATGGTTTCGATGGCGTCACGCAGGCGAATGTCGGCGGTGGCGGTGCGCTCGATCAGCGCTTTCTGGTCGGTGATGTCGACGGCGATGCCGACAAGATGCGCGGCTTCGCCGGGTGCGTGGCGCACCATTTCCGCGCGTGCGCGAATCCAGGTCCATTCGTTCCGCGCGTTGCGAATGCGGAAGGCATGGTCCATCGAATTGGTTTCGGAGCCCGCCAGCATCTCGGCCATGGCGCTGAGGTCGCCATCCTGCGGATGGATGAGCGCGTTGACGTCGCCGAATGAGAGAAATTCCGGCTCCGGGTCCATGCCGAGCATGTCGTACATCGATCGAGACCAGTAAATGCGGCCGCGCGCAATGTCCCAGTCCCACAGGCCGCAACGCCCGCGCGCCAGCGCCGCGTCAAAGCGCTCGCGCATTTCCGTCTTCGCCGCCTCGACCTGGCAGCGGCGCAGCGTCTCGCGCTGCAGGGCTCCCGCTCCAACGCCGATCAGTGCGAGCATGCTGGCGAGCAGCACGCCGCCACGCGCCATGTCGCGGCGCCAATCCGCATAGACCTCCGCCATCGGCTGGATGATGGCGATTTGTCCCAGCGGCTCAGCGACATTTCGCACTGTCGCAATCGCCTCGCGCCCATCGGCGAGCACGATCTCCATCACACCCGCACTATCTGCAAAGAACGTCAGCGGCTGCGCCT
>JANXTB010000202.1 GCA_025356415.1 Hyphomicrobiales bacterium
AGATGGCAACAGTTTAGCCAGCTCGTCCAGCGACACGACGGACGCGTATTTTGCTTCCATGTCGAACAGGTTGGCGGCATGGGCGAATTGCGAGCGGTCGAAACAGCATTCGTCGACCACGAAGGTCGAGAAGCCGTGCGAGAAGCCGTCCACCACGGATGCGCGCACGCAGCCTGATGTCGAGACGCCGCAGAACACCAGCGTGTCGACATGGCTCTGCACGAGATAGGATGTCAGCGGCGTCTGGAAGAACGCGCTGGCGCGCGTCTTTCCCAGCACCCATTCACCGGCTTGCGGCGTGATCGCCTCGGGGAAATCATTGGCGCGGGGCGGCGGCGCCTTGGTGCGCTTCGATTTGGTGGCCTTGCCGGCGTAGGGGGTGTTAGCCGGCGCCGAATTGGTAAAGACGATCGGCAGGCCGCGTTCGCGGAACATGGCGATCAGCTTTACGATTTTCGGCATGGCTTCCCACGACACCGGCCCGCAGGCGGAACCGAAAGTGGCGATGGATTCCTCCAGCGTCTGCCCCTCGCAGCCCGTGAAGGCGAAAGTGACGTCAACGACGATCAGCGCCGGGTTCTTGCCGAGCGCCATGTCTGTCAGAAAACCCGCGCTTTTGTAGGTGGCGAGCTCTGACTCCGGGATCAGTTTCATCCAGTCTTTCATGTGCGCTCCTCACTTGACCTGTTTTGCGAGTTCGACGATCTCGGGATCAACAAAGCGGGTGACGTCGGTCGAGCCATCGAGATCGCCAAGGCTTTTCATGGCTTCCGCGAGCACTTTGATCTGGCTGCCCTCGACGTGTCCGACGCGGTCGAAAATCTTGATCTTCAGGTAGTAATCGTAGCTCTTCTCGATGTCGGCGCGATCTGCGCCGGATTCCTTGACGAGAATGTCGATCGACTCGGTGCGGTGCGACGGGTCGTTGAAATAATCGACACCCTTGGCGACGCCTTTGAGAAACGCGACGAGCGCCGGCTTGTGGCTCTTGGCCCAGGCGGTGTTGGCGGCATAGCCGGTGAACGGCATGTCGGTGACATAATCGCTCAGCGCGCCGAGATTGGTGAAGCCCTCGCCCTCGGCCTTGAAGCTGAAGGGCGGGACGAGAATTGTCGCATCGACCGCGCCTGACGCCAGCGCGGCGAAGCGCGCAGCCGCCGTGCCGGCGAAGACGAGATCATAGTCATTCGGCTTGAGGCCGTTGGGCGCCATCATCCGCTCTAGATAGATGCGGGTGATATCCTTCACGCCGCCGATGGAGATGATCTTGCCTTTCAGGTCCTTCAGCGACTTGATGGCCGGCTTGCCATAGACGGTGTAGGGTGGGATCTGCGTCTCGATGCGCAGCAGCGTCACCGGTGCGCCCTTGTCGATGGCGCGCAACGGATCGGCGAGGCCGCCCGACGCGAGATTGACCGAGCCTGCCGTCAATTGTTGCACGATGGCTGCCGAGGATTGCGCGGCGACGAGATCGACGCGCAAATTATTCTCGGCGAAATAACCCTTCTGCTGCGCGATGAAAATCGGCCATTGCTGGGCCGATCCGCGACCGGTGGTTCCCATAAGGATGGTTTCCGCCGCAAAAGTCGGCAGAGGGCTCATCACCACCGCCGCTACTGCCAGCAGCTTCATCACAATCGCGCGCATTCCATTCTCCTCGTCACCGGCCTTCATCGACGGCCCGTATTGTCCCGGCCCCGTGACTTGCAAGCAACAAGCAAAGTCGGGGCCGCTTACATCCTCTTGCGGCAATTATAGCCAAGCTTTAGCGTCGAAACTGTTGATTCGTTTTTTTCCGACCCGCCGCGGTGTTTAATGGGCCCTTCTTCTGAAACGCTTGGCTCCAGCATGTTGCTGTGGATGGAACCGCTCGCACGGGACATGATTTCCATTTGCTACGCGCAGATCAACCGCCCGTCGACCGCGCTCGCCGCGGTCGCTGCCTGCCACGGTTTGTTGTGGCGCTCCGTCCTGACCGGCCGCGACGACGTCGCTATCTTCCGAAAGGAATTGTCGCGCCTCGCGCAACGCGCCAACATCAGCGAAAGCGCTGTCGAGTGGGTGAACCGGCAGGTGATGGCCGAACTCCTCGAGACGGTCGCCAGGCGCTTCACGCGCTCGCCCCGCGAGGCGAGCCGGCTGAGCTTCGAGGTTGCGCGCGCGGCTTGCAAGATTGCGCAGGCGCGGCCCTTCAACACGGATAGCATCGTTCCCGCCCCCGGGATGACCAGATCGAAGGCAGGCGCCGCGGCCTGACGGGATTGTCGCTTGCAAAGGACGGCGCATCAGGTCATCTCCGCATCTGCAGCCGGCGAGAACGCCGCGGAGGGAGACGAAGTTGGGTCATCAGTGGTCGCCGCAACAGGACCGGGCGCTGGTCGAGATCGCCGCCTGGCTGAAGAAGGGCCGGCCGCAAATTTTCCGACTGTTCGGCTATGCCGGCACCGGCAAGACCACGCTCGCCCGCCACATCGCTGAAGCCATCGACGGCGACGTCGTGTTCGCGGCCTATACCGGCAAAGCCGCGCTGGTGCTGCGCTCGAAAGGCTGCGCGGACGCCCGAACCATTCACAGCCTCATCTACCGCCCGCAGGACAGCGAAAGCGAAGTCCCGTCCTTCGTGTTGAACGAGCAGAGCCCGGCCAACACTGCTAGCCTGATCATCATTGACGAATGTTCGATGGTGGACGAAGACCTCGGCCGCGACCTGCTCTCCTTCGGGCGGCCCATTCTCGTGCTGGGCGACCCCGCGCAATTGCCGCCCGTGAAGGGCGGCGGCTTCTTCACCGAGGCAGAGCCTGACTTCATGCTGACGGAAGTGCACCGTCAGGCGGCGGACAATCCGATCGTGCGCATGTCGATGATCGTGCGTGAAGGCGGCCGGCTCGATCGCGGGACTTACGGCGAAAGCAGCGTCATCGGGCGAGACGAGATCGAGGCCGCGACCGTGACGCGCGCCGACCAGGTGCTGGTCGGGCTGAACCGCACGCGGCGCCTTTACAACAAGCGCCTGCGCGAATTGTTCGGCTTTTCCGGCACGCTGCCGGAGGCTGGCGACAAGCTCGTCTGCCTGAAGAACGACCGCAAGAAAGGCTTGCTGAACGGCGGCATCTGGACGGTGAAGCAATTGGCGCCCGCGCGCGCCGGCAAATTGCGCATGAGCCTCGTGCCGGAAGAAGATGCGGCGCGCAAACCTCTGCGCGTGCGCGTGCTGCCCGCCTTCTTCGAAAGCGAGGAAGAGATTCCCTACGCGCTGCGCAGGGACTCCGACGAATTCGATTTCGGCTATGCGCTCACCGTGCACAAGGCGCAGGGCTCGCAGTGGAACGACATGGTGCTGTTCGACGAATCCTACGCGTTCCGCGAACATCGCAGCCGCTGGCTCTATACGGGCATCACCCGCGCCGCCGAGCGCATCACCATCGTCACCTGATCGGGAATGCCGCATGTTCCAGGAGCATATCGAGGGCATTCTCGCATTCGTGCGCGTACACCACGTCTTCGCGGCGCCGCTGGTGTTTCTGCTCGCCTTCGGGGAATCGCTCGCCTTCATCTCGCTGCTGTTGCCCGCGACCGTCATCCTGGTTGGCGTGGGCGCCGTGATCGGCGCCTCGGGCATTGATTTCTGGCCGATCTATTTTGCCGCCGCGCTCGGCGCAGGCTTTGGCGATTGGTTGTCCTATTGGCTGGGCATCCATTACCACGTGCAGATCGCGCGCATGTGGCCGCTCTCCAAGAACCCCGAGTTGCTGCCGCGCGGGCATGCCTTCTTTGAAAAGTGGGGTTGGCCCGGCGTTTTCATCGGACGCTTTTTCGGACCCTTGCGCGCCATCGTGCCGCTGGTCGCGGGCGCTTGTGAAATGCCGCGCACGCCATTCCAGCTCGCCAACTGGACATCGGCTTTCGTCTGGGCCGGCGTGATTCTCGGCCCCGGCGCCTTTGGCCTCACGCAGTTGAAAGACTATTTTCTGTTCTGAAAAAGTCCTTGTCCTTCAAGCGCAACGTTGCTTCGGCGTCGTGGATGTAATCACGCGTGATCGGTACGGCGTCGACGCGCTTGCTCATCTGGATCTGGAAGACCACTCCCTGCCCGAGCCGGAAGGTCGCTTCCGAACCGACGAGATAGAACTCCCACATGCGGCAGAACCGCTCGTCATAAAGGCGCGCAATTTCGTCGCGATGCGCCATGAAGCGCTCGCGCCACGCCTTGAGCGTTTCTGCATAATGCAGGCGCAGCACCTCGATATCGGTGACGATGAGTCCCGAGCGCTCGATCGCCGGCATGACTTCCGACAGCGACGGCAAGTGGCCGCCCGGAAAGATGTATTTTCCGATGAACGGGTTGATCGCGCAGGGCCTGTCGGGCCGGCCGATGGTGTGCAGCAGCGCAACCCCATCGTCGTCGAGCAGGTCGGCAAGCTTGCGGAAGAACGCATCGTAATAGTTGACGCCGACATGCTCGAACATGCCGACCGAGACGATGCGATCGAAACTCCCCGGTACGTTGCGATAATCCTGCAACAGGAATTGCGGCGGGGACGCCAGTCCGGTGAACATTGCGCGCTTTTGCGCGATCGCGAGCTGTTCTTCCGACAACGTGACACCGGTGACGCGCGCGCCGCACATGCGGGCGAGATACAGGCCCATGCCGCCCCACCCGCAGCCGATGTCGAGCACGCTGTGGCCGGGCTCGATCAGGAGTTTTGCGGCTATGTGACGTTTCTTGGCGAGCTGCGCTTCATCGAGCGTTTCTTCCGGCGATTCAAAATAGGCGCATGAATATTGCCGATCCCGATCGAGGAAGAGATCGTAGAGCCGCGAGTCGAGATCGTAATGATGCGCGACATTGCGGCGCGCGCGCAAAGCCGTGTTGCGTTGTTCAAGGGCGCAGAGCTTCGTACGCAAATGACGCAGCAGCGTCATCCAGCGCACCTCTCCCTCCTGCGCGAGGTTGCGCAACGCGACCTGCATGGCGTCGAGCAGATCGCCCTGCGTCACTTCAATCGCGCCATTCATGTAGAGTTCGCCAAAGGCGAGTTCCGGATTTCGCAGCAGCCGCGCCTCGGCGCGCTCATCCCGGAACCTGATGGCGACGTGCGGGCCAGTCCCGTCGCCCGCCTCAATGCGCCGTCCGCTGGCCGTTTCGATGGCGAGCGATCCGATGCGCACAAAATTCCGAATGAAACTCTCGAACAGCTTTTCCATTCGCGCCCCGCAAAGTTCAGGGAGGAACTCCTCGACCGACCCGGAGTTTTGCCAATCACGACGGCCAAGCCAGCAGCCAATTGTAATGGCCAAGGTGAACGCCGGGTTGGGCAGAGGGTTCCGAAGTGCTTGGCTTTAGTGCGGCTGCCCAGGGGTCGAACCAGGGAGCGTAAGATGACGCGGAAATGGGTTTGGACTTGTCTCACAGCCGCATCGCTGGCGACTGCGATCACGTTCGCGCCGGTAGGCGCCCAAGCGCAGGATCGCGGCGGAGCGGGAGCCTCAATGGGTCAACGTGGCGGGGCGGGGCCGCGCGGGGCCGTCGTGCGGCCAGGCCGCGGAGGCGCCGCGCCGCTGACGATCAGCCGCAACAGGGCCTATGTCACCAATGGCGGATATCGGTACGGCAGCGGCTATTACGGCTACAACCGTGGCTACTACAATGATGGCGGCTGGTTCCCGGGCCTGCTCGCCGCTCCGTTCCTGTTAACCGGCGCCCTCCTGGGCGGGGGATACGGGTACGGTTACGACTATGATTACGGCTATTACCCCTATGGCGCGGGCTATTATTCGCCGGCCTATTATGGTGGCGAAATCGGCAATTTCTGCGCGACGCCGCAGAAGGTCTGCCAGCTCTATACGCCTGCTGAAGTCGGCATCGGCTGCTCTTGCCGCGCCCCGTCGGGCGGGCGTTTCCGGGGCTCCGTCGTCCCGTAATCGGGCCGCAACGCGAGCCTGCATTCGGGTCCCTTCCCGGCCATCTCCCGCACTGCGGGAGATGGCTTTTTTCCTGTTCCTTCCCGCGAACCTGATCTGGCGCAAGGTCGGCGACAGCCGCTGTGCCTAGGGTGCGCTCATCGGCCCCCTCGCGGATCGACGGACGAGCCGATATATGCTGGAATGAATCTAGACTGCGCGAGGGATCAGGCTCGCGCGCGCCGCTCTCAGGCAGCGCCTTATTTGGGGAAGCATACGATGGAGTACCGGCGTTATTTCGGACAGGCGATCGACCGTCTCAAGGCCGAACGTCGCTACCGGGTTTTCGCGGATCTCGAACGCGACGCCGACCGCTTCCCGCTCGCGACATGGCGCGCGGACAATGGCGCCGCGCAGGAAGTCGTCATCTGGTGCTCCAACGATTATCTCGGCATGGGCCGCCATCCGCGCGTGATCGAGGCCATGACCACCGCCGCGCAAAAGCACGGCGCCGGCGCCGGCGGCACGCGCAACATCTCGGGCACCAATCATCCGCTCGTGCAGCTTGAAGCCGAACTCGCCGACCTGCACGGCAAGGACAGCGCGCTCGCCTTTACGTCCGGCTGGGTCTCCAATCTCGCGGCGATTTCGACTATCGCCGAATTGCTTCCCAATTGCCTGATCATCTCGGATGCGCTGAACCACAATTCGATGATCGAAGGCGTGCGCCGCTCAGGCTGCGAGAAGGTGATCTTCCGCCACAACGACGTCGCGCATCTCGAAGAAATGCTGATCGCCGCGGGCCATGACCGCGCCAAGCTGGTCGTGTTCGAAAGCCTCTATTCGATGGACGGCGACATCGCCCCCGTGGCCGAGATCGCAGCGGTCTGCAAGAAGCACAACGCCATGACCTATGTGGACGAAGTCCATGCGGTCGGCCTCTATGGCCCGCGCGGCGGCGGCATTTGCGAACGCGAGAATGTCATGTCGCAGATCGACGTGATCGAAGGCACGCTCGCCAAGGGTTTTGGAACGCTGGGCGGTTATATCGCAGCTGACTCGGTCATCATCGACGCGGTGCGCTCCTATGCGCCCTCATTCATTTTCACCACCGCCTTGCCGCCCGCCGTTGCGGCGGCCGCCGGCGCCGCCGTACGGCAGTTGAAGAATTCGCAGGAAGAACGCACGCTGCAGCAGCGTCAGGTGGCGCGCACCAAGACAGCGCTGGCGGCGGCGGAAATTCCCGTCATGGCGAATGCGTCGCACATCGTGCCGGTGTATGTCGGCGATGCGGAACTCTGCAAGGCGGCCTCCGACATCCTGCTCGAGAAGCACGGCATCTACATCCAGCCGATCAATTACCCGACCGTCGCGCGCGGCACCGAGCGCCTGCGCATCACGCCGACGCCTTACCATACCGATGCGCATATCGCGGCGCTGGTGGATGCGCTTCGCGACGTCTGGCGCCGCCTCGGCCTGCCCTTCGGCGCAACGCCGCAGCCCGCCATGATGGAAGCCCTGCCGAAACCGCACCTGAAGATCGTCGCTGCGGAATAGACGCTCGCAATGACGGCCGTCACGCCAGTGGCGTCTTGCCCTCGCGCTTCATCAGATAGCGAATGAGAAACGGCAGCGTCAGGTTGATCAGGAAATAGCGCGAGAAATGGTGTGCGCTGACGAACAGCGGGTCGATGCCGAGCCCGAGCGCCAGCACCACCATGGCCTCAAGCCCGCCCGGCGCATAGGCGATCAGCGTGGCGCCGAACGGCATGCCTAAAAACTTCGACGCGAAGGTCGCGAAGGCCAAAGTCACCGCCAGCGACGTGCCGATGGCGAGCGTCGAGGCGACGATGGTGCGCCCAAACAGCGCCCAGTCGAACCCCGCGAAACGCGAACCCGCCCAAGCGCCGATCATGATCTGGCCGACAAGCGTGATCTCGAATGGCACGCGCCCTGTCGCGATGCCTGTTCCATGAATGAAGCCGGACGCCAGCATCGATCCGAAGATCATGCCGCCGCCCATCTTCAACCGCACGAAGACAAGACCCGCCGCGACCGAGACGATGGCGACGCCGAGCAGCACCAGCGGCGGATCGGTCACCATGCCCATGACCGTTCCCATATGCGCGCCGGATTCCATCACGATGATGAGCGGCAGCAGCACGACGAGAAAGATCACGCGGATCATCTGCACGATGACGACGCGCGGCGGATCGGCGCCCAGCGACAGCGACACCGAGAGAATATAGGCCATCGAGCCCGGCACGGCGGCGAGCAGCGCCGTGGGCTTGGGCCAGCGCGAGATCAGGTTCGAAACCGCCATCGACGAGGCGGTGACGCAGACCACGCAGAGGCTCATGAGGAGGATGCTCACCGGATAGGAGGCGACGTTCTTGAAGGTCGCGGGCTCCATGGCGGCGCCGATGGACGTGCCGGTGATCGCCATGGCGATGAGGCGCAGCAGATTGCC
>JANXTB010000242.1 GCA_025356415.1 Hyphomicrobiales bacterium
CATCCGCTGATCCGTTCGTAATATCGCTCGCGCGCTCGCGGGGGCTCACGGTGGTCACTGAAGAAAGTCCAGGGACCGATAATAAGCCAAAAATACCTTTTGTGTGCGGTGCCTACAGGGTGAGGTGCATCTCCCTCTTGGAATTCTTGCGCGCGGAGAAATGGGTTATCGGCAGGCCGTGAACTGTTTATCACGGTCGCGGCCGGCGCTCCGCATGCTCCGGGCGCGCCTAGCGGTTAGCCGGATCGCCGTATCGACGCTCGCACCCGTAGCCGACGAAGCACTGACGCGTGTCGGCGGTAGCCAGCCATCGCGGTTCGGCCTGTTCGTCCCGCTGGCAGAATGCGCGGCTCGCAACATAGCGATCGTAGAGGTTGGGGCAGGTTCCGAGCACGATCGCGCCGGATTGGCGAACGATGCCGGCTGCTTGGCCGCAGGACATCCGCAACGTGTCGGGGGCCCTTGGGCGAAAACAGCCGTCTGACAAGCGATCAAGAACGAAATCGACGTGAGCGTGCGGACCATCTTCCCCTCCTACCTTGCTGAGCAGGAACGAACGGCAATGCAAAAGGCTGCTATCGGCATCGGGGCTCTAGAATAGGGGAGCACGCAAGCAACCCGTTGCCGGGTCGCGTCGCCAGTGCGCGCTTCCAATCAACCGCGGATTTTGCGCTTTCGCTTTGGCTCCTCGCCAGCGCTCTTCAGCAGTTGCGTCTTCAAGTCGACGGAGCGATCGTATTTCGCCAGTAGATCGGCAAATGCTTCCTCTGCCAAATCCTGAAACGGCTGACCATTCTCTCGCGCGAGCAAGTCGATCTGCGCCCAAGTCGCATCGTCAAATTGAACCCTCTTGCCCGGCATCGTCGTGGCTCACTTGAAAAATGAAAGCGCCACCGGATAGATGATCAGCAGGTAAGACAGAACGACTAGGATATTGCCAATTACTGCGCCGATCCGAGACGCAAGGTCAGTCGGTCTTGCCTGGGCAGCTTCGAAATAAGACATATTGGTCCCGTGCGTGTTTGAGTGCAGCTTCGGAGACGAGCGTACTTCGCTTTAGCGCCTGACCCAATCCGGATTCTTCGTATTGATCCAGTCTGCAGTCGGGCCGGCCCTGTACTTCGACCCGAGCCGCTTCGACACGATGCCCTCCAGCCCGAGCGTGCAGGTATGCGTGAAGACTGTGGCGCTCTCGCCCTCGATTGCTCGCTCAGCATAACAGTCGGCGGCGCGACGACGAGCAGCTCGGCGAGCATCCGGCGACGCCGCTTTATCGGCTGATCGCGAAAGTCGAGACCGTCGACCTCCAGCACATCGAAGGCGACCATGCTGGGGCCGGCGCTGGCCTCCCGGCTCCGGAGCGCGTCGAATGCGGAATGGCCATCTGGATGAAAGAGCACAGCCTCGCCGTCGAGGACGCAGTTGATGCCGATCGCGGCCATGCCTTGTGCGACGCCGGTGAAGTGGTTCGTGTAATCCCTCCTGTTCCGCGACCAGATCCGCACGCGGCGGCCGTCCTGCTCGACGCGGGCGATCAGACGATAGCCGTCGTGCTTGACTTCATGCAGCCAGCCCGGGCCCGAGGGCGGCGTCTGGGCGAGCGTCGGCTGGCAGGTTTCGAGGAAGCCGGCAGGCGTCGGGCGGCGCTCGCGGGCGAGTTTGCGGATCCCATGCATGTTCAGATAGAGGCATAGGCGCCGTGGGTCGTCGACCTAAGCCCTGAGATCCGGGAACGCCGCCCCGCACTGATCCACCATCGCCTGGGGCCCGCCCAGCTCTGAATGGCCGCGCACGCTAATTTCCCATGCGGAGCTCCTGCACCAATGCCCGATTGGTGGTCCATCATCAGAATGCTTGCCTGAACATGTAATGTTATATAGTTACGATTATCGGTCGACGGGGATGTTGCGAAATGACGACAAGAACATGGTTCATGGCCGGCTTTGCGGCCACAATGCTGGGGAGCGCGACCGTAAAGGCAGCGGAGGTTCAGGTAGTCGCGAGCTTCTCGATTTTGGGGGACATGGTCAGCCGAGTTGGCGGCGACCGCGTCAGCGTCACGACATTAGTAGGCCCGAATGGGGATGCTCACGAATATCAGCCCACGCCCATAGACATCCAAAAGGTCGCCACAGCGCGGGTGCTGGTCTTCAACGGGCTCGGGCTGGAAGGTTGGATGACCCGACTCCAAGGCTCGGCAAACTTCCATGGCACGGTCGTCACAGCCTCCAAGGGCGTGAAGCCGCAGCAGATGGAAGACGAAGATGCGCCTAAGGGCAAGCAGCGGAAAGTGAGTGATCCACATGCCTGGCAGAACCTCGCGAACGGCCGCGTGTACGTCCGCAATATCCAAGAGGGGCTGACGGCCGCAGACCCGGGTGGCCAGGACGTTTATCAATCGAACGCGGCTCGGCTGATTGCTGAAATTGACGCGCTCGAACCGGACGTGTATCGGGCAATTCAGGCGATACCACCAGAGCGGCGCAAGATCATCACAACCCATGACGCTTTCGGGTATTTCGCGACTGCATACGGAATGCAGTTCATTGCCCCGCAAGGCATCTCAACGGAGAGTGAGCCGACGGCTCGTGATATGGCGAAGATCATCCGTCAGATCAAGGTAGGGAAAATCCCGGCAGTCTTCGTGGAGAACATCTCCAGTTCGAGGTTGCTGGATCAGATCGGTCGGGAGTCGGGGGCGAAGATTGGCGGCAAGCTATTCTCAGACGCCTTGTCGGAGCCTGATGGTCCTGCCCCGAACTACGTTGCGATGTTCCGACATAATGTCGATACGCTGAGAAACGCGCTCGCATCAGACAAATAGGCAATCCCCATCATCGACATGGCTCAAGGAGTCGAGATGTCATCGCGTGCGCTATACGTTGCAGCACTTTTTTTTCTTCCCACTTTGGCTGAAGCGGCTGATCTGACCGAGAGAACAGGTAAAGCTGCTGGCAATCCCGTCGACTCCGCCGAGTCTCCGGATGTGCCCGGTGGCGACATCTTCGGGTTCACCAGCGGCACTGATGTGGGCAAGGTAGGCGACCGTGGCATTGCGCTTGAGAACTCAGGGGCGTACGGCATCAGCAATGGCCGTTGGCGTGGGCTCTCGCAGAAGCTGGAGTTCTCTGGCACGTTCGTTGAGAACTGGTCCTTTGCTGCCTCGTTGTTCGGGGTCTGGTCGAGCCTCAAGACCAGCAGCGACTTCCCAGATCGAACTGCTTACAATTTCGATGGTGTCTCTGTCGAAGCCCGCTACCGAGCCATCGAGCGCACAGCCACGAACCCATTCGCGGTGACCCTTGCAATCGAGCCACGATGGAGTCGCATTGACGGTATCAGCGGGCTGTATTCTCCGTCGTATGGGGCGGAGTTCAAGGCGCAGGTTGATGCACCTGTTGCAGATCGCTTATATTGGGCGGCCAATGCCAATTTCGTGATTGGGCGGTCGCGCGATCCCCTTAACTTGACATGGACCAACGGCTCGGAGTCGGTCCTCTCCACGGCGCTCACGTACGAACTGATGAAGGACACGCTCTTCATCGGTGCGGAGGTTCGATGGCAGCATACGTGGCGCACCGGATTTTTCGGAGGACTTGAAGGGCAAGCTCTCTACGCTGGGCCGTCTGTTGCATGGAAGCCGGCTGACAACATCATGCTGAATGCGGTCCTTCTTCCGCAGGTCAGGGGTAAGGCTCGTGGTGTCTCGGGCCCACTCGATCTCGACAATTTTGAGCGCGCTAATTACCGGGTAAAGCTCGCAATCGGATTCTGACGAACCATCAGGCCGCGCCTCTTTCAGCGGCCGCCCAAGCCTGGCCCGAACCACGGGAATTTCCTTCCGGTTACCCAACAAGGATCAAGTCGGAGTTGCCCGGAGCTGCCGCAAAACCGCCGCCTTGCCCGCCTCTGGAAGGAGCGCGGACAGGGGCGTGAAGTCACCACGAGACAATCAGCTCGCAGCCGTGACCAGCTGTCGAGACCGACGTGCGGCTCTCAACATTATGAGGTGGGTGATAATATCGGCAGGTCCTAATCTGATGATCGCTATCATACGACGACGCGACGAGCCCCGCCTTTCCAGACAGGTAGAGATAGCCTCCCAGAGAGGAAACGAGGACAGTCGCCATCACCAGAATGGTCCCCAGAATATGCGCCACCGACGACCTCTCAGTGAACAAGGAGGCTAATAAAGCCTCCGGTGAGTGCTGCGGTTAAAACGCTGATGCAATCGATCAAGTGCTTGGTGAGTACGTCGCTGGGCATGGCTTCCAAGTCCTAAATAGCTTCTATGCCGGCGGTTATAGCGATGCCGTTATTTTGAGCAAAAGAGTCTTTCGTATTTGATGAAATATTAAGGTTTCTAGCGACAGGCACGGCACAGCACCATTGAACGCCCAATTCGGCGAGCAGATGGGCCAAGCCCCCGACCCATGCGGTGCTCATGAGCCGGACTTTGAGCGGAGCTGTTTTTGCCTCACTCCGCGCGCCGAGCGCAGCGATCGTCCCAAGAACAAGGTTGGACAGATGTCAAAAAATGCAGGTGCTTGCAGGACAGAACAGGAACAAGCAGTTTTTTCCAATGGAAGTCCATCACGAAAACGTGTAGATCATCCATCGCCATGATTAATGCCTAGGCAGGAGGTCCTGTCGTGCCCCGATTTTTCCTGCACCATGTCCTGCGCGGTGATCGCATTGAGGACGAAGACGGTTACGTCTTCGACGACGTCGGCGCTGCGGAATGGGAAGCCGTCTTGGACATCCGATCTGTCGTCGGCCATGCGTTATTGGCAGGCGGCACAATCCCAGACGTCCATGTTGAAATCGTCGACGAGAATGGCCGATCCGTATCGATGATCAGGCACGAGGACGCCCTGAAGCCGTCTTAACGCTGTCTCGGCTCGGGTTTATTGTTCCGACTGCGTCACTCGGCCGGACAACGCGGCATTGGCCGCGATTTCGAGCCGCAGTTGAGTGACCTTGTCGGCCAATTCCAGCCAGAGTTGCGCGATCATGATGTGGCTGAGGCGCATGGCCTCAGGCACTGTCTCCGCCTCGCGCAGACAGTCCTTCGCCAACGCGCGGTAATCCTCAGCACTTTTCACGATGACGCTCCTGTTGCACAGGGCGTGAATGTCGCAAACTAAATACAGTCGCAATCATTATCAGTGTTTCATAGCATAATACGTAACGACGCCATTAATAGAATCAAAGAAATTAAATTTCGAGATATCCTCCAGAGTGTGCCATCCGGTTAGCTTGCTAAAGCGTAAGTCCGTGCGAATGCTTCGATTAAGGAGAGCGCGCGAATGCGGTTTCGATCCTATTTCCCCCAAGATTTCGGAATCTTTGAAGTCCTGATGTCAGGCGTGATCTTGGTTGCCGCAACGTGTGCGGTCGTCGTTATGGGCCCGTAGCCAGCGAGGCGACGGCCTACAAACAAATACGAGCGACCAGCGGGACAATTGAAAACGGCCCCGCGATACGCAACACGCGGAGCCGCCTCTTCGGCGCAGGACAACGCCATAGCTGCACACTAGGACGGGGGTGTTACGAAAAGTGTAGTGGGATGCGCGTCTTCGCGTAACAATTCCCGGGACGTCGTCAAGAATGTTGATGATGAACGGTCTCAGATCTTGTCGTCGGCTGTTCCATTACCGGGCCGTTTCGCGATGCGATCTCAGTTTAGGTTCGCGCTCGGACAGGAGTTGCACCTGTCGCCGTCTTGCGGCGGCGTTCTCTCGCGAGGCGTTCGACGACTATTTAGGCTAGGGCGTCGGCTTTAAGCCCATTCCAGACATCGTGCGGCCCTTTAGGTTCGGTGTATTGCGATTATCCATAGGCCCACCATGATCAGAAAAGCCGTCGAGGGTGACGAGGCCAGCATCCGCAATTGCGCGGAGAAAGCATATGACCGCTACGTGGCGCTCATCGGTCGAAAGCCGGCGCCTATGGTCGCGGACTTCCCGTCGCAGATCGCCGCTGGGTACGTTTACGTTGCTACAGACGAGCAAGGCGCCATTCTCGGTTTCATCGTGTTCCACGAACGGGCTAAGCACATTATGCTGGAGAACGTGGCGGTTTTCCCCCATGCCGCCGGACAGGGCGTCGGCAAGGCGCTTATCAGGTTTTGCGAGGATGTGGCTCGCCAACGCGGAGCGGAATCCGTCCACCTCTACACAAATGAGAAAATGGTAGAGAACCTCCAGATTTACCCGAGACTGGGTTATGTCGAGGTCAATCGGCGCACGGACGACGGCTTCAACCGCGTCTACTTTGAGAAGTCCTTATCCGAAGGAGGGCGGGGCCCCTGATGCCCAGCCGATTAGAAACCGGAGCCTATTTCTTGCTCCGGTTCGCTTGTTTGCTGAGGATTTTCAGATCGCGAGTCGATCCGTCACCCGGCGTACTAAGCGGGTTGCGGTCGACGTGATCCGATGGCCGCGCCGACCGTCGAAATGAACGGCTTGCGCGCACCATGCGGGATCAGTTCGCATCGTCGTCCTTCTCTGGCGTAGTCCCGGAGTCGCCAAAGCTACCTACTGCGATGTCAGTCATCGTCGTCGTCATCATCATCATCCCACATGCATACCGGATCGTTCGGGCGTTGCGTGCAGTACTCGGTCATAATCGCGATGCACGCGGGATGAGATGGATTTTTTAAGCAAAAGGCTTCCGAGCTTTGAGCGCCGGACTGCGCGGAACTCTCAATCGCGATCGCCGGAAGCAAGACAATCGACGAAATTAGCACGAGATGTAGGCGGGTCATGTGATCCTCCGCTGGTTCGCGCCGTCGATTGCGAGACAGTGATCCTGATCCTTTGTTTTTTCAAGAGGCTGCACGAAAAAGCCCCCGCCGCAGCGACGTCCTGGATGGAAAGAAATTCGCCGCTCATGAGCGAGGGTTCGCCCTCCCCGCGTCATTGAACAGATGGCCTACTGTGCCTTGTGGGGACAAAATGAGATGCTTCGTGCGGCACAGAGGGAGGAAGCTATGAGCACTCTTACACTCGTCGGCGTAACCCATGAATTTGAGAAGAAGCGTTCTTTGGCGATTCTGGTGTGGAACGACGATCCCGAGAAGAAGATTTCAGTGCCGATTCCATTTGGCTGCCCGTTTGATAGCACGCGGCAGGAGGCCGAGAAGGCTGTCCGCGACCTTGCGAACGAGATGATGACAATCGCGGTGCACGATGGGGAGCATTGAGAATGCAGGGCGCGCCTGCTGAAATAGGCGCGACCTGATCGTTCGTCAGAACCCGATTGCGAGCTTCACTCGGTAGTTAGCGCGCTTAAAATTGTCGAGATCGAGCCGGCCGGCGACACTACGAGCCTTACCGCTGACCTCCGGAAGAAGAAATCATGCCGGTTCGTCAGGACAAACGCGACGGCGTCGATTGAGGAAAGGAGCTCCGAGGCCGCGACATACAGAGGGCCGTTGATCTGCATGCGGCTCATAGCAATCGCAACGTCGTGGCGGCAAGATTTCAGCGCCGCGAGCAATTGCTCAGGGTCGATAAGATCGTCCGATAGTTTGGGCCGCCGCGCCATTTTTGTTCCGCTTTTGTTCTAAGCTGAAACAACATACGATTGCCGGACACGCAAGCCCGCACACCGTTGTCCACAGGAGGTCACCATGGCCGGAGTCACCTACTACGTCGCGCTTCCATTCACTCGGACAGAAGGTGGCGATCTGGTCGCAGGAGAGCCCAAGGAGTTGCAAAGCTCTGACGCGGCTCGGCGCGAGGCAGGACGCATGGCTTTGGACGGTACCGGAGCAGTTGCGTTCTCACGAACTGGCGATCCTCGGACGGGAGAGTTCGAGGATGCGAAAGTGATCGCCAGCTATGGAGAGGTTGGCGATATAGCCGTTTGATGGCACCACTCGCGAGCGTCGGGCGGGGCAGCGTGCTTGCCTCCCCTGTAGCTTAAAGGGTCGTCGGTTTGGCGTCAGGACCGATCAGCCTCAGGCAAACCCGCCCCACGGACTTGGGGGCATTCTGACGCAAGCGCAAGGAAAGGCGAAATTGATTTCGCTCGGGCGGTCGACGCCGGCATTGTCACGTCGTTCGCGCTGCAGCGAGCTTGCGAAGTCGAGCGTTCGTGAGATCAATGGGCGGTCGGTATTCGTATAGCGCCGGGTTCGTGCCGGACGGCGTGTCGCCAGCCAAAACGATGGAAGGCGCCGGTTGCCGGAGCGCATCTGCGAGCTCCGAATTATACGGCCGCCAAAAACGTCCGCCGTTCACCTCCAGCATCTCGACGTTGTAGGACTGATATCGCTCGTCTACCATTTCGATGCGCGGCATCGTGGACGGCATCAGTTGTTGCGTCTGCGCTGAGGCCCCGTTCGAACACCCAACGGCCGCGAGCAGCGGTGCAAAAGCCAATGTCACAACGTGTTTCGCGTTGGCTTTCATGGTCTTTCCTCTTTTGCCGCTCATTTGAATTGGAGCAACAAAAGGGCCCACAAGGAACATCAGGCGAGCAAGACTGATGGCGAGTGAAGACGCGGTTAAGACCGAAGGACAAGCCGTCGTGACAACATCAACGTGGAGGCCATTCAGCCACGCGGTGTTCAGGCGATTGTGGATTGCGTCCCTGATCGCCAACATTGGAGGATGGATCTACAATGCCGCAGCCGGATGGATGATGACGAGCCTCGACGCGGGCCCGCTGATGGTTTCGCTCGTCCAGGTCGCAACCAGCCTGCCTATGTTTTTGTTTGCGCTGCCGGCTGGGGCGCTGGCGGATATCGTCGACAAGCGCCGCTTCGTTCTCGGACTCGAAATCGCCGTAGCCCTCATCGCAGCACTCTTTGCCGCGCTCGTGACCGCTAACGTTGTCACCCCGTGGATCTTGCTCCTGTTCATGTTTCTGATCGGCACGGTCGAATCTTTGGAAGCGCCGTCATGGCAATCCATTGTCCCTCAACTCGTCCCGAAGCAGGATCTTGCCCCGGCCATCGCCGCCAACAGCGTGGGCATCAACATCAGTCGCGCAATCGGACCAGCGCTCGCCGCTCTCATCATTGCAGGATTTGGAATCGCGGCGCCATTCTGGCTCGTCGCGGTGAGCAATTTTGGAGTGATTGGCGTCTTTTTGTGGTGGAGACCGCCACAGCCGCGCGTATATGGTTTGCCATCCGAAAGGCTGATGAGCGCTGTCCGGACTGGCTTTCGTTACACGCGCAATAATCCTGTCTTGCGGGCAACATTGGCGCGTTCGGTTGGATTTTTTTTATTCGCCAGCGCCTACTGGGCGCTCCTTCCACTGGTGACACGCAACCAGATCGGCGGCGGCCCCTAACTATACGGCGTTTTGCTGGGCGCGATCGGCGTGGGGGCCGTGGGTGGGGCTTTCGTCTTGCCGAAAATCAAAGCCATGATCGGTGCAGACAGATTGGTTTCTCTCGGTGAAATTGGGACCGCGGTCGCCCTCGTGCTGTTCGGATTATCCCGCGAACCCATGATCGCCACGTTTGCTAGCCTCATCGCCGGACTCTGTTGGATCGCTGTTGTGGCGAACCTCAACGTGTCCGCGCAGAAGGCCCTGCCGGGCGCGGTCGCGGCTCGCGATGTACGTGACCGTTTTCTTCGGGACGATGACCTTCGGCAGCGCAATTTGGGGAGACCTTGCCAGCTTCATCGGTTTGGCCTTCACGCATTTCCTTGCGGCGGCGGGGGCGCTCGCCGCGATTCCGCTGACATCCCGCTGGAAGCTGCACACGGACGTCGAACTCGATTTGACGCCATCCATGCACTGGCCGGCGCCCGTCGTGAGCGACGGGATCGTGACCGATGCGGGGCCGATGATGGTGACGGTTCAATACCGGATTGAAGCGGAAAACCGTGAGGCATTCCTCATCGCGCTGGAAAAACTCGGTCACGAACGCAAGCGCGATGGCGCCTATGCATGGGATATTTTCCAAGATACATCCGATGAAGAGCTGTTCGTTGAAATATTCTTTCTCGAGTCACGGCTCGAGCATCTGCGGCAACATTCACGCGTGACCGAGGCAGATCGGACGTTGGAACAAAACGTAGCTCAATACCTGCGACTGCCACCCGCCGTCACGCACTATGTCGCGGCCGAGGTTGGCAAGAACGCCATAGCATCGGCCTAAAAACCTGACTTACGTGGCAATCCGATCCCGCCTTCGACGTCTTAGACATGGCGTCACCGCCATCCAAGCGCCGGGGCGACATGAGTCAGGATCGCTTCCATAATATGGACATTGTAGCTAACGCCCAATTGGTTGGGCACGGTTAGGAGCAGCGTGTCGGCCTCGGCGATCGCCTCGTCCTTCTTGAGTTGCTGGACAAGGATGTGCGGTTCGGCGGCATAGCTCCGACCGAAGATGGCCCGCGTTTTTTCGTCGATAAAGCCGACCTGATCGGCTTCGACGCTGCTGTGTCCAAAGTAGGCGCGATCGCGATCATCAACCAGCGCGAAGATGCTGCGGCTGACCGACACGCGCGGCTCACGCGTATGTCCAGCTTCTTTCCAGGCGGCGCGAAACGCCCGGATTTGCGCGGCTTGCTGAACGTGGAATGGCTCGCCGGTTTCGTCATCTTTGAGCGTTGAGCTTTGCACGTTCATCCCGCGTTTCGCCGCCCAAATTGCTGTCGCATTCGACCCAGCGCCCCACCAAATTCGGTCGCGGAGCCCCTCCGCGATCGGCTCGACACGCAGCAAGCCCGGGGGATTTGGAAACATCGGACGCGGGTTGGGCCGCGCAAGGTGATCCCGACAGGCTATTCATTCAATCTCGACGGCACATGTCTGTATCTGGCGACGGCAGCGGTGTTTCTCGCACAAGCGACTAACACGCCGATGAACATCGAGCAGCAGATCGGGCTGCTGCTCATCCTGCTTGCGACCTCAAAAGGCGCCGCCGGGATCGCCGGCGCGGCGTTCGTGGTTCTCGCGGCGACGCTGTCCGCACATGGGTCAATTCCCGTGCAGAGTGTCGCTCTTGTCCTTGGGATTCACCGCCTGATGTCGCAGGGCCTGACGCCCACCAACCTCGTCGGCAATGCAGTCGCGACGCTGGTGATTGCTAAATGGGAGAATGCACTCGACGAGACGCGTCTGCGCGCGGTCCTGGACGGACAGAAAACAACCAGAACGGATGCGCCCTCTGAGTTGGTGCAAGGCTAACGTCGTGCTGAGGTCATCGAGGCGGCCGGATATCCGGTTTTGGCGCAAAGCGGACGTTGGGTTGTGCGAACGTTATCCGTACCGCTCCAAATTATCGTCCGCGACCGCATCGGTTTCACAACGCCATTTTGCGTGTGGAAGTTACGGGTACAGAGACAGTGAGACCATCTCTTCCAAACCAATACCGACTGGTTCACGGAGACCGTGCATTCGTAGTCAGGACTCAGAACGAGAACGTCGATCCGAGTCTGAACAGGTCCGCTCTGATCTTGCCGGAACTGTCGAAGGTGTTCCGGGCCACCGGGATTTGTACGACCGACACGAGGCCCGACGTCGAATGGGAGCCGAAATTGACGTGCAGATATTCGGCCTTCAGCGTCCAGTTGCGCGCGACGCTCCATTCCAAACCGCCGCCGAACGCAGCGCCGATCGCCGGCGCGCTTGATCTTGAGCCGCCAATGGCGCCGCCGTTGAACTGCCAGTCGTCGGTGTAGGCGTTGGAGACCGTCTGTTTGGTCAGGGCGAGACCGCCGGTCGCGTAGACCAGCAAGGACGGCGAAACCAGATACCCGGCGCGCGCCCGCAGCGTCGCCAGCCCGTCGATCTGCGCCGACGAACCGATGGTCGCGATGACGGGCGCTGGCCCCGGGTTCGTGAGGCCGAGATTGAGGGACGACCGGCTCCCGCCATGGGTCGCCGACTGATGCAGCGCGCTGGCGTCCGCCTCAAGGCCGTAGACAAATGTTCCGAGGCGCCAGTTGAAGCCGACGAGGACGCCAGCGGTGAACGTCGTCCGCGAGGTCGAACCGCCCGCCGCTGCGCTGAGCGCTGCGGCGTTTTCTGGATAGTGGGTAGGATCGCAGAGAAACCCGTTCGCGGCGCAGCCCACGACGCTTTGCGTCGCGCCCCGGTCTGAGGCTGCTCCGGCGATCGCGCCGACATAGGCGCCGCTCCAGGCATCTTCCGTCAACACAGGCGTCCGACGAGGTTCCTGCGCCAGGCCGGACATTGAGCCAGAAAGAATGAGCGCCGCAGCGAGACAAAATCTGTGCATGGAGACAACCCAGTCGTCGGCTCGATCCGAATCGGTAAGAGCACCACGACCTGAGCTATACAGTTTCGGCGCGAGAAAGTCCGATGTGCGAAGAGTTTGGAGGTAGGTCCGGCAGGATTCGGGCCTTTGCCCCCGCCCCGGCTTGGAATCGAAAGCCACGCCGCGTTGTGTATCGTCGGGCTTTTTGCGTTTTCCGACCGACCAATTGCCCTCAACTTTTCACTAGCGTAGCCGCCTAGTGTACGGCCAGCTCAAAAGGGCAGTCCTCTTGCTCCTTGGGCAGAAGCTCAGTCCGCTCCTCTATGCGGAGAGGGACGACGGTTAATTGGTTGGCCGAGAACTCTCGCTTCGGACGCCAGGGCGCGGGTTTTCTCGTTCTGACTTCGCTTCTCTTGCATCGCGAAAACGTTACCGCGGCGCAACAGAAGGCCAGCTGAAACGGGCAACTGTCGGCAGGGCGCTAAGTTGATGTCCGTCCTCAAGTAATTAGGGACATAAGGCTAAGCAGGAGTGAGCCATGATAACACGAGCCATTCTCTTTGCCGGCGCTGCGGTCGTTTTGCTGCCGACCGCAAGTTTTGCTCAGTGGCGCAATCAAAATCTTGAGCCGACATGTTCCGCAAGCGGCTCCGGAATGGACCCCCGCTGCGTCGGGGACACTTCCCCGGGCACCCTCAGCGACCTGACAACTGAACGTCAAGAACAAGCGATACGAATGGGTCGATACCGCTCGGGTTACTACCGTTATTAAAGGCGGCGATCCGTACGCCAGACTAGTACCGGCACCGCGTGTTACGTACCGCGGGGCCGTTTTCAGTTGCCTCGATTGTCGGGCTGATCCGCGTCAGTGGTGATAGTGATCAGGCGGGGGACGAAGTCGGCCATGGGTGGAGAGCTACCATGCTCAAAGCCGCGCAATATTGGTTCGCTTACAACGTCGCAACCGGCTGTAACGCGATCGATTTTGCTCTCAAAGCGCGGGCTTTCCTGAAATCGATCGGCGTCGATCCGGAAATCCAAGTGACAGATGAAGGCGGATTTCACCGGATCCGCGTTACCGTTCCCGAAAGTCTTGGAACGATAGCCAGCTTCAGGTTGATCCCACTAAATCGGCATCTCGCCAGTCAGGGCTCAAGCAACCAGCGTCAGCTTGGCAAAGCCGTGTCCGTGCTCGGACCATAATTCGGCCTCATCGCACGACCGGATACACGGGCCGAGCCGAAGGATCACGGGATCGGAGACCTCGCCTAGGGCCCATGATGAAGACTGAGAAAGCCGCGGCCACCACCATCAGGCCCAACATCAGAAATTCAAAGACCCCGTAAGAGGGGAAATAAGACCGAAACCGCATTCGCGCGCTCTCCTTTGGTCGAAGCATCGCACGAAGGTACGGGCTAGCAAGCCGACCGGATCGCCATTTTCTCGTGGCCGATCATGGGTTTAGTTAGTTACGGGTCGTTAAGGCCGCCGCGATAAACCCGTCTGAAAAGAGAGATGGGACTTGAGCTTGTGTACGGTATCGAACATTACCTCCCGGTGAAAACGGGAGCGTGATCATGAAAAGTCCCGAGGAATACCGCGCGTTGGCAAAAGAATGTCTGCGGGAAGCGGAGACAGTGCCGGAAGGCATGCGCCTCAGCCACATCCTCATCGCGCAACTCTGGTTGGAACTGGCCGACAAAGTCACGCAACTGCGACTCGAAATCGAGGACAAAGCCGCGCGGTCCGGTGGGTCGGCACTGTCAAACTAATGTCTTGTGCCAAGCGGCCCCGTCTCGCTCGCCAGTGCTGGCAACCTTTTGCAAACCTTTGCCGTTGCAAGCTCAAGTGTTCCAGCTCACCCCCCCGGGCTCGGAACAGAAAGGCCCGCCGCGTAATGTACTGGCGGGCCTTTTGCGTCAAAGCGCACCCTTCGATCGGGCAGCGTTGTTCTTCACGATCTGGCCGCTAAAATCGGGCTTGGCCAAGTGGTCGGACGAGCAACCCTCCAGAAGATCAAACTTGCCGCTGGCTTGTCCGGCGGCTTTTTTCTTGTCCTAGTAGATCCATCACGATTGACTGAGCCAGCTGGACATCGGTCGTCTGATAGTCATCCAGGGTGAGGTTGAAGGCGGACCCTCATGCCAGACGAGAGAAGAAAATGGCGAGGGTGGCAAGCGCCTTCACGGCCGGCTCCTCGTCGCCCATCATCGTGGCCTCGCGCCCGGCGAATTCGGCAAGGGCTACTGCCCCGGCCAATGTTGTTGGCGAAGTGGCGAGAACCGCCTCCGCAAGTTCGTCCCGTGCATGTATGACGCGTGTTTTTCGCTTCGTCGGTTACATTGAGGCCCGTTGCGATGCGGACTTTCTCGATCGCGGTTTCATAGACGCGACTTCAGCGTGAAGGCGTTCGCGCAAAGCGTCCTATTCACGAGCGGCGTTCGGGTCTTCCTGTGTGGGCGCAAAACGCTATGCGATCATTTCGCCGCTGTTAGACAGGACCTTGTGCAGCTTGGCGCGGATCTCCACCGTCAGGCTCAGTTTAGTCACGAGCCGATCAACTTCCTCGGGCGACTGCAGCTTCGCGCCATCGTGATGCGGCACTTTCACCTTCGCCCGCTGGTCAATATGGCGCCGCTACGCTTTGTCGTGAGCAGCGGCACAGCGGTCAAATATGTCATCGGCTTCGGCAATCAGGCGGATCTTCTCGTAAATCGGATCGAGGCCGGAGTCGGCTTTGGCGGCTGCTATGAATCCTGCGGCGAGGTCAGCTGTGGATGCGAGCAGGCAGGGATAGAGCGGCGTGTGAATTTGGACATGACTGGAGATCCCATTGGTTCGGGGTGGGTAGGCTTCGATTTTGAAAGTCGGTGAGGTTTAGGTGCGGAGCTCTAGGCGCTGGGCTGTCATGTGCGAGACGGTGGCGAGCATGCGGTGAGTGTTGTCGATTGCGGCCCCGAAGAGCAGGGGGGCGTGTTCCTTCATCATGTGCGACTTGCTCCGCAGTGCGCAGAGCTGCAGCGCGTTCGCGTTTGGCCTGAGCACACGCGTTTATGAGGGCGCTGCGGAATGCTTCGCGGGTACGTCGGGACGCTCTGCCACTCGCTGAAGCGGACCTGGCTAGCACGCGCCCGCTTATGCGCGAGCTTCACGATATCTGACGGATGTATGAGTGATCCGCGTTCGACATCGTCGGTTCCTTTTCGTCATCAGTGATATCACTAATGATATGAGGTTAAATATGATATCAATGATGAATTTGATATTAATATCATCTGTTGCTCGAATCTGATTATGTTGCTTCGCCACAACGGGGGAGCCCAATGCCGAAAGAAAAGACCATGGCCGATAAGCGGACGATCATTTCGATGCCAGAGGAGCTGCGGGAAAAGGTGCGCTCCTATCGCTTTTCAAAGCAGATCAACACAGAGGCCGAAGCGATCCGGACGCTTATCGGGAAGGGGCTAGAGGCCGAGGGGCGGAATGTGGGCAAAGGGGAGAGCGCTTGATGGCGAACTACCCAGACTTGGATTGGGTCATCGAGCCTTGGCTCATCCAGCCGCGCGGATTTCGCGGCCAGCACAGTGATGAGGCCGAGCAGGCGCGCCAGGAGGCGATCGAAAGCCTTGAGCACCTGATCCGAGCGGGCATGATGATGTCCCTACAGATGCGGGGCGATCCCGCATCTCCCGAGTACGTCGAGGCCTTTGCGTCCAGCCGTGCTTTGCTTGAAATTAGTCGGGACCATGCGACGCAAAACATCGCCAAATTTCGAGAGCTCGCGCAAATCGCGCCGGAGCCAGCCGACTTTTTTCCGGACTGGAAATCGATGCACTAATCCAGCCAAATAATACGGGGCTCATTCGCGCCAGAGATGATCTTGCAGTCCAAGCCCTCACTGCGGCCTGCCCCGCGCTCCCGCTTCTTGGACTGAACGGTCAGAGCCCTTCTTTCGTAGTTTCCGTTCGCAACGCAACCTATTTCGAAGCCCCCGAGGCTAGGCCAGCTGACCTCGCATCGCGTATTGGATCTGTGATCGGCAACATCCTCGTCGTTTTGTCCTACTTGCTGATCCCTAAACCGATCGCGCTTTAATTCTCGAAGTGAGCTCGGCCATGCCGGGCAAGAGGGGCGCAACACGCCGCAAGTTTAACGCGAAGGAACGCAACTTTGTTCGGCAGGCCCGCTTGCCAGCTTTGTTTGGATTACAGCTGCACTTCCTGGCTGGACGCAACTGGCCTTGTGAGGTGAGAGCCATGTGTCCATCGTTTACGCTATCCGCTTGCGAACAGTGAATTCAACGATTCGACTGGCGGGCATTGGCGCTCCGAAAAGATAGCCTTGACCTTCAGTGCATCCAGCCAATTTGGCATGCATCCACTGCTCGTCCGTTTCGATTCCCTCCGCGGTCGTGCTCATGCCAAGTGAATTGGCCAGACTGGCCACGGATCTGACGATTGCCGCGCAGTCTTTTCGGGTGCCTAGCTCACTAACGAAGGACCGATCTATCTTTAGTTTATCGAAGGGAAATAGGCGCAAGCCACTGAGCGAGCTGTAGCCAGTGCCGAAGTCGTCCATCGATATCCTTAAGCCGAGGCTCCTCAACGCCAGCAGCGCCGAGACATTGCTCTCAGCATGTTTTAGCATGACGCTTTCCGTCACCTCCATTTCGAGCCTGTCCGGCCGGAGCCCAGTAACAGCAAGCGAATTTTCGACACACGCAGACAGGCTGCTGGATTGCAATTGGACAACCGAGAGATTTACAGCAACTCGGAGACGGTCTGGCCACTTTGCCGCTTCATGGCAGGCCTGCGAAATTACCCATTCCCCAATATCTTTTATCAGTCCAGTTTCCTCAGCCAACTCGATGAACGAAGCTGGCATGAGTAGCCCGCGTTCCGGATGACGCCAACGCAACAGCGCTTCGAACCCGATCAGCTCGGCATTATCAAGTCGCACCTGTGGCTGGTAATACAATTCGAGCTGACCAGACGGCAGCGCAACTCTCAGCTCCGTTTCCAGACGCACGCGCTCTCGCGTCGCCTCCTCAATTTCGCGCCGGAAGAATTGGTACGTGTTGCGCCCTGCGCCTTTGGCCGCGTAAAGCGCCATGTCGGCATTCTTGATGAGCTGATCAGGATCGAGGGCGTCATCAGGAGCAAGCGACACACCAACGCTTGATCCTATTCGAATTTGGTGTCCGTCCACCTCGAAAGGTTCGCTCATCAGTTCGTTCAAGCGAACCGCCAGCCGCTGAGCCTCGTCGGGCGAACCGATGGACTGCAGGATCGAAAATTCGTCACCGCCCAAGCGCGCCAATGTGTCCGTTGAGCGAACGGCTGCCGCCAAGCGTCTTGCAACCTTCTGCAGCAAGACATCCCCGGCCGTGTGTCCAAGCGTGTCGTTGACCAGCTTGAAGCCATCGAGATCCAGATAGAGAACGGCCAGTCGTTCACCGGCCGAGAGACCTTCTATTCTGGCATTGAGCGTCTGCTTGAAGACCATTCGATTGGGCAGTTCGGTGAGCCCGTCACGCTGCGCTAGTCGCAAGATCTTTTCTTCTGCTCGCCGCTGGTCTGTGATGTCCTCGTGGGTGCTAACAAAGCCCCCGCCGATCATCGGCGCGTGAGAAATGGTTATCGTTCGCCCGTCTTCGAGTTCGTTGAGGCGGTGGCGGTCGTTCATGATGGTCCGCGTGAGCGGCTGTGTTCCAGCGAGAGCGCGCTGCTCCAACAGGATGTGACGCGGCGTATTGGGCGCCAGGATATCCGGGTTCAGCCTGTACAGCTCTCCATACTGCCGATTGCAGACAATCAAGTTCTCGTCGGCATCAAACATTGCCAGGCCTTGCCGCATGTTGCTGATCGCGGCGGTGAAAAAGCCCTGCGCCTTTTCGTGTGCGCGCGAGACGTCGAGCTCCGATCGTGTTTGCGCCAACTGCTCCGTCGCGCTCGCCAAAATCAGAGCCAGAAAGATCAAGGCAAGCGCCGCACCGAGGCCGACAATGGCCAAACACACCACCTGCCCGCGCCATTCCGTCAATACGTCCTCAATCGCCGCGGTAACCACGATCGCGACCGGGAAATCGTGAATATAGTGCAGCGCCGCCAGCCGTTCGCGTCCGTCCGTCGGACTTATATGCCTTGCTACCCCTTCCTCCCCTTTCAGGAACAGCTCCGCGAGCGGTCCTCTCGAGTCAAAAGACCTTCCGATAACCTTTTCGACTCGCGGGTATCTCACGAGCAGCGTGCCGTCCCTGCGCGCCATCCAGATTGAGCCATGCTCGCCCACTGCGATTTTCGAGTAAACTTTTTCGAGGGTCGATAATTCGATCACGCCAGTGACCACGCCGAGGAATTCACCGCTCGGGCTGCTGACTCGTTTGGCCAGGAAAATGCTCCACTCGCCCGTAATCAGACTTTTCACCGGCGTGCTGATGTAAAGGTCGCGAGCGCCGGAGTTGCGAGCGCCGGCAATATACTCGCCGTCTGAAAGATCGAGGGATGGGAGCGGCCCCGACGCGCCCCTGGCGACGAGTTTTCCCCGCGCACTGGCGACCGCCAGATTGTCGAGTTGGCCGAAACCCGTGATCGAGCCTTGCAGCGTGTCCTGGATCGCAGCACTTCTGGCAATCTCTTCAAATTCCTCAACGGTTGAGGGTTTCGCCGCCTCAATTCGCTCTGCGACAACTGACACAATCAAGTGCGCTGCTTGAAGCGATTTCTCGGTTTGCTGCGCCAAGGCATACGAAAGGTTTCCCGTTTCCCTTTCGCCAAAAGCAATCGCTTGGTTACGCAGATAAAAAACCAGCGCTCCATCTGCGACGAAAAGGGCGATCATGACCGCTCCGATTACCATCGCGAGCATCGGTTGCGACCAGAGAGCTGCGAATTGACGCTGAAACCAGACTAATGGTGGAAATGCCCGCATTTTGTTCCTCTTGCGGGGGAACTTGAGCCTCAATTATTAAGGGGCATTTGCGGCAAATCGCCAATCGACTTGGATACTTACTTTTTCGTTAAAGGCACGCTTACCGCTGGCCAAAAGACGCGGCCTTTGCACAGGAGAAACCGCGCCAGAATGGCTTGGATAGCTTTAGCGCTCCGCTTGCACTGCGGCTGCGCTTTGTGTTCTGTCCAACACTCTCGGAGGTTGGAATGGAACGTAAGCTGACGGTGCTCCTCGTCGAAGACGAGCCGTTGATTACCCTTCTATACGAGCAGCTGCTCGAGACCACAGAATTTGATCTGGTGGCGATTGCGCCGTGCAACCGTCAGGCGCTGACCTGGCTCGAGTCAAATCGTCCGGATCTTGCTATCGTCGATTTTTTCCTAAACGACGGGCCCTGCATTGCGGTTATGGCTCGGCTCGACCAGTTGAGCATCCCATTCATCGTCGTGACCGCGTTCGGCGATTTGGTGCCCGAGCACGTGCCTCCTGAGCGACGGATTCGCAAGCCGATCAGAGGACGCCACCTTACGGGTGCGCTACGGCGTCTTGCCACGCCTTTGTAAAAAAGAAGAAGAAGAAGAAAGATAGGGTAGTGCCATGTTCTGGTTCGGAATCGGGTGTGCAATTGCCGGGCTTGCCGTGGGTTGGTTGCTGAGACTTCCGCTTTTCGTTGCTCTGACCAGTTTTCAAACCCTCCTATTCGTCGTTGGTCTTGCGTTAGCCGGCGAGCTATCCGGATTGGAGGCTTTTTTTTGGGCGATGTCGGGGCTCTTCTGTCACCAAGCTGCATACCTTGCTGGCGCAATAATGCGAGCCATCCTCCAAAGCCCAGCGCTTAATTCGGAGCGTTCGGTCGCTGCCGAAGTCGATGAGGAGCTGTCCTCCATCGATCACCTCGCAACCAGATTTGCATCGCAAGCCCCACAACTCCGTCGTGAGGCGGCGACCTTGTCCTATATAGTTTCCCGATTACGTCGAACCCTGAACGATCAGCAGGAGCTGGAAGCTCTTATGGTTGAAAGGCGAACAGCCGTGCCGATGGATTAACGCCACACCAAAGTTAAGTCCGTGCGGTGCTCATGCGCGCACGCCCATGTCACCTGCTGCAGCAAAACGTCCGGAAACGTCCGGACAAGACGATTTCCGACCTGTGCCGTCAGACCTAAGTTGTCGAACTGCTAGCGGGAGGCCTCGATGCATTGATTGCCTGCCGTACAATTGCGCCGACCCTGATGCTTAGCGCCGTCCTTGCCGCGACTGGTTTAGTCATGGCGAATCTGTTTTGGCGCATCGCATTGAAAAACGCGTTCTGAATCCCACGACTTCACACAGCGTTTGAGAGTCGCGCAATTTCGACCTGCGAGAGCGAGCGAAACGCTTTGAACCGACCGCCACCGATCGCGTGCGCATTCAGGTTGACGTGCCATGGCTTTTCGCCGCTGCCAAAGGAGAATGGCCGTATCAAATGGCGTCTGGCGTGTCTCGGACTTGGGCAGCGCTCGCTCGTCCAACGAGCTAGTGGATTCCCTTTGTGATTTCGACAATTCCCGTTTCACAGAACAAGACCGTTCGAAATGCCGCGCGGTTACTGAGTAACTTCGGCCTTCGGGGAGAACTAAACGGGCCCGTGCGCCCCATCAATACGAGATCGAGAATCGAATGCGCGAAGGACTGGTGATGCGCCCGCAGCACACAGGAGACGCGCCGCGAAATCACGGCGCGCCAATTCCTGAAGCTCGTAGCCGCCTATCGTGACACCTCCGCGGAGCGGCAACGCGAGGTCCGAGCAGAGGGCGGAAAAAGGTCGTCTTGCCAACACCGTGATGCGCCGCGCAACGGAATCATCTTTGGAGAGCCCGCGCCTTACACATGCGACAAGACCTATCCGCCTTCAAAATTCTTGAAGTCAAACGTGCAACTGTTCGACCGACAAACGTCAGCGCGCCGCGTCGCCAGCACCATAATAGCTGCAGGTCTCGCCCGCGCTGTCACGGTGCACCGACACCTTGTATAGACCTGGGCACGTGCCATTAAGCTTCTTCCAGATCCAGACCGACAGGTTTTCGAGCGTGGGGGGACCAAGGTCCGCGACCTCATCAAGGAAACGGTGATCGAGGTCCTCGCGCGCGTCGAGCAGCGCGCGCTCGAAAAGCCCGAGGTCGATGACCATCCCGCTGTCCTGATCGGCCTCGCCACGCACGCTCACCTCGGCGCGATAGGAGTGACCATGGATGCGCCTGCTGGACTCGGTCTCGATCGCGCGCTTCAACGTATGCGCCGCTTCGAACCGGAATTGCTTGGTGACTTCGAACATCAGGCGATCCCGATCAGCTTGTGTGTCTGGATGCTGAGCCGCCAACGCGGGTGGTCCAGGCAATAGGCGACCGCCGCATCCGTATTCGCCTGCCGCTCTGGGCCATCCATCGGCTGCAGCCAGAAATGCCTGAAATCTAGCCCGGCGAAGACTTGCGGATCGTGTTCGCGCTGCGGGAACACCAGCTTCAACTCGTGGCCTTTTGTGACGTTCAGGGGCGCATTGGCCTTGGGACTCACGCAGACCCAGTCGATCCCGTCGACGAGAGCAACGGTGCCGTTGGTCTCGACCGCGATTTCAAAGCCGAGCCGATGCACTGCCTCGATCAGCGCGGGATCAATCTGGAGCAGCGGCTCGCCGCCGGTGAAGACGACGAATCGATTGGCGGACGAGGAGTGTTCCCAACAATCGGCAACAGCCTGCGCGAGCGCGTCTGCGGACACGAATTTCCCGCCGCCCGTCCCGTCGGTTCCGACGAAATCCGTATCGCAGAAGGTGCAGACAGCCGACGCGCGGTCCACTTCGCGCCCCGACCAGAGATTGCACCCGCTGAAGCGACAGAACACGGCAGGCCGGCCCGCATGGTAGCCTTCGCCCTGCAGCGTCCTGAACAGCTCCTTTACCGAATAGGTCATGGTTCTCACCTTGGTGGGATGCAGCTCTCGCTCGCCGACGAGGATTTCACCAGCCCGCGCCCTTCCTCGGGCCACACAAAAATCCGCCAGCCCGGAAAAGCCGAAAAGCCCCCGCTGTCTTCGCGACAGTTACCCCTACGATGGATGTCAACGTAGCGCTCGCCGCCAGTGTTACCCCTTACTCCCGCGGATAGTAGCGCTACCTCTTATCGAACCGACGGCTGATGTCCACTGCTTGCGTAGGGTCCAAACGTATTTTTGACGCCAAAGAATCCCTTATCGGAACCTGTCAACTTGGCACTTAAGGATCGAGGATCATCTCGGCTCCTTCGTCATGGTGACGAGGCCAAAACTATTAAATCACAAACTCAAATCCGGGACACAGGTGGTGACGGGGAACAGCGTTATCACCCAGATTAGCGGCACATTGACGCTGTAACCTTCGAGACCATCAGCAACGCGGGCTATATGCCTTGAATTAGCCGCGTCCGGCGTGTTTAGAGCCTCAGATACAAATAAATCATCTCGAAGCTTCCCTCACCTGGAGGTTGCCCCTGCATGTCCGAGTTTGTTCGACCTACCGATATCCGCGTGTTTATGCATCAGCAAAAGCAAGATCCTGTCTCTGTGGCGGATTTGCCTTTCGACACGACCGATCAATCGCCCAAGCAGCCCCTAAAGAAATCAGGCGTCGAAATCATGGCCCTGCGTGAGCATCACTGCCGTTGGCCGCTCGTACGCGCTGCGGACGAGGCTCAGAAATATTGCGGAATGGGTCGCTTCGCTAATAGCTCTTATTGCGCCACTCATGCGAAAATCAGCTACGTCCCGTCGCAGAGCAGACAGCGCATGGCAAGGGCTAGTTAGCCAAACTGCGAAAATGTGCCCCGACGTCATGGCTAACTCGCGCTCTCCTTTTTGTGGATCACCACTACCTCAGCCTCGTTAGCGTGATCTGGCTACTGTTCGCCTTGGGTTTCGCAGAGGCTGCGCAGGTATTGATTCAGCAGCAGCGTGAATCCCCGAAGCAAATGTAGCTTGCAGCGCACGGCGACTTTCGAGTTTTTCAACACAATCGGACGCAAAGCGGACGCCGGGAGATGAGAACGACAGCCGCGATATATTTCCGAAGCCCCGCGTTTCACTTGTAGGCGTCAATGCTCGCGCATATCGAAGATAGTCGATGCGTGGGACGGTTCGAAGAGCGCGGCGCAGATCGTTCGTCCGCCGCCTAGTGCCGCGGTCATCAAGAGACGATCTCGCCGTGGGTTTGCAAACATTGAGCGGCCACGTTTCAGGCGGCCGCGCTAGTGGCTGTTGCGCTTAACTAGCCACCACCCACCGGCAATCTCGGGCGCAGTTAGATCAAATGCTGCGCGGCTTAGGTATAATCCTAAGGTACGGCCTCGGGGCCGCCCAGCCATCCGGATAGAGACTCCTAGTCTCATCGTCGGAAACGGAGCCTGCGATGATTACATTATCACCCACATTCCAGTTCGCCGGCGTCGCCACTCGGTGCTTCGCAGTCAGCTGGAGTGAATCGATGACGCGTAAAACCTCGTCGAAGTTGCGCCCTGTCGTCATCGGGTAGACGAGGATGAGCTTCAGCTTTTTATCGGGACCAATCACGAACACGTTGCGCACGGTCTGGTTGTCACTCGCTGTGCGCTTTGACGAGTCACCATCAGTATCGGCCGGCAGCATACCGTAGAGTTTTGCGACCATCAGGTCTGGATTCTGCGATCATCGGAAAATGGGCGCGGTCCCTTGGGTTTCACGGATGTCGTCCGCCCAACGCCCGTGACTGTCGATCGGATCGACGCTGAGCCCGATGACCTTCACGCCACGAGAGTCGAACTCGGGCTTGATCCTGGCCATGTAGCCGAGTTCGGTCGTGCAGACCGGCGTGAAATCCTTTGGATGTGAAAAAAATACGCACCAAGAACCGTCTATCCAGTCATGGAAACGGAGCCTGCCTTCGGTCGTTTCGGCGTCAAAATCTGGAGCCGTGTCACCAAGCTTCAACATAACCCGCCTCCCCACATCGAGAAGTGATTAGGTGTTCCTCAGCCAATTAGAGCGAACAAAACCGCCTCTCTCTACAAAAGTTTGCTGCCACCTCATACAAAGCTCAAACGCCACGTTTTCCACTATGCAAAGTCGTGCCAAATGCATTACTTGCCAGGTTATTGCCTTTCGTTTCTCTCGCTGCGCTCGCGAAGCCATATGATGTCGAGCCTCGAAGCTCAGATCGGGAGTGCAGCCAGCGACTTCGGATTGCCACGAACGTCAGACGCAGCCTCCGGAGAAATGCCTCAACTGGTCGCCGCCACCATGGCTCGCCAATCCGCGGCGAACTCCATTTCCGAGTCTCACTCCGCATGATGGGCGACCGCATGTAGCGCTCTACCGACGAGATCGACCAGGCCTTGTCGTTGTTGCTTCAAACCCGGCCGGCAACGCGTTCGGGACCATGCAATCGGGCAGCTTGACCACGTTCACACGACGGCTCCCACGATGTTCCCCGCGTGGCGCGCCTCTACCCCCGGTTAAGGATGAGCCGCCAAGCTGCTCCTGACAATCAATGGATGCAGACGCAATTGGCCGCGAGATCTCCGGCATTTGACCTACGACAGGGAGGCGCGAACTCGGCTTCTGTGACTTGAATGGGAGTTCTAGCATGTCCGGCCTCCCAAGTACGCATACCGCTACGCCAAGTCCGAGAAGTCTGCGGTAAGTCTTCAATTACATGGTCAGGCGAGGGCTTATTTGCAAGCCGCCGGGTCCGGGAGTGAACGCTACTCTGAGACTGAGCACTTGGCGGCTAGCTTATCGGAGTACGCGCGTTTATTAGCCCGAGACTGACATATTGAACGTCAATGTCTCACTTATTCGTCAGCGGATGAGGCACGCGGATTGCGCGAACAAGGAAAAAAGATCAGCGTCTATCGCCCATCGTCACTTATTGGGTGATGCTATGAGACGCTTTCTTCTTGTGCTTGTTACGCCGCTCATTGCGCTGCCTTGGACGATGACGAAGAGCTCGGCGCAATCCAACCGGCTAGAGGAGGAGAGTTTGTGCTCGCAACAGCCGACCCATCCGGCCTGCCTCGCAATCTTGTTGCAGCACTGCGCTCATAATCCTAATGACCCGGCTTGCATCTCTGACGACGACGAGGAGGACAGCGCGCTGTAGGACGGGAAATAGCAGGAGAGCTCGTCATTATATCGCGATTCTCGCAGGAATTGCATGCTTTACGAAAGTTGCGCCGGCAGGCCTCGTTTTATTTTTTGTCGGCGATTAAACAGGCCCTCGGGGGTTCGAAAGCACTTCCGTAAGCGCGAGGCGAATTGTTGCTCAAATCGAATGCAAACGAATCTTTGGTGAGTGAACTGCGAGGAGGCTGGCATGACGACATACGTAATGCTTGCGAACTGGACCGACCAAGGCGTCCGGAACGCACCGGATTCAGCCACACGCCTCGACAAAGCTAGAAGCGCGCTGAGCGCCATGGGCGGCAAGTTTAGCTCTGTATTTCTCACGATGGGCGCGTTCGATCTGGTGATCGTCTATGAGGCGCCAGACGACGCAATCGCCGCGCGATTTAGCATTCAACTGGGCATGTTGGGAAACGTAAGAACTAATACGCTGAAAGCCTTTCCGGAAGAGGCGTATCGAGAAATCATCGCGTCGCTTGCATGACAGAAATTGTGCGAGATCAGAGCTCAACGTAAAGAGACTGAAGCACGGGTGATCGCAATGTCAGGTTGCCGGCGTGATCCTCAACACGCGATATTCCGTTGGTCACTCGATTGGCCCTGCCTAAACATCTGGTAATTACAAAAAATAGCACTAGGGCTGAATAGGATCTAGCGCCTCTTCTGGAACCAAAACAATCTCACGTTTCGGCTCGAGTATTTCAACGAAGTACTCACCTCCGAGTGACGACGCAACCACAACGCATTCCGTACCCGCCGGGAATACGACGCCATCGCACTCAACATCCCGTTTGAGGACGGCAACGTCGCCCTTTTGAAATTCATCCTGGCTCATGACGAAATTCCGTGCCTTGCGGAGGAGAGGAGACTCGCCACGAAGTCGGCGCCTGACTTTCCTTATTGTCCTTTTACGACTTGACCCCGAACCTCCCCGTTTGGATTGGCTGCGGTGTGAACATTGAAATAGATCTGGCCAGCCATAAAGGCCTTAGCCTGCTCATCGGTGAGGGTCCCGGAACTCACCCCCATGGCCGGCACGAGCACCCCGGCGTTTTTACCCGGGTCTGCGGGACCATGAAAGTGAGCAGCTGTTGCGTTGCCGCTAAGGCCAGAAACTGAGCCGCGCCATGTCAGCTTTTTGCTCGCGGTATCGTAGGTGGCGCTCAGATTGCCGACGCCCTGACTGGTCGTTGGCGGAACCTCTGACGCGCCCTTCAGGTCAGCCTTGAATGTCGTTGTTTGCGCGAAGGCTGTGGCAACTAGCGCAGTTCCTAGGAGGAGTATACCAGCACCAATACTGAAAACCTCGAAGAAGCGTTTCATCGGGCCCTCCACCGAAAGACCTCAACTCAGAACAAGTGATACGAATGGGAGTTCCTCGTACGTCGGCTGGCAAGTGAGCGGCCTAGACAGAGAAATTAGGACGGGTGGGCGCGCCGAACAAAATTACTACCAATTCGCCGCGGCGAGAATCGAGCCACTCACAGGCGGCCCATGCGTTTCCGTGGACGCTGACGCGACAGGACCGGCGGCCCGGCGTCCAAACTGGGGTCAGTCCCTGCAGTAACAAGGGAGTGCTGCCTCGCTGCAACGCGGAGATAAGGTATGGCAGGTGCAGGTCTCGCGAGTGCTTGCCGACTTCTCCGAGCTTGAGCTGGAACTCGCGTCGATTACCAAAAATCAAAATGAGCGCATAGGGGTTCGATATGAACGACGACAAACCATCGGAAAAACGCCAGCCTCTGGATCAACAGGAACTCGAGCATCTGGTCCGAGAGCGAGCCCATCAGCTCTGGGAAGCGGCGGGGAGCCCAGCCGAACAGTCTATGGAATTTTGGCACCTTGCCCGCGAGCTCGTTGAAGCTGAAACCCGAGCATCCCAGGCACCCGAGCAGCCTGAGGAAGAAAACACATAACTTCCTGTTGCTGTGCGGATGCAGGCTGGACGGCGCACATAGCTTGGCGAGCGGCGCAGGTGGAGTGGCACGAATGCGTCGGGTCGAAAAAATTGTCTCGAAGCACAATAGCGGGGCGCTTTAGCCGAGGTAACTGCGCCCCATCGCCATATCAGCATTGCACCTTGCCCGGCGGGTTACATTTCCAATAGGCATTGTGTCGGCTTCCACGCTTTTTTCTGCTGTATCAATGACCTTGCCTCGCGGAAAACTTATCCCGCGCGCCGCGTAGAGATTTAATGTGGATGCATTAATCTCGACTAGCGCTGTTTGAAATCAGTGGTCCTAGAGGAGGTCGAACGCCTAGTCGGTTCGCTCATGCACCTGTATTAGTTCCGCCTGCTGGCGACCCGATGTCATGTTCAGGATTACTGATATCGCGCCAGCCACCAAAACGTTAGCCAGGAGTGCGAGGAGGCCGATGTAGATCGAATAGGTAGCGCCGCCGATGGTGATCGCGTGCAGCGGCTTCAGACCATCCGTCCAGACGACGTAGGTGCCGCCCAGGAAGCCGACAAGCCACCCCATCAGGAGGCCTGTCGCATGAAAGAACCGCGTGAATAGGCCAAAGACCACGGCCGGAAAGGTCTGCAGGATCCACATCCCGCCGAGCAATTGCAGGTCGAGCGCAAATTGCGTTGGCAGAAACAGGATGCACAGCAGCGCGCCGACTTTGACGAGGAGTGAGGTGATCTTCGCCACTTGCGCCTCGCCAGCAGGCGTCACCTGCGGGTTGATATATGCCTTCCAAAAATTGCGGGTGAAGAGGTTGGCGGCGCCAATTGACATCACTGCTGCGGGAACCAGCGCCCCAATCGCAATGGCCGCGAAGGCGAAGCCGACGAACCAATCGGAGAACAAGCTCTTGAACAAGGCCGGGACGACGTCATTGTTAGAAGAAACCTTCACCCCCGCCGCATGCGCCATATCGCCCATCAGCGCAATGAGGCCGAGGAGCAGCGTGTAGACCGGCAGCAGGATGGCGTTCTTCCGGATGGTGTCTGCGCTCTTCGAGGCGAAGATCCCGGTGAGCGTGTGCGGGTACATGAAGGCCGCCAGCGCGGAGCCAAGCGCCAATGTCGCGTAAGCCCAATATTGCGACGGCGCCAGCGTCAGGCCGGTTGCGCCGCCCTTGGCGACGTAAACCGCGTCGGCGGCGCTAAACACGGCCGCGTAGCCTCCAAGCTTCATCGGGATGATGGCGACCGCCACCAGCACCACGATGTAGATCATGATGTCTTTCACAAAGGCGATCAGCGCCGGCGCACGCAGACCCGAGGAATAGGTGTAGACCGCAAGGATCAGAAAGGCCGCGATCAGCGGCAGTTCGCCAGTAAGCCCGAGCGCCTGGATGACGACCTGCATGCCGATCAGCTGCAGAGCGATGTAGGGCATGGTCGCGAGCACACCGGTGAAGGCCACGGCCAGTTCGAGAGTCCGCGATTCGTAGCGAGCGTGCACGACGTCCGCCGCCGTCACATGCCCGCTGGCATGCGCCACGCTCCAGAGTTTCGGCATGATCAAAAACACGATCGGATAAACGATGATCGTGTAAGGCAACGCGAAAAATCCATAGGCGCCGACCGCATAGACAAGCGCCGGAACAGCGATGACGGTGTAGGCGGTGTAGAAATCGCCGCCGACTAGAAACCAAGTGATCCAGGTGCCGAATTGGCGGCCTCCCAAACCCCATTCGTCGAGATGTGCTGGCGCCGACGCCATTTTCCAGCGCGACGCGTAGAAGCCCATTACCGTCACGAGGGCGAAGAAGCCGACGAAGACGCCGAGCGACAGCCAATTGATTTCAGCCGTCATGTTTCACCTTCAGATAGACGAGGTAAGTCAAGAAAGCCGAGACCGGCACAAAGGAAAGTTGGTACCAATAAAAGAATGGAAAACCGAAGAGCGCCGGCTCCCGGAAATTGTAGAAAGGCACCCAGAGCAAACCGATGAACGGGATTAACAAAAGCAGCCGGATCATCGTCTTCCTCCCCGCGGCAGTTACCAACTACGCCAGGCGTCGTTTGGTGACGGAAAGACCCAAATCTCTAACGCAAATAACTGTTCGAGTTCCACCCTTCGTCAAGAGGCCGGTCGGGGTACCCCGCCACCGGACTACAACGGCTGGAGGTCGCAGAAGTTGGACACCGTCGATTGTGCATCGCAATACCTGACGTACGCCTTCTCGATCTCAGATGAGACAGCTGCGGCTATTTGCGATTCGGCACGAAGGGGCGCGTGGACTGGCTGGCTTGTCGGGCGGAAGCCGCTCTAGACAGCCTCGACTCTCCTTTGCTCGACGAAAGCCGTCGGGCAGGGCAATAATACCGCCGACGACGTGTCTAACATCGTGCTGGTGAGCAAACTGTCTCTGCCCGGACAATTAATGACTGCGATGTTCCAGCTCCTAAACACTGGCGGTGCGTCAGCCTCTCAATTAATAAGAGATTCAAGGCCGGATCCGACCTGTCCGCTGCTCGGCGCAATTCGAATGAAACGCTCGCAGCCATTATCCGCTTTTGTCATCTTGGCCGGAGCGGGCGAGGTTATACGGCGGTTTGGAGCGTAAGAATAAGTTGGACGACCGGCATCTCGCGACGACCCCCAGGCTGGCCTGCTGATGTCGGCGAGCATCCGGCCGGCGATCCGCCGATCGATGGTGCTTGCGAGTCGATGCGAACTGTCGTCCATCGCGCGGAAAACGCTGACCGCCCTCGCAAGAAAAGCAATCGCTGCTCGAGTGTCGCAAGGCCAGCTCGGATGGCGGTTGCTTAGATAGATGGCAACCGAGGATCCCATATTACAAACGGATTTTCTTTGCACTTTTACAACTTGGCCTTCGAGGTCCGTGTAGGGCGCAAAGTGGACGTCGGGATGTGCGAACTTTAACCGTACTGCTCCAAATTCTCGTCAGCGACCGCATCGGTTTCAGAGCGGCAGTTTGCGTGTGGAAGTTACGGGTACAGAGACAGTCAGACCAGCTCGTTTAAATCAATATGCCCTAATATCAGTACGTTGAAGGCACAACTGGAAAACTCGTAAGTGACTGTTCTCACTCAGGAAAGACGCTGGCGGAGCAAGAGGGATTCGAACTTCCGATATGCTTGCATCTCCAAGCCTCGGAAATGTCGGCACCTTCCCCGTCCGTCTTCCGGCAGAGAACAATCAAGCAAAATGGCGCCAGGTGGCGCGGAGGAGCTCCAATCTACGAGATTCTCATGCCTCGCTAACGGCTGGGTCCGACCCATTTCTGACTCTGGGAACGTCTGCTGCGGGGCAGTGTGGAAAGTTGCTGACGGCCACTTGCCGCTGCCCCCAGCCCACTCAATAAGGTGATGCCATGAGACGCTTTCTTCTCGTGCTCTTGACGCCGCTTGTTGCGCTGCCTTTGACGATGACAACGGGCTCGGCGCAGTCCTACAGCCTCGACGCGGAAGCAGTGTGCTCAGAATAGCCGCGCCAGCTTCGCAGCGCATGAGGCGACCGTAGCTCGGTCAAGAAGTGCGATTTTGGCGTTTAGGGTGTTTCGTACAGGATCTGCTTTGTGTCGATCACCTGATAGAACCCACCGCCAATCCGCTTGGCCTTTTGGCCGTTGGGCAGGCTGAAACGACGTTCCTTTCGCGAAAGGCTTTTGCATGGCTCGAATGCGTGGACTTCCGTCAAGCGAACGATTTCGCCATCCTGGGTTTCGGCTTCAAATTCTCTGGCGTAGTACTCGTGTTCCATTTTCACCGTCCTTGTCCGCTCGATCGCCGCAACCGTCAGGGAGAGTGTTCGTCGAAGCTCTGACGGAGCTGCTGATGTAACCGCGCCAGGCTGAAGCAGCCCGGCGGTGCACCGGGGCCATTTTCACTTGCGCGGTGTTGGTACCCGCATGGCCTTCATATCGCAGGCTTCTGCCCGAATGGGCAAGGCCCGCTGCACCTTTGAGCGGACGATCACTGATTGGGCTCGACCCAACGACTTACGGGACTTACAATCCAAGGCGGAGGAAGGAATGGGAGGCGTGCATGCCGGCAGCCTATCGCCCAACCAGCTTCGAAGATCTGGAGTCGGTTGACGCTCTCGTCGTCTCCAGCATAAACGATCTTACCGAGCGCCACGGCTTCGGCCGTATGGCTTCTCCTTCCGCGCCGCGATTTCAGGCGTTCAGCCTCCAAGATGACCCGCGGGGACTTTGGACTGCAGAGGATGATGGCAGGCCGGTCGGTTTTGCCTGGAGCTGGGCATGCGAGGACTTCTGGTTCCTGGCGCAACTCTTCGTAAAGCCGGGCCTTCAAGCTGCCGGAGTCGGACGCACGCTGCTTCACCGAACGATGGAGCACGCCGAGGCCATCGGCGCCCGAAATCGGGCCTTGATCACGTTCGCTTTCAACACCGTGTCACAGGGCCTCTATATTCAGCACGGATTTCTGCCGCGCTTTCCCCTATACCTCATGAGCATCCCACGCGAGCGGTTCGGCGGCCGCATTCCCGATCGAGTGCTTGAGGTCAGACCCCTCGATGGCTCCGATGCCGAGACTTCCCTCCTTTCCGAGCTTGATCGGCTCGCACTCGGCTTCTCACGCGCCAAGCATCACCGGCTGCTCGCTGGCGAGCCGGGAATACGAGCTTTTGGGTTCAATCAGGGAGGGCAATTGGTTGGCTATTGCTACATCAGCCAGAGCGGTCACATCGGCCCATTCGCGGTCGCTTCGCCCGAGCTCACAATGGCCGGCTTTGAGACAGCGCTCGCCGTTGCGGCGGAAGGAGCAGTTGAGAGCATTTCTTGCTTCGTTCCTGGCTCAAACGCCAACGTTCTTCGCTGCGCAGCGGCTGCTGGTTTGCACATCAAGCTCCCCATGCTGGTATTGTCCACAGACGAGCTTGGGAAATGGCCCTGCTACCTCCCCAGGAACCCCGGCTTTATGTGAGCCCGCATGATCGACTTGATACCCAGTTGCGTAGCCGCGCGGTCGAGCGGAGGTCCGCTGCTGGCTTGTCCAGCCGAAAATCTATCCGTACTGCTCCCAATTGCCCTCAGCGACGACATCGGCTCATCAAGGTACATGCCCACTAGGAACCAAGCGACAGCAAGTGAACAAAGCTCTCGTCGCTCCCTAATCACTGGTTCTGACCCGAAGTGGCCACTCGGCTGCATTCACCTATCGGGGGATACAAGGCTTCTTTTGGGTAAGAATATTCCCGGCATCGTCAACATGTGCACTCTCACCTTCAGACTTTCTGATCGCCGCGATTTGACGGCCCGCCGATGGCAGCTAGTCTCGTTTCACGCGAGTCGTTAGCGCGATTCGGGGAGGTCTCATGCGCCGAATTTTGCCAATCTGCGGTCTTCTCGTCGCTCTCGGCGGGTGCATGTCGACCTCTCCACCCGATTATGCGCGCGGCCTTGATGCGCGCGATCCGCGCTTCAATTCTGCCCAGTGCCAAGATATGCGCAAACAGGCCGCGACCTATGACCCGAACACGGTCGGCCAATTCGCGGCGGGCATGGCAGCGAGCCCCTTCGGCGGGGTAGTCGCGAGTGCCGAGAACACACGGCGCAAGCGCTTCCTCACCGCCATGCACCAAGCTTGTTCGACAAGACCCGTGCCGGACGAAATCGATCCCAACAAGGGCGTCAGGCCGGCGTTCTAAAGCGCGCCGGTCTTCACCTAAATACCTTCCTCGCACGCGACCGGCACGCAGGTTTCGCAAGGAAACCTGGCTGAGCGGCATGTCGGCTTAGCCATTAGCTCTTGCATAACGGACTAACGCGCGGCCCTAAGTCATACGCAAAATACTTGAAGCGCGCTGATGGACGCGCGACAATTTTGAGCGAGCCCATGCAACGCCTTGCCTGAAATCGATCGCCCAAAAGACATCAATCGTAACGGTGAGCGGCTGTCCTTGCGCGCACGGCCGCCGACGGAACTCTGCAGTCCAGGGTGACTGCATCCTAGAGCTTCGACGCCTCGAAATTAATGGCTTCTGAAAGCTTGAATTTTTGTTCCGAGAGATCCGTCCGTCCGCCGCTTCTCTGGCCGGCGTTGGCGTTCGCCGCGATCTGAAGCAGTTCGAGATCGCCTTCACCGCAATTTTCGAACCAGTACCGCGAAAAACGCGGGGTCACTGTGCCCTCATAGGGACCGTATTCGCCCATAAGAATGTCATTCGGCCCATAAAAGCGAACTCGCCCCTTTAGAACCATCCAGAAGGTGTCGACCGATGTATGGTAGTGAAGGTTGTTCTCGCCACCATTTTTTTTGACGACCTGCACCACACCCTTGATCAGCGGGGTCACTGCGAGCCGTACGAAGCCTTTGCCACGATCAACGCCTTCTGGCTTGGAATATGAAAAACCCTTGATGGTCGCCTCCGCCTCAAGATGACGTTGTTCAAGCTCCGAATCTGGCTCGTTCATTCATGCGTCTCCTCTGCTAGTCGTTGCCTTGGCCGGGCGATCGGACCGGCCTATGAGCGCGCCTTCCTTGGCGAGCTCGAACCATTTCATCAGCAGACCAATGATGGCTGCAATTATGGGGCCGGGCCACCCTTAAATCTGGAAACTGGCGTTCGGACCCCAAAACCGCCCCTCATCGATTTTGTGTCTGCCCGTGATGCCGTCCTCTGCGTAGGCGGTAACTTGCCGTAATTGGCTTAGTGGTGGCGTCGTGGAGGGACGCAGCATCGCCGATCGGCCGGAAAAAATGCGAGACCAGCGACGTCGTTGGAAGGCATCGTTTCATTAGTCCCCGCGCGCTTCCGAACGGGAGCGTGCGAACCTGTTTTTCGGCTTCGGCAGACCAAGATGCTCCCGCAAAGTGGTCCCCTGATAATCTTTTCGAAACAGGCCGCGTCTCTGCAATTCCGGGATGACGAGGTCGATGAAATCATCGAAGGCTTCGGGAAAATGCGCCGGCAGCAGGACGAAGCCGTCCATCGCGCCGCCCTCAAACCATTCCTGCATGACATCGGCAACCGTCGTCGGGCTGCCGCAAGCGAGAAGATATCCCCTCGCGATCGCGATCTCGTTGTAAATGTCCCGAAGCTTTAATCCCAGACGCTTCGCCTTGGCGGACGCGACCGTGCTGTATCCCTGCTTCAGGTTGGACACCGGCAGGTCCGGAACGGGCCCGTCAAGCGGATATTGGGACATGTCATGGCCGAAACGACGAGACATCGTCCGCATGGCGCTCGTCGAATCCACATAGGACATGAGGTGCGCGAGTTTGGCTTGCGCTTCCTCGTCCGTTCGCCCGACGATCGGGACCATGCCGGGAACAATTTTGCAATGCTCCGGACGACGGCCTGCCGCGACAGCATGTTTCTTGATGTTGTCATAATATTCGCGGGCCACATCCAGTTCGAGCTGAACGGTGAAGACGACTTCGGCAATGCGCCCTGCAAGCGCCTGGCCGGTGGTCGAGGAGCCCGCCTGTACGATGACGGGCTGCCCTTGCGGGGTACGGGTTATATTGAGCGGACCTTTTACCGAATAGAACTGTCCCTTGTGGTCGAGAGCATGCACTTTGCTGTAGTCATAGTATTGTCCGGTTTCCTTGTTTTCGACGCGGGCGCCATCTTCCCAGGTGTCCCACAAACCCTGAACCACATCGACAAACTCACCAGCGATTTCGTACCGCCGATCGTGATCCACCATCTCTCGCCCAAAATTTTCGGCGGCTTCGGGCAATGTCGACGTGACCACATTCCAGCCTGCGCGGCCGCCGCTGAGATGATCCAGCGACGCAAATTGCCGTGCGATGTTGAAGGGTTCGCTGTAGGTGGTGGAGGCGGTACCGATAAGGCCGACGTGCGTCGTGACGCCGGCGAGCGCCGAGAGGAGCGTCGTCGGCTCGAAGCGCGTGACCTGCCCCGGATGCCCCTCGGGCAAGAAGGCAAGGCTGTCGCCCACGAACAGGAAGTCGAGCTTGCCCCTTTCGCAAGAGGCTGCGATCTTTTTGAAGACCTCCAAATTCTCGCCACTTGTCGTGGCGCCCGGATAACGCCAGCCGGCGATGTGGTTGCCGGATCCGACCGCGTATACGCCGAGGTGCATCTGCCGCTCGCTCATGTGCCATCCTTTTTTTCGTTGTTGTTATCTGGCCTCTGTCAGCTCGATCGCGCGATCGATGACAGAACGGTCGAACGTCGCGATCCGGGCGACGACTTGCTGCATCGTCTCGCCGGAGACGGGATCGACCTCGATTTGAACCCTTTCCGCGTCGGCCTGGAAAGCCGGATCCTTCATGGTGGACTCAAAGGCGCGACGCAGGATTGCGATGCGCTCCTTCGGGACCTCGGGAGGCGCAATCAGCGGCCAGGCGCTGATTTGCGGCGAGAACAGCAATTCCAGTGCTTTCTTATCGAGGTCGGTCTTTGCGAAATCCATGATCAAAGG
>JANXTB010000261.1 GCA_025356415.1 Hyphomicrobiales bacterium
GGCCTGCACGAGGCCCGACACCGCGCTGCGATCCCACGAGCGCACCGCGCGCCATTCCCAGCCCTTGGCGACATCGGCGAATTGATCGTCCTCGCGCTCTTCCGCCGCAAAGCTTTTCACGATCGCATTGCCGGTGATGGAATCGGCGAGCACGCCGCTCATCTTCGAATCCCACTCGCGCGCTTCGACATTCGCAGGGCGGATCCAATAGACCGCGAGCCCGACCACCACGATGAAGAACACGAGGATAGACACGCCGACGACAAGGCCGAGGATCGGCCAGCGCCATGCGAAGACGAAGGTCACGCCGGTCACGACTACAAACGCCGGCAGCAGGCCGAAGGCGAGCGTGTCGGTGAACGTGTCGAACGCCGTCATGCCGCGCGTGATCTTGCGCACCGTGGCGCCAGCGAAGGAATTGGCGTGCCAGTCGGACGAGAAACGCTGCACCTTGGCGAAAGCGTCGCGGCCAATGGTGGTGATGGCGCGCGCGCTCAGCCGGTTGAGCACGAAAGTGACAATCTGCCGCGACGCCTGAAACAGCGCGCCCAGCGCCACGAAAATGGTGAGCGCGTGGATGGCGGGCCAAGGGTTTGCAGGCACGCCCGACGCAATGGCGTCCACCAGCCAGCCGGAGGCGATGGGGATCGACACATCGACCAGCGTCGAGGCGATGCGCACGCCGAGCAGCGTGGCGAAAAGTCTGGGAGAGAGCAGCCAGTAATGCGTCACAAAGCGCAGGACGCGCGCAATCTTGGCCTTGTTTCCGGGCTTCTTCATGAGCCGGTTATGGCGCGGGATGGGGTGTTGGGCAATGGGGGGCGGCTGGCGGGCGCCGGATTCTCCCTGGGGCAAAAGCACGCCGGCAACGCCTGCGTCCGTCATTGCGAGCGCAGCGAAGCAATCCAGCGCACGTATGGTCAGAAATGCGCCCACGCCGCCCGCCACAACGGCCAACACTTTTTATGCGGCCTCTGGATTGCTTCGCTGCGCTCGTAAGGACGGGGCTGGCGGCAACCCCTGCCCCACTCCCGCATTGCCTGAGCCCAACGAGGGCTGTCCCGATGCGCACCATTCTCCTCGCCGCCATTCTGTCTGCGTCCACCATCCCCGCTTACGCCCAGCTCGACTCGGTCCCGCAGCGCACGCGCGAATGGGCGCAGACGCAGGTCGAGAAATTTGTCGCGGTCTGGTCGCGCGATGAGGGCGTGACGCGCGAGGCCGTCGAGCGGCTCTATGCGCCGCGCGTCGTCTATTATGGAAAGAGCATGTCGCGCGAGGCGATCTTTGCCGACAAGCGCGCCTATATCGCGCATTGGCCGCGGCGGCGTTACGAGATCGTGCCGGGCTCTGTCGATGTGTCCTGCACCAAGGGCAACGCCATGTGCCGCGCCACCGCCACGATGCGCTGGAGCCGCGCTGATCGGGCGGGCCGCGAGCTGCGCGGTTCGTCGCGCATGAGCTTCCTCGTGTCGCGCGACAGCGGCGGCAAGATCGTGCGCGAGAGCGCGGTCAACTTGCGCTAGAGGCTCACCCGCCCTGCATGATCCGCAGCCGCGCACGCAGCGCCTCGCGGATGTGCGCGCGGGCCAAAGCTTCGGCGCGGTCGCCGTCATGCGCCGCCATGGCTTCGATCAGCTCGCGATGCTCGCGCGCGGCGGGATCGGGGCGGCCATCGACGGAGAACGTCGTGCGCCCGAGCAGCGCGATCGCATCCTGCAATTCGTGCAGCGCGCTTTCCAGATAGCGGTTGCGCGAGGCGGCGAACATGGCGTCGTGGATCTGCCGGTTGAGCCGCGCCATGTCCTGGGGCTCGCCCTGCACCGCCTCGAACCTTACCTCCAGATCGCGCAGGGCCTCGATTTCGGCGTCGGAGGCATGGCGCGCGGCGAGCCGCGCCGCGGCGGCTTCCAGAATTTCGCGCATCACATAAAGCTCGACCACTTCGGACGTATCGAGCCGCCGCACGATCAGCCCGCGCCCTTGGGCCGGCGCCACGAGGCCTTTCGACACGAGCCGGCTGAACGCCTCGCGCACCGGCGTGCGGCTGACCTGAAGACGGGTCGCCACCTCTTCCTCGCGCAATCGGTCGCCGGGCTTGTAGACGCCGTCCCGCAACGCTTCGCGCAGCGCGCGAAACACGACCTCGCCGAGCGGCAGGCCGTCGCTGCGATCTCCTGTGAATGGCTCTGTGAATCGCTTGGGCGCGTTCATCGCGATCCCCTGTTTCGCTGATTGCATTTCTTTGTATGCAAAGATATACGCCTAAGAAAGCCCTCGCGCCAGCGCTGGCCAAACCTGTCTTTTCTGGAGAGAATCTTGGCTGATTTCTCGAAACGTTACGACGTGCTCGTGGTGGGGGGCGGCAACGCGGCCCTTTGCGCGGCCATCGCCGCCCGGCGCGACGGCGCCTCGGTGCTGGTGCTCGAAGCCGCGCCCAAGTTTTATCGCGGCGGCAATACACGCCACACGCGCAACATGCGCTGCGCGCACGACGCCGCGACGGAAACGCTTTCGGGGCCTTATTACGAAGACGAATTCTTCGACGATCTGCTGCGCGTCACGGGCGGCAATACGAATGAAGAACTCGCCAAGATGATGATCCACGAGTCCAAGGACATGCTGAACTGGATCGCCGAACAAGGCGTGCGGTTCCAGCCCTCGCTCGGCGGCACGCTGTCGCTTGGCCGCACCAATTCGTTCTTTCTCGGCGGCGGCCGCGCGATGCTGAACGCGCTTTACCAGACGGCGGAAGATCTCGGCGTCGACATCGCCTACGACGCCGAAGTGCTGTCGATGGACATTGAAAACGGCATGTTCCTCGGCGCGAAAGTGAAGCGCCCGGACGGCGAAGCTTACGTGCGCGCGGGCGCGCTGGTGGCGGCGGCTGGCGGGTTCGAGGCCAACAAGGAATGGCTGGAAGAAAGCTGGGGCCCGGCGGCCCGCAACTTCCTCATTCGCGGCACGCGATTCAATCGCGGCACGGTTTTGAAAATGCTGACCGGCGCGGGCGTGGACGAGATCGGCGATCCGACGCAATGCCATGCGGTCGCCATCGATGCACGCGCGCCGGAGTTTGACGGCGGCATCATCACGCGTCTCGATTGCGTGGTGTTCGGCATCGTCGTGAACAAGATGTGCGAACGCTTCTACGACGAGGGCGAGGACGTCTGGCCGAAGCGCTACGCCATCTGGGGCCGTCTCGTGGCGGGCCAGCCCGACCAGATCGCCTACATTATCTTCGATGCGTCGTCGCTTGAACTTTTCATGCCGTCGTGCTTCCCGCCCATCAAGGCGGACACGATCACCGAGCTCGCAGAAAAGCTCGAACTCGATCCCGCTGCGCTCGATGCAACGGTGTCCACGTTCAACGCGGCGGTGAAGCCCGGCACGTTCGACCATACGCAGCTCGACGATTGCCGCACCGAAGGTCTGACGCCCGAAAAGACGCATTGGGCGCGGCGTATCGAGAAGGCGCCGTTTTACGCTTATCCCGTGCGGCCGGGCATTACTTTCACCTACCTCGGCGTGCGCGTGAACCATCAGTCGCGCATGATGATGGCGGATGGAAAGCCGTCGGCGAACATGTTCGCCGCAGGCGAGATCATGGCCGGCAATGTGCTCGGCAAGGGATATGCCGCCGGCATCGGCATGACGATTGGCAGCGTCTTCGGGCGCATCGCAGGACGGGAGGCGGCCGGCAATGCACGCAACTGACACGCTCGCGGAAGCCGACCGGCTGATGACGCTCTGCAATAGCTGCCGCTATTGCGAAGGCCTTTGCGCCGTCTTCCCGGCGATGGAAATGCGCCGCGAATTTCTCGATGGCGATCTCAACTATCTCGCCAATCTCTGCCATTCCTGCAGCGCCTGCTACACGGATTGCCAGTTCTCGCCGCCGCATGAATTCAGCGTCAATGTGCCCAAGGTTCTGGCGCAGGCGCGCTCGGATTCCTACGAGGCCTACGCCTGGCCGCGCGCTTTCGCGCCGATGTTCAAGAAGAACGGCGTGAAGATCGCCATAGCTTCAGCCTTGAGCGTCGCGATCTTCATCATCGGGTTCGTCGCGTTGAGCGATCCCGCTGCGCTGTTTTCCTCGCAGACGGGCGTCGGCGCCTTCTATCGCGTGATGCCGCACAACACGATGGCGCTCATCTTCGGCGTCGCGTTCCTTTACGCCATTGTCGCGATGGGCATGGGCGTGCGCGCTTTCTGGAAGGACATTGGCGAGCCGGCGTCGACCTTGTCGGAAGGCCCGTCGCTCTGGCAGGCGATGAAGGACGCGTCCACGCTGCGCTATCTCGATGGCGGCGGCGTTGGCTGCATGAACGATGGCGAGCGCCCGACCGACAATCGCCGCCTGTACCACCACTTCACCTTCTACGGCTTCATGCTCTGCTTCGCGGCGACGAGCGTGGCGACGCTCTATCATTACCTCATCGCGCGCGAGGCGCCCTACCCCTGGTACGATCTGCCGGTACTGCTCGGCACGGCGGGTGGCGTCAGCCTCATCATCGGGCCGATCGGCCTGCTGATGGCGAAATCAGCGCGCGATCC
>JANXTB010000295.1 GCA_025356415.1 Hyphomicrobiales bacterium
CTCTCCGCCCGGCCGCGAATAATCCGTCTCGCCATTGATGACAAGTACGGGCGGTTTCATCTCATGCAGACGATCGGTCGTTCGCACGGCGTTTGCTAACCGGCGCGCCAGGCCAGTTCACCTGCGGCAAGTCAGGGCAGATCGAAGACAATTATTTCAGGCTTCTGATCTCGCGCGGCGATCGACACAGCCGGTTCGCCTTCGATCGCAAATCCATCGCCGGATTTTCCGGAGACGCCATTGACGTCGACGGCGCCCTGAACAATCTGCACCCACGCCTTGCGGCCTGATTTCAGTTTGTGTTCGACGGATTCGCCGTCCTCAAGCAGCGCTGCATAGATGTCTGCATCCTGATGAATGACGACGGAGCCGTCGCGACCCTGCTTAGAGGCGATCAGGCGCAGGCGCCCGCGCTTCTCGGCGTCAGCGAATGTCTTCTGGTCGTAACGCGGCTTGAGGTTTCCTTGATCGGGCATCAGCCAGATCTGCAGGAAATGCACTGGCTCGGTTTTCGAATGGTTGAATTCGCTGTGCCGAATGCCCGTTCCCGCCGACATGATCTGCACATCGCCCGGACGGATCACCGAGCCCGTGCCGATACTGTCCTTATGCTCGAGCGCGCCTTCGATGACATAGGAGAGGATCTCCATGTCGCGATGCCCGTGCGTGCCGAAGCCGGCCCCGGCCTGCACCCGATCCTCGTTGATGACGCGCAAGGGACCGAAGCCCATGTGCTCGGGATCGTGATAATCGGCGAAGGAAAAGGTATGGAAGCTATCCAGCCAGCCGTGGTTCGCATGACCGCGCGACTGGGCCGGTCGAATGATCGTGGACATGGAGATGCTCCTCGCAAAGGGCGAGCGCCGATGCGCTCGCCGGGGATTGCTGGTCAGATTTCACGGCCGATGAGCGCATCGACCGAGTAACGGCCGCCGCCACGGATCGCGTAAGACAGCGCAACGATGCCCCAGAACAGCGGATATTCGAAGCCGCCGTCGGTCCAGAAGAAGCCCAGCGGCAAATGGACCTGCACCGTGGCGACAGCCATCATGCCGAAGACGAGGGCCGCGATGGCGCGTGTGCCAAGCCCGGCTGCGAGCATCAAGCCGCCGAAGAATTCAATCGCGCCCGCCAAGATGGCGAACGAGGCAGGGAGGCCGAGCTTCGTGGCGAAGAACTGGCCTGTTCCCTCGACGCCATAACCGCCAAACCAGCCGAACAGCTTCTGCGCGCCGTGCGGAACGAGCAGCAGGCCGGTGGTCACGCGAACCATCGGCTCGGCGAAAGGCGAGAGGGCGCGGGCGAGCGTTCCGAACACGGGAACAACGGGCTTGGCGGATGAATAGGTTGCGAGCGACATGACGAGACCTTTCGAGTTCAGACCGGGAAGCGAGGGGTGCTGGCCGGCTTGTGAGCTCTGATTTAACTTGCGCTACGGAGCGCTACAATCCATGATTATTGCACTATACTGTTGTGTCAGGAGCAACAATGGATCGTCTGGCCGCACTTGAAGCCTTCGTCAGCGTTGCCGAAGCGCAGTCCTTTTCCGAAGCGGCGCGGCGCCTGCGATCTTCGAAATCCGTCGTCAGCCGGCAGGTAAGCGCATTGGAAGCCGAACTCGGCGCACGATTGCTCCACCGCACCACACGCTCACTGACACTGACCGAGGCCGGGCGCGGATATTTCGAGCGGGCCACGCGGATCTTGGCCGATCTCGATGAAGCCAATCTGGCGGTGAGCCAATTACAAGTGGCGCCTCGGGGCCGTCTGCGGATCAATGCGCCGATGAGCTTCGGCTTCCTTCACCTGGCGCCCGCACTCCCGGATTTTCTCGCGCTTTATCCGGAAGTCTCCGTCGATGTCACGATGAACGATCGCTTCGTCGATCTCGTCGAGGAAGGCTTCGATGTCGCCGTTCGCATCGGAACGTTGGACGATTCAAGTTTGATCGCCCGCCGGCTTGCGCCTATCCGACGCGTAGTCTGCGCGAGCCCTGCTTACTTTCAGGCGCACGGCGTTCCGCAATCGCCTGATGATTTGAAAGCGCACGAATGCCTGTGCAACAGCAACATCGCTTCAGCGCACGAATGGCGCTTCATGGCTCCGGATGGAAAGCCCTGGCCCGTAACCGTCAAGGGGCGATTGAGCGTCAATAACGGCGATGCTCTGCGAGTGGCGGCGCTGAAAGGCCTGGGGCTCACCAACCTTCCGACATTCATCGTTGGCGGCGACTTGCAGGCAGGCACGCTGACGACCGTGCTGGATGAATTCATTCCGCAGGACATGGCGCTCAACGCGGTCTATCCGCATGCGCGCCACCTTTCGCCGAAGGTCCGCGCCTTCGTTGATTTCCTGGCAAACCGGTTTGGCCCCCGGCCCTATTGGGACCTGGTGGAATAAGGAAGTCGCTCATGCTTGCATGCGCCAGAAGCTAAGCTACAGGTATCCACTTAGCGAAAATTGGTCGGTGTAAATTCTCGCTTCCATAGTATTGTTGGAGCTAAGGGGGCGATTATGAAACTTAAATCCCTTGCAATTCTTGCGGTTCTCGCCGGGCTCGCTTGCGCATTTCCCGCGCGGGCATTCGAAGCGCCGCAGACCACTTCCGTTGCGACGGTGCTTGGCGGGACGCCGCTCAACGGCCCCAATTATCGCATCGATCCCGAGGTCGTCAGCGATGGGCTGATGCGCCTCTATGTTCTGAAGACGCGCTATGGCACGTTTGACGTCACGGGCGACGATCTGCTGCGCGTGCGGCTCAGGGAATTGTCCGCCGTGAGCAAGCTCGAGGCCATGTCGACATCGGACGTCTTCATCAAATCCCTCGGAGAAGCAGGGGCCGCGCCCCTGCGCTATGGCGCAGACCTCATCACCGATCCGATGGCGACTTTGAAGAAGTCGGCTTCCGGCGTGGCCAACATGTTCGACCGTCTGGGCTCTGGCATTGCGAACCGCAGTTCAAGCCGGGATAATCCCGTCACCAGTCTCGCCGGCATCGATGGCGCGCGTCGCGCACTCGCGGTGGAACTCGGCGTCGATCCCTACACGGATTTTCCGCCGCTCGCCTCGAAGCTCAATGACATTGCCTCGGCATCGGGCCTGGGCGGCCTTTCCGTAAAGGCACTGCTGATGGTGATCCCCGGCGGGGTCGGCGTGGCCGCCAGTTCGGCGTCGACCGCCGATACGGTTCGCTCGACGCTCGCCGAGAAGACCTCATCGCAGATCGTCGAAATTGTCCGGAAAGACATGCAACAGATGCAGGTTTCTCCCAATGTCGTCGCGCGGCTCGTGCA
>JANXTB010000197.1 GCA_025356415.1 Hyphomicrobiales bacterium
GAGCCGTCGATGCGGCGTGCGACCTGCGCGCGAAACTGCGCGACGCGTTCTCGGACGAAGCGGGCGTCGAACTCGTCGTAGCGATACCTGTCAGTTTCCCGATGGGGCGATGTTGTAGAGGCCGGCCTGCTTGCCGAGATCGCGGCGCGTGGTCGGGCCTTGCGTCTTGATCTTCTCGCGGTAATGGCGCGGCGTAGCGACGCCAGCTTCATCGACCGTGACGTCGACGAGATAGGCGTCGACCACCTTCTGCGCGTTCTGCCCGGCCTTCGCCGCCTGCTCAAGCGCTGCGGCGGTGCCCTCGTCATTGGCGACGAATGCCTCAACGGGCAGCGGCGACCAGGCTCGCCCGGTCCAGAACACAACCTCGCCGTCGAGGAGGTCGTTGGCGAGAAGGATGGCGGGCAGGGGCGGGCGCTTGGGAGCTGACATCATTCATCCGGGGAACGGAGGAGCGCCGCCCCGAGCGGGTCGAGGCTGCATCGCGTGGATGTCGAGAGGTAAGCTATTGCGGGTTTCGGAGCAATTCACATTGGAGAGGTGGATTATTCCTATTTCACATCCCAAAGAGAATAAATTACTCATCGGAGATCGCGTTCTCGGCGCCCATGGGCGCAACGGGTGCACACCGAGGATGGTTGCAAATCAATGGCGCTGCGTGGGATCTCGTCTTTTCTACTCATTTTGGGCCAAGAGTGTGAAAAAGACCGAAAAAATGCTTGGCCTTGGCATTAGGGGGCTGGTGATCCGCAGGAATTCCTCTACGTATGCATTGCGGGATAGCCTGCGACGTCCGTCCCCCAGAGGGGCGTCGCTCCCCAGGGCTACTCCTCCCTTGACTTGCCCGCCTCCTCGCGAGGCGGGCATTTCTTTTAACGCGAGTCTTTTTACGCCAGACTTGCGACGCAAACCTTCGCTGTTGCGGTGCGTGAGCTTCGCCTTAGTTTGGAAATTCCGGCCCATGCCCGGTTTGAGGGCTTGCGGCCACTCGGTGGCGGAGATATGCGCCAGTGGGGCGTTTAGGCCGGTCGGATTGAACTCATGCGCACAGCCTTGGAGGCTGCTTTGGATAAGGGTGAGTTCTTCGCCCTGTACCAGCCGCAACTGTCGGTTGACGGGTTGCGCGTGGTCTCGGCTGAAGCGCTGCTCAGGTGGAGCCGCCCGGGCATCGGCACCATCGGGCCGGACGATTTCGTCCCCTTCGCCGAAGACAACAAGCTGATCGACGAGTTGGGCTCCTTTATGCTGGAGCGCGCCTGCGAGACGGCGGCCCATTGGGGCGATCTTCCTGTGTCAATCAACGTGTCGCCGCTGCAATTCGCGCGGGTCGATCTTGCCGCCTACATCCTGACGATCGCCGCGAAAGCCGGGCTGCCGCCGGGCCGGCTCGAGATCGAAATCACCGAGACGGCGCCCATCGGCGACATAGCGGCGGTGCGCGCGACGATCGCTGAATTGCGCGCGCAAGGCGTGCGGGTGTCGCTCGACGATCTCGGCGCCGGCCACGCAACGACATGTCTCATGCGCGAACTTCCGCTGGATCGCGTGAAGCTCGGCAAGAGCATGGCCGACGACGCCATGACGGAGAAGGGCGCCGAACACGTCTCGAACCTGATTCAACAAGCGCGTGATTTTGGCTTGGCCGTCACGGCGGAGGGCGTGGAGACGCAAGCGCAGCTTGACTTCATGCGAAGCTGCGGTTGCGATCGCATCCAGGGTTATATTTTCGCCAAGCCCATGAGCGGCGCGGAAATCAGCGCGTTCGCGCGGCAGTTCGCGGGATAGCGGCGCGCCAGTGCGGCGCGCCGTTTGCTTCAGCGCGCGGTCGACTTCGCGGTCTGGCCGAACAGGATCTTCTTCTCTTCGTCCGTCATCGTCGCCTCGCGGCGCAGGCCCTCGCCCTTCTCATAGGCGCGCGTCACGGCGGGCCGCGATTTGATCGACAAGAACCAGCGCTTCACATTCGGAAAGTCGTCGAGGTTCTGGCCTTGGCGCTCGTAAGGAACGACCCACGGATAGCAGGCCATGTCGGCGATCGAATATTCGCCGGCGACGAACTCGTGGTTTGCGAGCTGCCGGTCGAGCACGCCGTAGAGACGGTTCGTTTCCTTTACATAGCGATCGATGGCGTAGGGAATTTTTTCGGGCGCGTAACCTGAGAAATGGTGGTTCTGCCCCGCCATGGGGCCAAGCCCGCCCATCTGCCAGAACAGCCATTCCGTCGTGCGCACGCGTCCGCGCAAATCGGTCGGAATAAAACGGCCCGTCTTCTCGGCGAGATACATAAGAATGGCGCCGGATTCGAAAACAGAGAGCGGTCCACCGCCGTCCGCAGGCGCCTGATCGACAATCGCCGGCATACGATTGTTGGGTCCGATCTTCAGGAATTCGGGTTTGAATTGATCGCCCTTGCCGATGTTCACCGGATGGACGTGATAGGCGAGACCGCACTCTTCAAGGAAAATCGTAATCTTGTGGCCGTTGGGCGTCGGCCAGTAATGCAGATCGATCATGGAATCTCATCTCCGCTCGCCAAGGCAAAGCTTGGCGCAAGGACGCGAGTTTACGCCGCTTGCCATCCATTTCGCAAAGCCATTTCAGTCATCGGAAATATGCAACTTTTTGGCACCTTCGGCGATGTTGCTCTCACCATGCGCGCAGGCTAGGGTTCTTCTCCCGGGGTCGGGTGGCGCAATGGGTTCAGTGAGTTCTGTGGACAAGAACAATTCGGAAGAGCGTACTCTACGTACTTCCACAATTCATTTGCCAAAACTGATCGCGGCTCTCGCGTTGATCTTGCCCGCCCTCATTTTCATCGTGGCGGCGTCGCTTTCGTACAATACGCATTTCAGAGAGGCCCGCGCCAATCTCGATGTGCAGGCGGATCTCGCGCGCCAGCATGCACGTCGCGTTTTCTCGATTTTCGATCTCGCCGCCTCGCAAACCGAAGAGGCGTTGCTGCCCTATGACGACAGCGAAATCACCGCGCACGATTCCGATCTGAGCGCGAAGCTGGATCGTCTGTCGGCCGCCGTGCCGGAAGTCGAGGACATCTGGGTCGTCGATGCAAAGGGCCATGCGCTCGTCACCAGCGTGATCACGCCCGCGCCGCGCGAGATCGATTTCTCGCAACAGGATTTTTTCGCCGCCCAGCGCGATGGTTATGAAGGCACGTTCGTAACCGACCGGTTGCCGGGCTATTTCCGTCCGAGCCAGTTTTTCAAAGTCAGTTACAAGCGGCGAACGGCGGACAATAATTTCCGCGGCGTCATCTTGATCAGCGGCGATCCGCGCTCGTTCGAATCTTTTTACGCCGGCATGTTGGGCGACGGGCTTTCCATGATGGCGATGCTGCGGGATGACGGCGCGGTGCTGGCGCGCGTTCCCGTGCGCGAGACTGCGTCTCGCATGCCGCCCGGGTCGCCATTCATGCGCGCGAAAGAAGCTTCGCCGGAACGTGGCGCCTACCGGGATGTGTCGCCCATCGACGGCGTCGACCGGTTGATTGTCTACCGTTCGCTCGCGCCCTGGCCGGTTTACATTGTCGGCGGAATCGATATGGCGAAGGTGCAAAGCCAATGGTTGCAGGCCATGGCGCGGCAACTTTATTTCGGACTTCCGGCGACACTCGCGTTGTTCCTGATTTCGCTCGCCGCGATCCGTCAGGCGCGGCGGCAGGCCGATACGCTCGATGAATTGCAGCAGGAGGTGCAGCGTCGCGCCTTCGCCGAGGAGGCGTTGCGGCAAGCCAACAAGATGGAAGCGATCGGGCGCCTCACCGGCGGCGTCGCGCATGATTTCAACAATCTCCTGCAGGTCATGCTCGGGCGCCTCGCGCGGATCCACAAGGCGTGCCAGCAGCAATTGCCGCCGGCGCTGCGCGACATCGACGCCATGCAATTCGCCATAGACCGCGCCGCCAATCTCACCCATCGCCTACTCGCCTTCTCGCGCCAGCAGCCGCTGCGGACGGACGTCATCGATGTGAACCGTCTGATCGCGGGCATGACGGAGCTCGTCCGCCAGACTGCGGGCAATGAAATCCTCGTCGAGACGATCTACGCGAGCGACATCTGGTCGATCTCGATCGACGCCAACCAGCTTGAAAACGCGATCCTGAATCTCACGTCCAATGCGCGCGATGCGATGGGCGGCGCCGGGCGCATCACCATCCGCACGGAAAATCTCGCAGTCGAAATGATTTCCGGCTCCGATCACGCGGACCTGCCGCCGGGCGATTACGTCTGCATCAGCGTCACCGACACCGGACATGGCATTCCGGACGAAATGATCGAAAAGATCTTTGAGCCATTCTTCACCACCAAGCCGGTGGGGCAGGGCACCGGGCTCGGGTTGAGCATGGTCTATGGCTTCCTGCGCCAGTCGGGCGGCACGGTGAGCATCGTCAGCGAAGTCGGCCACGGCACGATCGTGCGCCTTTATCTGCCGCGCGCGAGCGAACAGGCGCGCGAGGAAACGGCTTTGGCGTCGGTCGCACTAGCGGACCTGAAAGGTTCGGGCGTCGTCCTCGTCGTCGAGGATGAGGTCGAGGTGCGCCGTCTCGTCGTCGATACATTGCGGGACGCCGGCTGCACGGTGCTCGCCGCCGCCACGGCGCGCGACGGCTTGCGTCTGCTGGAGGACAATCCGAGCATCCAGCTGTTGATTACGGACATCGGCCTGCCCGAGGGCATGAACGGCATTCAGCTCGTCGACCTCGCGCACCAGCGGCGCCCGGATCTGCGCATCATCTACATGACCGGCTATGTGCGCGGGGCGGGCGAGCCGGGCGCGCAGATTGATCCTTCCTTTCCTGTGCTCAACAAGCCCTTTAGCCGCGACTCGCTGATCCAGCGCGTCCACGAGGCGCTGGCGATCCATTCCGATCCCGTGAGTTGAAAGGCCGCGCTGGACAGCGCATCGCGTTGCCTCCATCTTGCCGCCCGACAAGGCCCGGCAACGGGGCCCGAGGAGGAATGATGTCCAACGAAAGCGCGGGCGGCCACACGGTCGCGGAAGCCTATCTCAGCTCTCTCCACACCTGCGGCATCCGCCACGTCTTCGCTAACAGCGGAACCGATTTCGCGCCGCTGATCGAAGCCATGGTGCGGATGAAGGCCGAGGGGCGCGACGCGCCGGAATTCGTCACCGTGCCGCACGAGAACGTCGCCATGTCGATGGCGCAGGGCTATTCGAAGATCACCGGCCAGGCGTCCTGCGTGATGGTGCATGTGAATGTCGGCACCGCCAACGCCGTCATGGGCGTCATGAACGCCAAGCGCGACAATGTTCCGGTGTTGCTCGCCGCCGGCCGCACGCCCGTCACCGAGATCGGCAACGCCGGCTCGCGCGATGTGCTGATCCACTGGGCGCAGGAAAATTTCGACCAGGCGGGCATCGTCCGCGAGAACGTGAAATGGGAATATGAGCTGCGCGCCGGCCAGCCGGTCGGCACGCTGGTGTCGCGCGCGCTCGACATTGCGCTGACCGAGCCGCAGGGCCCGGTCTATCTGCAATTGCCGCGCGAGGTTCTCGGCGACGAGGCGAAGGACGTCGGTCCCGCGCCGCGCCGCGCGCTGGGCACGATCCCCGCCGTGCCATCGGGCCGCATGATCGAGGAAGCGGCGGCGATGATCGCGCGCGCCGAAATGCCGCTCATCATCGCAGGCCGCTCGGGCCGCACGCCTGCGGCGTTTTACGCGCTGGGCGATCTCGCGGTGGAACATGCGCTGCCAGTGGTGCAGGGGCTGCATTCCAGCATCGCGTCGTCGAACCCGATGTATCTCGGCTTTGCGACCAAGGACGTGCTGGCGATGGCCGATCTCATCGTGGTTCTAGACGCGCCGGTGCCGTGGGTGCCGCACAACATGCGCCCGCGCCCCGAAACCAAGCTGATCCACATCGCGCATGATCCGCATTTCTCCGATTACCCGATGCGCGGTTTTGAGAGCGATCTGGCGGTGGCGGGCGATCCGGCGGCGGCCATCGACATGCTGCGTGTGGCTTTGCGCGATGCGTTGCGCGAGAAGCACGCCGTCGTCGATGCGCGCCGCACGAAGATCACCGAGATGCGAAACGCCATCCTCGCGCGTCGCGCCGCGGTGATTGAGCAGGCGAAGGATGCCGCCCCGATCTATCCGGCGTTTGTCGCGCACGCACTCAATCAGGTGAAGGATCGCAACGCGATCATCTCGGACGAGCTCGGCGTGCCGTTGCCGTTCCTCGATTTTGAGGAGCCGAATTGTTTCCTCGCGGGTTCGTCGGGCGGTCTCGGCGTGGGCTTGGGCCAAGCGCTCGGCGCAAAGTTTGCGGCGCGCGAGCGGCAGGTCATCACTTGCTGCGGCGACGGTTCCTATATGTTCGGCCTGCCAACCGCCTCGCATTACGTTGCTCGCGCCGAAAACCTGCCGACGCTGACGATCATCATGAACAATTCCATGTGGTACGCCGTGCGTCGCGCGACGCTCGGCATGTATCCCAACGGCATGGCGTCAAAAGCCAACAAGCTGCCGCTGGTTGATCTCACGCCGCAGCCTGACTACGAGAAGATCGTTGAAGCTTGCGGCGGCTATGGCGAGAAGGTGGAGGATCCCGCGAAGTTAGTTGGGGCCATCGAGCGCAGCTTGCAGAAGGTGGCCGATGGGGTTTCGGTAACGCTGAATGTGACGACACGGGCGCGGGAGTAATTTCAGCCTCGTCATTGCGAGGAGCGAAGCGACGCGGCAATCCATCTTGGCCTCACGTGCGGCCTCTGGATTGCTTCGCTTCGCTCGCAATGACGGTGGGGCGTGTCCTTCTCCCGCGCTGGCGGGAGAAGGTGGTATGCGGAGCATGACGGATGAGGGCGACTCAACGCGTGCTTATCCTTCAAGACAAGCTTCTACGTGCAACGCCCTCACTCGTCTGGCTTCGCCAGCCACCCTCTCCCGCCAAAGCGGGAGAGGGGCGCGCGTTCTTCCAGATTGCTAGGCGTTCGCAATAGCCGGCAGCGGCGCTTTCCCTGCGATCATGTCCGATGCCTTCTCGGCCATCATGATCACGCACGCATTGATATGCGCGCCGACCATATCCGGCATCGCTGACGCATCCACCACGCGGAGATTGGAAATCCCGCGCACGCGCATCTGCGAATCCACCACCGCACTATCATCCTCGCCCATCTTGCAGGTGCCTGCTGGATGGTGCGCGGTGATCGCCGTGCGGCGGATGTAGGCGTCGATCTCGGCGTCGGTTTGCACCTTGGCGCTCGGCGTCTTTTCTTCGCCACGATAGGGCGCCATCGCCTCGCTGGCGCCGATTTCGCGCCCCCGCTTGAAGCCGTTGCGCAATGTGGGCAGATCATCCGGGTCGCTGAAGAAATTATAATGGATCTTCATCGGCTCGTTGGGATCGCTCGAGCCCAGCAGCACTTCGCCGCGGCTTTTGGGATGCAGCAGCGTCGGGCGGATGCCGTAGCCGTCCTTATAACCAGCCTTCAAAAGCGGGAACCAGAGATGCGCGTCGGTCGGCAGGCCGCGGAACATGAATTCGATGTCGGGCACATCAAGCTCGGGCCGCGTCTTCACAAACGCATGAAGGCCGCCAGGCACGACAGTGCCAGCGCCCGTGCCGAAGAAATACGCCTGCAACATCGACAGCGCCATGCGATCGAAGCGCATCGAGTCGCGGAACGGCCCGACATGCGTGCGATGCCACATGATCAGCACTGCAAGATGATCCTGCAAATTCTTGCCGACCGGCAGATCGGCGATCACATCCACGCCCTTGTCGCGCAGATGCGCGGCCGGCCCGATGCCCGACAGCATCAGCAGATGCGGTGATTTGAACGTGCCGCTGGCGATAATCACCTCACGCGACGCGCGCGCGGTGACGATCATGCCGTGATGTTCGTATTCCACGCCGCGCGCGATCTTGCCGTCCATCACGATGCGGCGCGCATGGGCGCGCGTCTCGACCGTGAGATTCTTCCGATTGCGCACCGGCTTCAGATAAGCGCTGGCGGTCGAGGCGCGGCGACCGTTGCGAATCGTGTACTGGCTGCGCCCGAAACCCTCGCCGTGCTGGCCGTTGTAATCGTCCGTCACCGGAAACTGGCAAGAGCGGCCCGCTTCGATCCATGCGTCGAACAGCGGGTCTTTCGTCTTCGCCCATTCGGTGCCGACCGGGCCATCGCCGCCGCGCCAGGTGTCCTCGCCGTCGGTCCAGCTTTCGGCGCGTTTGAAATAGGGCAGGATCTCCTTGTAGCTCCAGCCTTGCGCGCCATTCTTCGCCCAGCGATCGTAATCGCCGCGATGGCCGCGCGTGTAGGCCATGACGTTGATCGACGATGATCCGCCTAGCACTTTGCCGCGCGCCGCCTCGATACGGCGGTTGTTCAGCGCGGGTTCTTCCTCGGTGTGGAAGCCCCAGTCGTGCATGCCGTATTCATGCATCTTCCCCATGCCGAGCGGAATGTGAATCAGCGGATTGTTGTCGCGCCCGCCAGCTTCCAGCAGCAGTACTTTCGAACCGTCAGCCGACAGGCGATTGGC
>JANXTB010000337.1 GCA_025356415.1 Hyphomicrobiales bacterium
CTCAAGTTGTAGTTGAGATTTCTTTCCCGACTAGTCACTACTCATTTTGACGAGTCCCAAACACTGCCAACCACCCGCTTCACAGCAGAATAGTCGACCGGTGTTTGAAAACGTGACCGTCGATAGTCTCTTTGCGACCCCCACTTCACAGTGAGAGTCTCGCAAGGACACCGCCGTCCACGTTTCTCTTTCTTCCGATTTAATTGTCAAACAGCGTATCTACTAAACGGCGATCAAAGCGACATGATCTTCTGCCTGGCTTTTAGGGCCAGGTGGCCAAGTGACCCGTCAAAGACGTGAAGACCGGTAGTCGCTAGAAGTCGTTGTTGGTGACAACGTCGCCGCCGGTGTGCGGTTTATAAGAGCCACATCGTCCGGCTGTCAACCAACCTTTTCCAGATTTGTCAAAAAACCTTCATGCCACTCTCGGCTGGCCGCTTCGCGCATTGCGGTACGCCCCAATTGGGCCATTTTTGCTGCGCTTCTTCAGCTCCGGGGAGTCATATCGTGTGACGCTCCGGCGCCGGGCTTTCTCAGGGCTGGGCGCTGGCTTCTTCGATTGACGGACGGCGGCGGTGACGGCATGGTCGAACAGCGTCGGCGCAGCCTGCTTCGCCCGGCCATTCTCGTGACGGATGCCGGGCTCGCGCGCCTGCATTCGGCGCTCACGCGAAGCAAGCTAGCCGGGACCGCCGGTCGGACTCCCAGCGGAGATGATTTCATCCCGCTTTCGAGAGACAGGTTCTAAGGGACGCATATGGCGGTTCGCCGGTCAGACTTACAACGCCGCCGCGACAAGCGCACCGAGGCCCCAGACCTTGGACTCGCGCCGCCGATCGAGGCCGACGGCGGAGAGCATAGCGCCATAGAACATCGCCGCGTGTCGATGCGCTGGCTGCTCGGCACCGTGCTGACCGGCCTTGCCGGCGTCACACTGATCGGCTCCGCCATCTACGCCGCCTTCGACAAGGAATCCCGTTTCGCCGAAGCGCCTGTCGCGGCGGGCGCCCGCCGTGATTCCGCCACTGGCGATTTCGTCAATCCCGGCAAGGGCGACCGGCTGGTGAAGCCGGTCGACATCGCCGCCGGCAAGCAGACATTCAAGGCCAATACGACGGTCAGCATGGGCGACCGCGAAATTTTCCGCTCGCGCGGCTTCACCCGCGTCGCCACCAATCTGCTGACGACGAGCGCCGGCTATTCCGACGAAGTTCCGACCTTCAATCCGCTGCGCCTGCTCTCGGATGCGCGCAACCCGCTGGATGGCGTACCGCCGCCCGAACCCGCGCCTCTGCGCGACGACGCCGAAATCGCCTTCACGACGCGAGATCTTGGCGCGCTCGCCGCCCCCGATGCCGGTCCGGCGCTGACGCTCGATGAAATCCAGGCGCAGATCGCCGAACACATGCGCAGCCTCGCGCCCGCAGCCGGCCAGCGCACGTTGGCGTTGCCGCCGCAGCTTCTCCTGATGCGCACCAGCCGCGCGAGCCTCGATCCTTCGGGCGGCCTCGGCTATGCGGGGCCCAACAATCCGATCATGGCGCCCTTCTCCTCCATCGAGGTGCGCATGGTGCCCGAGAACGTCACCGACGTTCCGCGCTCGCCGCCCTCGCAACAGGGCCAGAACGACGAGCGCCTGCTGGTCGTGCGCAAAGGCGAGGCGATCGAGGATACGTTGCGCAACGCGGGCGTGGTGCGCGAGCAGATCCCGCGCATTGTCGCGGCGCTGGGCTCAGCTGCGCGCGGGCTGACCGAAGGCCAGAAGATCAAGGTCCTGTTCGACGATCTCGACGGGACCGGCCGCATGGGCCAGATCGCACGGCTCGCCATTTACGTCGACGATGAACTCTCGGCCACCATCGCGGCCAATGACTCGGGCGCCTATGTGGCCGTCGCGCGGCTCGATGACGGGCGCAAGAAGGTGAAGGCGAAGGCGGCCGACGATGAGGACGACGAGGACGAAGACAGCGGCGGCATGCGCCTCTATGACTCGCTCTACGAGACATCCCTGAAGCAGGAGCTGCCCAAGCCCGTGATCGGCGATCTCGTGCGCGTCTTCGCCAACGACGTCGATTTCCAGCGTCCTGTCGCGGCGGGCGATTCCTTCGAGGCCTTCTACGAGGACAATGAAGAGCCCGACGCGCGCAACGAATTGCTCTATGCCTCCATCACGACGCGCGGCGACACGTTCCGCTATTACCGCTTCCAGGCGCCCGATGACGGCTCGCTCGATTATTACGACGAGAACGGACGCTCGACGCGCAAATTCCTGATCCGCAAGCCGATCGCCTCGGGCGAGCAGCGCTCGACCTTCGGCATGCGCCGACATCCGATCCTGCGCTACACGCGCATGCACACCGGCGTCGACTGGTCGGCGCCGATAGGAACGCCGATCTTCGCTTCAGGCAATGGCACGGTCATCAAGGCGGCGCGTGAATCGGGTTACGGCAATCGCGTCGAAATCCAGCACGCCAACGGCTACGTGACGACCTACAACCATATGTCCGGCTTTGCGCGCGGGATGTCCGAAGGCGCGCGCGTGCGGCAGGGACAGGTTGTCGGGTTCCTGGGCATGACGGGCCTCGCGACCGGCCCGCATCTGCATTACGAAGTCATCGTCAACGGACATTTCGTCGATCCGCTGCGCGTGAAACTGGCGCGCACGCGCGAGCTTGACGCACGCATGCTCGCCAACTTCAAGAAAGAGCGCGACCGGATCGACGGGCTGATCGCCAAGGCGCCGAACGCGACGCGCCTCGCCAGCACCAATACGCGCACGGATGCCAGGCCGGAGGTGATCCGCACCGGCATCACGCGTTGAGCGAACTGCTTTCGATCAACCTCCCGATCTTTCTTCTGATCGCGCTGGGCTATGGAGTGGCGAGTTTTCGCCTGCTGGATCGCCGCGCCAGCGAAGGCCTCTCGGAATTCGTGTTCTGCATCGCGACGCCAGCCCTCGTGTTGCGCACGATGACCAGCGCCACCCTGCCCCCGACGCAACCCTGGGGCTATTGGGCGGCTTATTTCATCGGCGTCGCCATCGTCTGGACCATTGCGATGCTGTTTGCGCAGAGCTGGCACAAGCGCACCTATTCGGAAAGCGTCGTGGCGGGCTTTTCGGCTGGTCAGGCCAACACGGTGCTGGTCGGCATCCCGGTCATCCTGCAAGCTTTTGGCGACGCCGGCGCCGCGCCCTTGTTCCTGCTGATCGCCGTGCATCTGCCAGTCACCATGACTCTCGCAACGCTGCTCTACGAGGGCCGCAAGGGCGTGCATTGGGCAGAGATCGTCAAGCGGCTCGCGCTGCATCCGATCCTGCTCGCACTGTTTGTGGGCGTGATGTTGCGAAGCTTCGACATCCAGCCGTCCGGCCCGATCAAGACCGTCATCGACGGGATCGGCAATGCGGCCTCGCCTTGCGCGCTCATCGCCATGGGGCTCGCGCTTCAGCAATACGGCATGCGCGCGAGCCTACGAGAGACATTGCCGATCGTCGCGCTGAAACTGATTGCCCATCCGGCCATCGTGTATGTGCTGGCGTTTCATGTTTTCGAAATGCCGCGCGTCTGGGCTGGCGTCGCGACCTTGTTTGCCGCCATGCCGACGGGCGTGAACGCGTTTCTCTTTGCCGCGCGCTACCGAGTTTCCGAACAGCTCGCCTCCAGCTCCATCGCGCTCTCGACGGTGCTGGCGCTCGGCACGACGCTGTTCTGGATCTGGGTGGTGTTGTGAGCGACGCCGGAGCCAACAAGGGACTTCCTCGCGGCGCGCCGGCTTTCCGGCGTGCGAGCCTTGCTTTGTTTCTCGCCGGCTTCTCGACCTTCTCGCTGCTCTATTGCGTGCAGCCGCTCCTGCCGGTGTTCGCCGCGGAATTCGGCGTCAGCCCGGCCACGAGCGCGCTCACCATGTCGTTTGCGACCGCGCTGCTGGCTCTGGCGATCATGTGCGCGGCGGTCCTCTCGGAGGGCTTCGGGCGACGCAATGTGATGTTCATCTCGATGACATCGGCGGCGGTCATGACAATCGCGGCGGCGGTTTCGCCCGAATGGCGCGTGCTGCTGATCTTGCGCGCCATCACGGGCTTTGTGCTCGGTGGCGTGCCCGCCGTCGCGATGACATGGCTTGCGGAAGAACTCGAAGCCCGCAGCGCCGGATACGCCATGGGTTTATATATCGCCGGCACCGCCTTCGGCGGCATGGCGGGGCGCGTCGGCACGGGCATTCTCACCGAGTTCTTCGGCTGGCGCTGGGCGCTCGGGATTTTCGGACTGACGGGATTGCTCGCCGCGACTGGCTTCGTGCTGCTGCTGCCGCCGTCGCGCAATTTCGTGCGGCGCACGCATTTCGATCCGGTGTTTCACCTGCGCGCATGGATGATTCATCTCGCGACACCGGGATTGCGCATGGCGTTTCTCATCGCCTTCACGGGCATGGGCGCCTTCATCACGACCTTCAATTTCGTCGGCTTCCATCTCACCGCCGCGCCCTATCGGCTCGGCCAGAGCGACATGGGGCTCTTGTTCCTCGTGTATATTTTCGGGATCGCGTCGTCATCCATCGCGGGGCCGCTGACCGATCGTTTCGGACGGCGCATCGTCCTGCCGGCCGGGCTCCTGCTGATGGCGCTTGGCGTCGCTCTGACACTGCTGGCGCCGTTGGCTGGCGTGATAGCGGGAATCCTCGTTCTGGCGATCGGCTTTTTTCTCGCGCATTCCGTCGCCAGCGCTTCGGTCGGGCGCTTCGCCAAACAATCGAAGGGACACGCGTCCTCGCTCTATCTCCTGAGCTATTACCTCGGGTCGAGTCTCGCTGGGTGGATCGGCGGCTGGTTTTACGCCGCGGGGGAATGGCCCGCCGTCGTCGGCTTCACGCTGGCGCTCATCGTCATCTCGCTGGCGGCGGCCTTGCGCATCAATACGCTGGCGCGCTGAACCTTACGTCGAAAAGCCAAGCCGCCGGCGCACATCGTTTGCGGTGACGCCCTCGGCGCGCAATGCACGCAACGATTTGGCGCGCGTGCTTTTTGACAATTTCTGTCCCGCCGCGTCGCGCAGCAGATCGTGATGGTGGTAGCGCGGGGCGGGCAAATCGAGCAACGCCTGCAGCAGGCGATGCAGGCTGGTGGCGTCGAAGAGATCCTTGCCGCGCACCACGTCGGTGATGCCCTGCCTCGCATCGTCAACAACGACGCTGATGTGATAGCTGGTTGGAATGTCCTTGCGCGCGAGCACCGCGTCACCCCAGAGCTGCGCCTCGGCGCGCACGTCGCGCCCCTCCTCGCCCTCGCCGAATTCACACCACGCGAGCAACATGCCGGCCTCGCCCACCGCCTGCCCCATATCGAGGCGCAAGGCCGCGTGCTGGCCCGACGCGAGCCGCCGCTCGCGCTCTTCCAGCGGGAGGTGCCGGCAGGTGCCTGGATAGATCGGGCCGCCATCAGGATCGCGCGGCCAGTCGCGCACGCCGCTGATGACGCGTGAAATCTCGAGGCGCGAGCAGAAGCACGGATACAGAAGGCCGCGGTCGCGCAGGCCCTCGATGGCGGATGCATAAAGCGAGAAATGCTGCGATTGGCGCAGCACGGGCTCTTCCCATGTAAGGCCGAGCCAGGCGAGATCCTCGAAGATGGCCGCCTCATATTCCGGGCGGCAGCGGTCGAGGTCAATGTCCTCGAGCCGCAGTAGAAAACGACCATCGTGCTGGCGCGCCATCTCGTAATTGCGCAGCGCCGAATAGGCATGGCCGATGTGGAGATAGCCATTCGGCGAAGGCGCAAAGCGAAACACCGGCCGAAGGTCGCCCGTCCCTGCCGCCTTGGCCACGGGGCCTGGCGCGGATGCTGCAGAACTGGTCATGAGCGACGCTTCACCCCAAAATCCTTGGCTCAGCCTTTATGTAGTTGTCCGCTGCGAGTTTCGTAGCGGGGCTCGTGCAAAAAATCACATTGCGCGCGACAAGTCTAAAGGCTTGACGGGCGGGGGCGCCAGCGGGCAAGCCTCGGACCAGTTTTCTCGACACCTGCCGGAGACTTGGAACATGGCGACCTCAATCGACGGCCCGCGCCTCAATCCCACCAGCGGTCCGGTGAAGCAGCTGGTCGTTTTCCTGCACGGCTATGGCTCCGACGGTCAGGACCTGATCGAGCTCGGCGCGCAATGGCGCAAGCTTTTCCCCAATGCAGCTTTCGTCGCGCCGCATGCGCCCGACCGTTGCGTGCAGTCGCCGTCCGGCCGGCAATGGTTTCCGCTCTACACCCGCGCGCCCGATGAACGCTGGCGCGGCGCTGTCGAGGCCCGCCCCGCTTTCGACGACTTTCTTGACGCGGAACTCGCGAAATACGGGCTCGACGATTCGAACCTCGCGCTTGTCGGCTTCAGCCAGGGCACGATGATGGCCCTTCATGTCGGCCTGCGCCGCAAGCATGCGCCAGCGGCGCTCCTCGGCTATTCGGGCGTCCTTGTAGGTCCCGAGCATCTGGAAGAAGCGAGCGCCCGCAATGCGCGGGGCGAGACGCCGCCGGTGCTTCTGGTCCATGGCGACCAGGATGACGTGATCCCGCCCGACGCGCTGTTCATGTCCGCCGATGCGTTGGGCGGCGCCAACATTCCCTGCCAGTGGCATTTGTCGTCGGGAGTCGGTCACGGCATCGACGGCGCCGGGCTGCTGCAAGGCGGCTTGTTCCTCGCGCATGCCTTCGGCATCCGCCTGCCGGCCTGATTTCAAGACGACAGCGCCGGCTGCATGTCCTGCCGGCGCTTGCGTGTCGCCAGATGCGGCACGACGTTCCAGGCGAGGCCCATGCGTGCGAGCGCGTGGATGATGGCTCCATTCACATCGACCTCGTACCAGGCGAGGCCGATATGCGCCGCGCGCGGATGGCGGTGATGATTGTTGTGCCAGCCTTCCCCGAAGGTCAGCCACGCGAGCACGGCATTGTTGCGGCTGCGATCATGCGGGATCTCGAAGCGCATCGATCCGAATGTGTGGCCGATGGAGGCGATGCTGGCGATAGCGTTGAGGACGAGAAACGTCTTGAGAACGCCGCCGACCAGGATGGTCCCGATGGCGTGCTCGATCCCGCCGAGCGCATAGCCGTAAAGCCCCGGCAGGATGAAAAACGACGCGCAATACCAGAACCAGCGCGTACGGTGGAAGAACATCACCATGGGATCTTCAAGCAGGTCCCGCGCATAAACGTCGAAGTCGCTCATCGTGTCGTCGAATAGCCAGCCCATGTGGGCGTGCGCCATGCCGCGCCAGAACGGCATGGACTTGCCGTGCCCGTCGACCTGCGGCGAATGCGGATCGCCCGGCGCATCCGAATGCATGTGATGGCGCCGGTGGTTCGCGACCCATTTCAGGATCGACCCCTGACAGCCCATCATGCCCGCCGCGCCCAGGCACATGCGCAGCACCGGGCCGCATTCGAAACTCCTGTGCGCGAACAGCCGGTGAATGCCGACGCCCATGCCCACCATCGTCACGCAGCCTGAGACGACGAAAAACGAGATTTCGATCATGGTCGGCTGGTGACGCATCAGCCACCAAACCGCGAGCGCCGACCCGAACGCATTGATGAAAAACAGCAGGCTGGACTCAAAGCGCTTCATGGCGACCAGAGGTCCGCCCACGATGACGCCGCGCGCCGGGGCGTCGCCCCCGCTGCCAATATTACGCATGCCACGAACTCCACAACGTCTGTCTCTGAGATCACCGACGCGCCTGTAACGGGCCGTTAACCCCAAAATGGTTTTTGGAAAGTGACAGCTGAGATCAAGCTTGTCGAGTCGCGGTCGATCAACGGCTGGTGAGCGGCGGCACTGGGCTCGGGGCGAGCGCAGTCTCGAATTTCGGCAGGCGCCGACGCGCGCGCCGCGCGGGCACGGGCCGGTAGAGCTGCTTGGTGGCCTCCACCAGATGCAATCCGGCGCCGGGCAGGCCGAGCCGCGACCCCACCGCCTCGAAGGCGGGAGCTGCGCTGAGGAGGTAGTTTCGCGCGAAGGGCGGCACGTAGAGCGCCTCGGCCCAATGCACCGGCGAGAACAGAGTATCGCGCAGCAACTCGCGCAGCTGGCTCTTGGAATAGGGCTGGCCCTGCCCGAAGGGCGTCGTGTCCATG
>JANXTB010000208.1 GCA_025356415.1 Hyphomicrobiales bacterium
GCCGCTGTTTTGCGTGGCCGAGGATCTGCGCAAGGGGACACTGGTGCGCTTGCTGGAGGATTACAAGATTCCCGAGCAGACCATTGCCGCCTATTACAAGAACGCGCGTCAGCAATCGCAGTCTGTCCGGGTGTTCCTGAAGTTCCTCGAAGCCCGTTTCCGCAACCCGACATGGCTTGAGCCGCTGGCGCCGATGGAATCCTGCGCCTAATTATAAATCTTGCGGGCGCGCTCCAGAATCTCGGGCTTGATCTTCTTCATGTCGGCGATCATCGCCTCGGCCTCTTCACCGGTGACAGGATAAATAGCTTCCTGCACCTTCTCCATTTCGGCGGCGAAACCCGGATCTTTCGTCGTCGCATTGAAGGCGGCGCGCAGCAGCGCGAGCTGCGCGGCGGGCGTCTTCTTCGGGGCGACATACGGCCGTCCAAGCTTGTCGCCAGCGTAGAGCAAGTCCAGATATTGCCGATCCTCGGCGTTCTTTATCAGGTCGCCGATATACACAGCGCTCTCGGGCATGCCGGCTATCCTGCGCTCTGCGAAACGAACGAAGAGATGCGCCTTGTTTCCGTCGATCCAGCTTCTAGGGATACTGGCGAGTCCGCCGCAATCGCCATCGAGCTCACCGCGTTCGATCGCCAGACGCATTTCTGAGCTGCCGGGGAATCCCATGATGATCTTGATCGGCGCGCTGAAGACCTCGCGCAACGACATGCCATTGATGTAATTGCTTGCGCCCGTGCCGGTCGTGCCCATGATGAAGGGCCGCTCCGGCTTCAGCGCAATGAGCTCCTGCATGGATGTGACGCCATACGGCCCATATCCGTAGCAGACGCGCGAAAAGTCGGCGCTCACGACGCCGACCCAAGCGAGGTTCGACATGTTCGCGCGGATCTTTTCCGGCGTCAGGATGGATTGCGTGATGATGCCCGGAAGAAAAGTCCCGAACACCGTACCGTCCGCGACGGCGATGCTGTCGATATAGCCCAGCGCAGTCATGCTGCCCGCGCCCGGCATGTTCTGGACGACGATGTTGGGCTTGCCCGGAATGTGCTGGCCGATATACCGCGACATCGCGCGCGAGATGAGATCGAAGGAGCCGCCAGGCGTGGAGCCCACGATGATGGACACCGTCTTGCCACGGTAGAAATCTTCCGCCCTCGCGCCCATTACTGATGCCGCAAGAAGAAACATGATCGTGCAGATCGAAGAACGGACGACACCCATTGTCTTCTCCGGGTCGAAACTATCCCTGGCTGCGCCTAGACATGGTATCGCTCGGCCATCGTGGTGAAGAAACCCTCTGCTGCAAGTTCCTCCTGAATCGAATTGTCCATGTAGCTCGAAAGATTGCGGTCCTTCGGCTCGAGGACATCGATGATGTTCTGCGCACCGGGAACGGTCAGCTCTGCATTGCGAGGCGTCTCTGCCCGGAAATTATCGTAAGTCTGATCGAGGATCTTCGGATCAGCGAGATTAAGCTCCGCCGCAAGCACCTTCTTCGCCTGATCGGGATTGGCGAGCGCAAAATAATTCCCCTCGACAGTGCCCCGGATGAACGCCAGGACCTGATCGCGATGGTCCTTCAAAAAGTCGCGCGCAACCACGAGTCCGCTGTAAAGCCACGGCGTATGATCGGCGTAGAGGTCGATCATCGGCTTCATCCCAAGCGCGACAGCCTTGCTGCGGTAAGGCTCGCCCATTAGCGAAGCCGACACCTTGCCTTCGCGTACCGCGCTCAAGCGCTCGACGCCGATCTCGACAATCTGAACATCCTTCCGGTCGATACCCAGCTTGCGCAAGGCGAGGGTCGTCGTGGGGTCGGTCTCGGAGCCTTCAGAACTGATGCCGATCTTGCCGCCGATCAGGTCTTTCGGAGAATTCACGCCCGGCGCGCAAAACATCGAATTACGAATGATGTTGGACAGGGATCCGACCGTCACGAGTCGATGCCCCATGCCATTTGCGCGCACGACCGACGACATGCCGATATGCATCAGCTGGATGCGGTTCGATTCAAGGTCAGGGCCCGATTGCTTGCCGCCCACGACCGGGACGATCTCGACGGCGAGGCCGTTGCGCTCATAAAAGCCGCCAGCTTTCGCCATCCAGATCGCGAAGAAAGTATTCGCCGGCGACGCCAGCCCAACCTTGAACGTCCTCAGCTCAACCATGCCGTGGCTTCCTCCCGTTTTGCCTTTTTACTTCAACGCAGCAGAGCCGCGCCGAGGCCTCGAGCATCCCACATGCGGCGCTCAGGGAAAGCGGAACGAACGCAAAACACTCTTCAGCGATTTGCAATAATGAAGCGGCCAGCAGCAAGAAGCGTCGGCGCAACGAGCGATTTAACTTCCTTACTTTCAATATGTTGGAAGAGCTTGACGTCACGCCTTGGCATTCGGCTCGACATGATGGCGCGCCCGCAAGCCGAGTTGCGTAGGCGCGCTGTCGGCGCCAATCATCGTCCCACAACACAAGATGGGGATCAGAGATGCAGTTCGGTCTTTACGCACCCATTCCCATGGCGACAGTGGGTTCAGCTGAAATCGCCAAGGCCCATGCGGAGGCTCTGAATCCACTGCCAGAGGGCGCCCGCGATCTCCAGCTCGATCACTCGGTCAACCTTCTGGAGGCTGCCGACAGGTCGGGTTTCGATCTCTGCCTTTTTGCAGAACGCCATCTCGGCACGGACCTGTCCGCCTGGCTGCTGGCAAGCGCAGTGGCGTCGCGTCTGGAACATATTCGCGCGCTCGTCGCCATCCATCCCGGCCTGCTCGATCCGGTGCTCACCGCAAAAATGTCGGTCTCGCTCGATCGCATGTGCAAGGCCGGAATGGCGCTGAACATTGTGAACGGCTGGTTCGATGAAGAATTCGAAATGTTCGGCGGGACCATCCTGCGAGGCGAGGCTCGTTACAAGCGTGCATCGGAATTCATCGCTGTCTTGCGCGGACTCTGGGAGAACGAGAAGTTCTCGTTTTCAGGCGACTTCTTCAATTACAAGGACGCTCACCTTCTGTTGCGGCCCGGCCATGAACGATCGCCGGAAATCTTCTCCGTCAGCGCGGGCGACGAGGGCCGCGATTTCATCGCGCAGACATGCGACTGGTGGTTCATCAATTATCCCAAGACCGCCGAAACTACGGATGACGTGTTGCGGGGCGTGGAGGACGCCATCAACGACATGCGCCGGCGCGCGGAACAGGAAGGACGCAAGGTTCGCTTCGGGATGAACCCCTTCGTGGCCGTGGAAAAGGACGAGGAGACAGGCATTCGAAAGACGCTCGAGCAGGTGCTGAAGTTCGACCCTGAACCAGATGAGCGCAAATTGCAGCGTCGCATGCTCCCGGCGCTCAAGGCCGGCCTCATCGGCAAGCCCGAGACCATCCTGAGACAGATCGGCCGCTACCACGACATGGGCCTCGAGCTCATCCTGTGCAAAATGATCCCTGATCCCGACAACATTTCCAAAATCGGTCGCGAGGTTGTGCAGCCTGCAAAGGCGATAAATTAGCAAACGGCTCGACAGGGCCCTCGCGCAGGCCCAGCATCCCGACAGCAGCAAAAACAACAAACCAAGGGAGAACTTCATGGCGATGATGCATTCGCTCATGCGGCAGGCTATCGGGGCGGCGTTGATTGGGTGCCCGCTTGGTTTGGTGGCCGCGGAGCCGCTGAATATCGCCAAAATGGGAAGCATGGAGGCTGGCGGCCGCGTCATCGATTGCCAGACTGTCGATGGCGGCGATCCGAACAATCCACGCCAGACGCCGGGCCGCCTGGTGATCGACCAAGTTTACGCGTCGTATCTTTACCCGCAAGATCAGCGGTATCCTTATCCGATCCTGTTCAATCCCGGTGGCGGGCACACAGCGCGTTTTTACGACACCACTCCAGATGGACGTGAGGGCTGGCTGACTTTGTTCGCGCGCGCGGGCTTTCCGACATACGGTGTCGACCGTGTCAACACAGGCCGTTCCGGCAGCGACATCTGCAAACTCAACGCGGTGCGACTTGGTCGCGCGCCGATAACTGACATCCCGATCGCGAACCGCTATTCAGAACAGGCGGCGTGGATCAACTTCCGGTGGGGACCAAAATACGGGACGCCTTATGCCAACACCCAATTCCCTATAGAGGCGGCGGACGCTTACTACCCGCAGACGCTCACCACCTACCGCGATCCTGCCGAAACGCAAAAATCTGTGGCCGCGTTTTCAGCACTGATCGACAAGATCGACGCGCCAGGCGTCATTATCCAGAGCTGGTCGTCATCCGGACTGCTTGGTTATCTCACGGCGGCGGAGCGGTCGAACAAGGTAAAAGGCATCCTCGCGGTTGAAAGCTCAACATCGGCGTTCGACGACATTCCGAAGGACAAGAAGCAGCTTCTCATCAAAATACCGATCATCATCATGATTGGCGACCGTGCGCCCGACCGTGTCGAGGCCTCGCGCAAGTTTCAGAAGGAAATGGCGGCGCTGGGCGGCGATGTCACCGTCGACGTGCTGCCCGAAGCTGGCATTTACGGAAATGGCCACACGTTGGCGGCAGAAAAGAATAACAAGCAGACGATGTATCGCCTCATCGCCTGGATGGAGGGACACGTCTTCAACACGGATAAGAAGGCCGGCCAGCCGCCCTCGCCGGACGAGCCCCCGCCGCCGATCATCCCGAATTCGACTTCGGGCTCGGGAGCTGTTCGGAAAGCAAATTGACGCCTCGGCAAAGCCTTTCAATGTGGGCGCCAGAAGCGACATACGCGCAAACGCCTACCGATAACATTGCTGAACAGGGGGAACATGATGCGTCAGAAATTAGCTGAGCGACGCCGCCGCATTTCGCTCGGCCTTGTGGCCACCCTCCTCTCGTCTGTCACGGGGGGCGTTGCTGTTGCGGGTTCGCTCGGCGGCCCGCTCGTCTTGTCCGACGAAGGCAGTTTCTTTGTCGGCGGCGAAAGCAAGCTGTCGGAATCGGCCGACGTGCGCGGAAGCGCGCCAGTAAAGGGCACGGTCCAAAGGCGGCAGATGTATGTGCAATACCGCATACCTGTCGAAAGCAACGGCGTGCCGATCATTATGGTCCATGGCGCAAATCATACAGGTGTGACGTTCGAAACCACGCCCGATGGACGCGAGGGTTGGGCCACCTATTTTGCCCGCAAGGGCTTTCCAGTTTATGTCGTCGACCAATCCGGACGCGGCCGCTCGAACTTCGATCCGTCGAGCATCAATGACGCAAAACTGTCGGGCAAGGTTGACGCGATTCCGGCGATCGCCATCGCCACGCGCGAGAGCGCGTGGATGTCGTATCGCCTCGGCCCGAGTTATGGCGTGTTCTGGCCTAACTCGCGCTTTCCCCAACAGGCGCTCGATCAGTATTTTTCACAATCCGCATCCATGGCCGAAACGACCCTGCCCGGCGCGCTCGAGAATACAACCGAAAACCTGAAGCTTCTGCTCGACAAGATTGGTCCGGCTATCCTGCTCACGCATTCGCAATCCGGCGCGCTCGGCCTTGCGGCGGCGAAGGCGCGTCCGGACAAGCTGCGCTCGCTGGTCAGCGTCGAAGGAGATTGCGTGCCTATGACCGCGGAGGATGTTGCCGGTCCGATGAAGCGATTTCCTATGCTCTCCATGTGGGGGGACAACACGTTCGGATTTCCGAGCCGCAATGGCGACGAACGCCGCAACGGATGTTCGACGAGCATCAAGGCGCTGCGCGACGGCGGCGCCCGCGCGGACTTCGTTTTGCTTCCCGAACGCGGGATCTCAGGAAACAGCCATATGATGATGCTTGAAACGAACAATCTGCAGATTGCCGATATCATCATCGAGTGGATCAAGGCCAATCAGGCGCCGCTCGTCGTTCGGCAGTGATTGCAGGCAGCAGTGGCGCCCGCGGGGCGGAGTGCGCGCAAAGAATTTCAAGAACCGCACGGTCTTCGGGCGATTTGGCGGAATCCAGCGCCAGCGGCGCGTCGGGAGATATGTCCTTCGCCTTTTCGAGACCGAGCTGGATAAGAACTTTGAACTTACCCTCCGCGAGCCAGTTCGCGATTGCGGCCTGACGTCCGGTTCATTCGATCGCGGGCAGCAGATTCCGCTCGCGCAGAAACTCCAGCACGAAAGCGTCGAAGCCTGCTGGGTCTTCCAGACAGCAAGCGTGCCCCGTATTCGGCAGGACCTTGTGCACGGCATTGGGGATGAGTTTGGCCGTCCGCTCTCCGCCC
>JANXTB010000389.1 GCA_025356415.1 Hyphomicrobiales bacterium
GACGAAGGCCGCGGTTGTCAGTTTCGGCCAGCCGTGATCAGCGTCGATTGATACCAACCGAATTTCCGGGATTGAACAATTTTTCCCGCTCCATCAGCGGCATTTCAAGGGATGGAGGAAGTGTTCCCACTGCCGGTGCCACGAGGCGCTGTCCGGGTGACAGCTCACGCTTTTCGCCGCTTGCTGATGAGGTGAGGTGATGTCGCTCCAGCCGAATTGCGGACGCAATGTCAAAGGGCTCATAAAATCGGATTCCGGGATCGCGGCGGTCGAGTTCGCGATCCTGTTGCCGTTCATGCTTTTTGTGTACGTCGGCGCCAGTGAACTCGTGCAAGCGATGATCACCAGTCGAAAGGCGTCGGTGATCGCGCGCTCCTTGGCCGACCTCGTCGCCCAACAGCCTGCGAACACCAACCTTACAGCCGCTCAACTCAACGATATCATCACGGGGGCCAAAGCGATCATGTCGCCCTTTGCGAGCGCGCCGTTGAAAATGACGATCAGCAGCATCGAGTTTTCAGCCAAAACGCCGCCAGCCACCGGGTATAACGCCAAAACGAAATGGACCGTCTCCTACAATGGGGGAGCGTTGCGGCCATGCATGACGCTGACATCCGCGCCTGATGGCGCCAACGGAGGCCTGTCGACTGTTCCAGCAGGCCTTTACGGTCCGGGCAGCCTCATCGTCGCAGACGTCGCCTACGCATACACGCCGGCTTTTGGCGGAGGGGTCCTGGCTTGGACCACGCAAAGCAGCTCGGTCCAGATGGCTCGCACCATGTATATGCGCCCAAGGCTGCAGGACGCGATCAAATATGCCGGCACAAATGGTGTGACGTGTTTTTGATAGGGGCAGGGGCGCGAGCGATGACCCGTCATTGCGAGGAGCCGAAGGCGACGCGGCAACCCATCTTCGGGCGGCTGCCGTTAGATGGATTGCCGCGTCGCTGCGCTCCTCGCAATGACGAGCGCGGGATGATCAAGAGCTCTCGTTTGCATTGGACGCTTCAATGTCTGTGTGAACGTAACACCCTCGTCATTGCGAGGAGCCGAAGGCGACGTGGCAATCCATCTTCGTGTGGCTGCCGCTAGATGGATTGCTTCGTCGCACTGACGGTAAGCTGTTGAGGCTCAGAATGCATCCGCATCGAATTCGTGGCTAAACAAGTCAATCGTATGTTGGATACCTGCTGCCAGGATGGGCATTATCTTCGGCACGGACATTTGTTTAGCAAGCCCACAGCGTTCAAAAACGAGTTGCGGCGTGAGTTCAATCCTTGCTTCGAAATCTGATACCGGCGACCCAAGCATAATTCGAAATACCTCGACCGGTACTTGATCAATTGTAACAGGTTTAGGATCGCCGAAACCGATGATTGAGACTGGCTTACCGGTTATATCAAGGAGCAGTTTGCCTGGCGCCCCGATGTCTATATTTCGGCCTATAGCGCCAGTACTATTGAGAACCACCAACATGCGGTGCTTGTCGGCGTTATTTAAGTCTCGGACTGCGCATAGGATTGTATCGAGGGGTGTAGAACTGGCAAAACATGGTTGTGCTTTTTCGATGATTGCTCGAGCGGTAGCGCTGACCTTGTCCAACATGCCTAACGAACACGCCCTCTTGTACCTCTGCACTGAATCGAAAATTGGGAAAGAGTCCTTATGGTCAACTGGTCGACCATTTTGAAGGATCAACGCCGCGAACAGATGATCCAAACTTGATCGGAGTTGGTGAACAATCTCCCCAATCAGGACAGAAAAACGCTCAGGGACTGGCTGCGTTGCCCCAACTAAAAACACATAACTCGTGCCCTCATTTTGCAGCTCGGTTGTGACTGGGAAAATAGGTGACGCAAGAAAGGCTTGAGTTTCTTCGTCTAAGAGAGCGATCGTCGCACTCGCCCTCTCCATTTTTGCTCGAACGCCATTAAGTAACTTGGTCATCGTCGGTCTTCAATAAATTTGGCCTGATCAATATATAATAGCATGCGCTTTATGCAGGTAAAATTTATTCGCAATGACGAGCGCGTCCTCACCCCACCGCGCCCTTAACAGCCTCCACCAGCTGCTTCAGCGTGAACGGCTTCGGCAGGAAGCCGAACTCCTCGCCTTCCGGCAAATTCTTCGCGAAGGCGTCTTCCGCGTAGCCTGAGACGAAAATCACTTTCGCCGTAATCCCGCGTTTGCGGAGTTCGCCGAACATCGTCGGGCCGTCCATTTCCGGCATGACGACGTCGGAGACGATGAGGTCGATCTGGCCGCGGTTGGCTTCCACGACTTCGAGCGCTTCGACGCCGGAGGCGGCTTCCAGCACCGTGTAGCCGCGCGAGACGAGGGCGCGGGCGCCGAAGGCGCGGACGGCTTCCTCGTCCTCGACCAGCAGGATGGTGCCATGGCCGGTGAGATCGGCGATGGGAGCCTTCACGGCCTCGCGCTTCACCTGCTCTTCGGGCTGCGCGATGTGGCGCGGCAGGAAGATGCGGAAGATCGTGCCGCGGCCTTCCTGCGAATTGCAGAACACCCAGCCGCCGGTCTGCTTGACGATGCCATAGACCATGGACAGGCCAAGGCCCGTGCCCTTGCCGACTTCCTTGGTGGTGAAGAAGGGCTCGAAAATCTTGTCCATCACGTCGGCGGGAATGCCGCTGCCGTTGTCCTCGACTTCGATGGCGACGTAATCGGCGGGCGCCAGCGTCGGCTCGCGGAAGCTTGCGCATTCGGCCGCGGTGATGTTGCGCGTGCGCAGCGCGATCTTGCCGCCGTCCGCCATCGCGTCGCGCGCGTTGACGACGAGGTTCACGATCACCTGTTCGAACTGGTTGATGTCGGCCTTCACCAGCCAGAGATCGCGCCCGTGTTTCAGGTCGAGCTCGATCTTTTCGCCGACAAGACGGCGCAGCAGCATTTGCAGGTCGGCGAGCACATCGCCCAGTTGCAGCACTTGCGGGCGCAAGGTCTGGCGGCGCGAGAAGGCGAGCAATTGACGCGTCAGCGCGGCGGCGCGGTTCGCGTTCTGCTTGATCTGCATGATGTCCTGGAAGGACGGATCGGTCGGCCGGTGGTTGGCGAGCAGCAAATCGGAATAGCCGATGATCGCGGTCAGCACATTGTTGAAGTCATGCGCGATGCCGCCCGCGAGCTGGCCAATGGCGTTCATCTTCTGCGCCTGCGCGAAATTCTCCTGCAGCGCGCGCTGCTCGGTGATGTCGAGCGCATAAATGTTGGCGCGCGTGCCATCGCCGAGATCTTCGGCCGTGGAAACGAAGAAGCGCGCCGATTGCGGCTTGTCGCCCGACAGCGTGGCGTCGACCGGCACGATTTCGCTTTTGCCGGCGATGGCTGCGGCGAGCGCGTTTTTCAGCTGTTCATGGTCGCGCTCGGCGACGCCCTTGTAGAGGTTGCGGGTTTCATGCGCGGGCGGGCAGAGCTTGGCGAAAGCCGCGTTGGCGCGGACGATGCGCCCCGCCTCGTTGACGGCCGCGATGGCCATCGGGGTCTGGTTGAAGAAGCGCGCGAAGCGCACTTCGGCGGCGCGCAGATCTTCCAGCCGTTCTTCGCCGGGCGCGCGGTTGATGACGAGCGTCCGCGAGGGGCCGGGCGCGCCGTCATGCGCGAAAGCCACGCGATGCAGCAGGCGCACGGGCAGGATCTGGCCGTTGCGGCGCTTGAGATCGACATCGAATTGCTCGGTGCGCACTTCGCCCGCGGAGCCTGCGGTGGCGGACAGAAGCGCCGCGCCATCGCCCGCGACCATGTCGGAGAGTTTCAGCCCGCCGGAGCCGACCTGCGCGAGATCGTAATCGAGCCAGCCCGCGAGCGTCGCGTTGATGTAGGTGATGGCGCCTTCGGCGTCCGACGAGAAGAAGCCGGCGGGCGCATGATCCAGGAAGTCGATCGCGTGCTGCAATTCCTGAAAAACGTTCTCGTGGCGTTTGCGCTCGCGGGTCACCTCGGCGACGGTCCACAGGCTCGCGCGCTTGCCGTCGCTGCGCTCGATGGGGCGCACGCGGATGCGATACCAGCCGACCTGTCCATCGCCCGAAAGCGGCGGAGACAGGCGCAATTCCTCGACGCCGCCCTTGCCGTCGCGCGCCGCCTGCGCGAGCCGGTACACGGCCTCCGACACATCTGGCGTGCCGGCGAACAGACGCTCGACGGTGCGGATGTCGGCGGAGTTCTGCGCGCCCGAGAGCGCCATATAGGCCTCGTTCGCATAGACGATCTGCGACTCGCCCTCGGTGACGAGCAGGCCTTCGGGCGAGGTGTCGGCGAGGATCTTGGTGACGTCGTTGCGCGAGGATTGCCCGGCGAGCTGCACGAAGCCGACCGCAAAGGCGAACAGGCCGACGACGCCCAGAATGGCGAGAAATGCGAGCAGGCCGATGGTCAGGCGACCGGCCTGATCCTGCGGAAGAAAAGAGAAGGAGGCTGCCGCGCCGACAAGCAGCGTCGCGAGCAGAAGCACGAGCCCCGGGCTTCCGGTACGTTCCGTCCGGTCGATCGACGCGGACGTGGGCGATTGGCTCATGAAAAAAGTCCCGAATGAAACCCCGCTGAAAGGCCTGCGGAGAATTTGGTCGATTCGTGCGAAGGATGGGGCGTGCAGCCCGCCATTGCAATCGCGCCGCCCAAGTCCTTAACGTCAAAGTCCCGGTCCTGCACGACAAAGTCGTTTTGCGGGTTGCAGTCACGCTCGAAAATGCCCATTCCGCGAGTGCTGACGTTGCGGAGCTTGGCTGTGGGACGAATCTTCCATTGCCGGGGGAGGGCCGTCAGCGTTAACCAACATTTAACCAAGCTGCCTTTGGCAGGGTTAATTTGTGTTAAGAATAGGCTATGTTCGCACTGCGCTAAAGACGAAGGGTCCGAGACTTCATGTTCAACAATTTGTTCGGCGACGGGCGGGTGGGCGGCATTCTGGCCGTGGTCATCGGGCTCTGCCTTTTCGGTCTCATCATCATCTACGTCTGGCGCGCCTTCGGTCGTGGCATCCGTCCGGCAGCTCCCAGGGGCGCACGCCAGCCGCGTCTCGGCATTGTCGACGCCTTCGATCTCGACCGCCACCGCCAGCTCGTGTTGGTGCGCCGTGACAATGTCGAACATCTGATCATGATCGGGGGGCCCAACGACCTGCTGATCGAAGGCGAGATCGTGCGCGCGCAGCCCTCCAGCGTCGAGCGTCGCGAACCGCCGGCTCCGGGCGCGGGCGAACGCCAGCCGCCGCGCATGCCGATCGAGCCCGTAGCGGCCAACGGGCAGGGCGCGCCCTCGCTCGATGTGAAGCCGGGTCTGGAGCCCGCCGCCACGGCGTCGGTTTCGCCGCCGCCGCTTCGCCCCACGTTTGATCCGTCGGAGACTGAGCCGACCGCGCCGCCGCCGCCGCTTTCGCGTCCCGCGCAGTTTGGCGGCGCGCCCCGTCCGATGCCGCCGCGTCCGTCGCCGCCCGCGCCGATGCGTCCGATGCCGCCCATGCCGCCGCGTCCCGGCGCCCCGACGCTGGCCCAGCGCCCCGTGTCGCCGCCCTCAGTGACGCCGCCCGCGCCGCCGGTGACCAACGAGGCGGAGCAGGTGAAGGACACGCGCGATCAGCAGCCGGAAAAGCCCAAGGAGGCGCTCAAGCTGAACGTCAACATCGACTCGCTCGAGGAAGAGATGGCGAAGCTTCTCGGCCGTCCCGTCGAGCCGCCCAAGAACTGAGGCGATTACGAACTGAGGCGACGAGCTGACAAAACAAAAACGCGGCCCATGAGGCCGCGTTTTTTAATGTCTGAGCTGCAGGCTCTATCAATCGTCGCGATAGACGCGCTCACGGCGTTCGTGACGCTCCTGAGCTTCAACGGACAGCGTGGCGATCGGCCTCGCGTCGAGACGCTTCAGCGCAATCGGCTCACCGGTCTCTTCGCAATAACCGTAGGTGCCGTCTTCGATGCGCGACAATGCGGAGTCGATCTTGGAGATCAGCTTGCGCTGGCGATCGCGGGCGCGCAGCTCGATAGCGCGATCGGTCTCCGACGACGCGCGATCGGCGATGTCGGGATGATTTTCGTTTTCGTTCTGCAAAGCCGTGAGCGTCTCGCGGCTTTCGCGCAGGATCTCTTCCTTCCAGTGAAGGAGCTTCCGACGGAAGTAATCGCGTTGACGATCACTCATGAAAGGCTCGTCCTCGGACGGTCGGTAGCCGTCGTCGATGATGCCCGTTGCTGTCGTCATGCCAGAAGTCTCCCCTGACTATTTCGCCGTCTTATACCGAGGCTCGGTTCTCGTTACAATCGTCCAATCTCGGCTTGTGGACGAGTGTGTTAAAACTGTGTGGGCAGTAAGCAAATAGCCTGAGTTTGCGACAGTTTTTGTTCAATTTGCGGGCTTGAACGTAGCCATATCCCGAAGGAAAACACGCATTCCGCGAATCGGCGGGAGGCTCATAAAAAAAGCCGCGCTTGAGCGCGGCTTTTGATTTTCCTAATCGAGAAAGCGCTTACGCGCCCATCGCGACCTTCAGGTTTTCATCGACCTTGTCGAGGAAGCCCGTGGTGGATAGCCACTTCTGGTCGGCGCCGACGAGCAGCGCGAGATCCTTCGTCATGAAGCCGGACTCGACCGTGTCGATGCAGACCTTTTCGAGCGTCGCCGAGAACTTCGAGAGTTCGGTGTTGCCGTCAAGCTTGGCGCGATGCGCGAGGCCGCGGGTCCAGGCGAAGATCGAAGCCATCGAGTTCGTCGAGGTTTCCTTGCCCTTCTGGTGCTCGCGGTAATGACGCGTGACGGTGCCGTGCGCGGCTTCCGCCTCGACCGTGTTGCCGTCCGGCGTCATCAGCACCGAGGTCATCAGGCCGAGCGAGCCAAAGCCCTGCGCCGCAGTGTCGGACTGCACGTCGCCATCATAGTTCTTGCAGGCCCAGACGTAGCCGCCCGACCACTTCAGGCAGGACGCGACCATGTCGTCGATCAGGCGATGCTCGTAGGTGAGGCCAAGCGTGTCGAACTTCGACTTGAACTCGGCTTCGAACACTTCCTGGAACAGATCCTTGAAGCGGCCGTCATAGGCCTTGAGGATCGTGTTCTTGGTCGACAGGTAAACCGGGTACTTGCGGGCGAGGCCGTAGTTCAGCGAGGCGCGGGCGAAATCGCGGATCGAATCGTCGAGGTTGTACATCGACATCGCGACGCCGGCGCTCGGGAACTTGAAGACTTCCTTCTCGATCACCGTGCCGTCGTCACCTTCGAACTTGATCGTCAGGCGGCCCTTGCCCGGCACCTTGAAGTCGGTGGCGCGATACTGGTCGCCATAAGCATGGCGGCCGATGACGAAGGGCTGCGTCCAGCCGGGCACCAGGCGCGGCACGTTCTTGCAGATGATCGGCTCACGGAAAATCACGCCGCCGAGGATGTTGCGGATCGTGCCATTCGGCGACTTCCACATTTCCTTGAGCTTGAATTCCTGCACGCGCTGTTCGTCGGGCGTGATCGTCGCACACTTCACGGCGACGCCGTATTTCTTGGTGGCTTCGGCGGAATCGATCGTCACCTGATCGTTGGTGGCGTCGCGGTTCTCGACCGACAGATCGTAATATTTCAGATCGATGTCGAGATAGGGAATGATCAGCTTGTCCTTGATCAGCTGCCAGATGATGCGGGTCATCTCGTCGCCGTCCATTTCAACGACCGGGTTGGCGACCTTGATCTTGTTCATCTGCTGGATCCTCTTCTCGTCAGCACGCAGCCTCTTTGGGCCAAGTTCGAGGGCCCCTATAGCATTGGCCCGTGACGTGGCAAAGCACACCTTTCGTGCGAGACGCTGCGCCTTTGGGCGGCGGGAAGGGTGACGCGAGCGCGGCCGTGGTTCAGAATGGGGCAGATTCCTTCCCCATGCGGGGAGGCGGCGCAAAATAACAAGAAAGGGAAAGCCCTTGGAACAGCCGGCGCGGGTGCCACTGACCTCGATTTACCGGGTCTTTTTCGAAATAGGCCTGTTCAGCTTCGGCGGCGGGCTCGTGCCGTGGATCTACCGCGATGTCGTCGAAATGCGGAAATGGATGACCAAGGAGGATTTCCTGCCCGGCATCGCGCTTTCGCAGGTCATGCCCGGCGTCAGCTCCACCAATTGCGCCATCTATGTCGGCCAGATGCTGCGGGGCGCGCCCGGCGCGCTGACCGCTCTGCTGGCCATGCTGACCGCGCCCTTCATCTGCGCTCTCGTCGCGGCCTGGGCCTATAAATGGCTGCTCGGCCTGCCGGGCTTTCAGGAGACCATGATAGGCGTGGCGGCGGCGGCAATCGGGATGCTGCTGCGGACCGGCATAGAATCGGCCCGCATGACCACCAAGGGCCTGGCCCCGATGATCATCATCGCCGGGACCTTTGTCGCTGTCGGCGTGCTGCGCCTGCCGATCGTGCCGGTGGTGGCCATCGTCGGCCCGATCAGCGTCGCGCTCGCCTGGCGCAAGTCGGCTCCGCCCTCGAAGCCTGAAGCCTCGAACCCCGACTCCTCGAACCCCGAGGCGGGCGCATGAACATCGAAATCCTCATCCGCATCTTCGTCATTGTCGCGCCGCTCTCGCTGGTCTCCTTTGGCGGGGCGAGTTCGATCTACGCGCCCCTGCAGCACCAGACCGTCGATATCCAGCATTGGGTGACGGCGCGTGAGTTTTTGGACCTGTTCGCGATTTCGCGCGTCATGCCGGGGCCAGGCTCGCTTTTCGCCACGCTGATCGGCTGGCAGGCGGCGGGCCTTTCCGGCGCGATCATGGCCAGCATCGCCATCTATCTGCCCTCGTCGCTGCTGGTCTTCGGGGTCGGCCATGTCTGGAGCCGCTATCGTGGCCGGCGCTGGCACACGGCCTTGCAGGATGGGCTCGCCCCGCTCGGCGCGGGCCTGCTGTTTGCAGGCGTGGTGACGCTGGCGCGGCTGGCGTCTGACGGGATCTTGCCCATCGCCATCATCGTCGCCGTGGCCGGGCTGATGATGTGGCGGCCCAAGCTGCATCCGGTCTACTTCCTCGTCGGCGGCGCCGCGGTCTGCTTCCTCGCCTACCTGATCGGTCGATAGCTGCTTGCATTGACGCCCCGCCTGCTGGCAGAACCGGCCCGGATCGACGAGGCGAGGACGATGACTGGCGCAGGCACTGACAAGACGCGACCGATGATTGCGGGCGGACCGGCCATTGTGCTGGTGCGGCCGCAGCTCGCCGTGAACATCGGCATGTGCGCCCGCGCCATGGCGAATTTCGGCCTCGACGATCTGCGTCTCGTCGCGCCGCGCGAAGGCTGGCCGCGCACCGACGTGCATCGCGAAACCGCCTATTCGGCGGCGGCGGGCGCCTCGCATCTGCTCGACGGCGCGAAAGTTTTCGAAACCTTGGAAGAAGCCGTCGCCGATCTCAATTTCGTCTGGGCGACGACGGCGCGCGAGCGCGGGCAGGGCAAGCGCGTGTCGCCGCCAGCCGTCGCGATGAGCGAAAGCGCGGCGAAGATCGCCAGTGGCGAGAAGCACGGGATCCTCTTCGGGCCGGAGCGCACCGGGCTCGACAATGACGATGTGGCGCTGGCCGACGGCATCGTCACATTCCCGGTCAATCCGGCTTATGCGTCGCTTAATCTGGCGCAAGCGGTGCTGCTGACCGGCTATGATTATTTCCGCGCAAGTCAGGGCGACGCGCTGCCGTTCGTCATGCCCGAAAGATCGCCCCCGGCTGACCGCGAGGCGATCCTGTCGTTCTTCACGTTTTTTGAAAACGCTCTTGAGGAGCGCGATTTCTTCCGACCCGTCAGCAAGAAACCGCTGATGCAGCGTAACCTGCGCAACATGTTTCACCGCATGCAATTGACGCGTCAGGATGTGCGCACGCTTTGGGGCGTTGTCGTGCGCCTCATCGAGGGGCCGCGCCTCACCATCCAGACACGCAAGCGCACAGGGCCAAAGCAGACGCCGAAGAAAGTGCGTCCGCCAGAAACGGACGTCACGCCGGAGTGACTTGCCGCATTGCGGGGGCGCGCTCATCCTCCAAGCTGTCATTGCCAGCGCTTCGCCGCACCCGCAATGACGGCTGAGATTCGGACATCATGAGCAAAGCTTTCCTCACCCGCCGTCGCGTCCTGCAACTTGGCGCCGCCACGCCGTTCGCCACGCGCGCTTTCGCGCAAGCTGCATTCGACTTCGACGTCGTCGTCGTCGGCGCGGGTTCCGCGGGCATTGCGGCGGGGCGCGAGCTTGCGCGGCTTGGCAAGAGCTTCGTCATTCTGGAAGCGCGCAATCGCGTCGGCGGGCGCGTGTTTACAGACACGAGTCTCGGCGAAGGTTTTGATGCGGGCGCAATTTATATTCACTGGGCCGAGAAAAATCCGTGGCGCAAGCTGGCGCAGGAGCTCGGCGTGGCGGTGTTCGATTCAGATCAATTGCCGGGCTCGTTCCGGCTCTATCAGGATGGCGAAACGATTCAGCGCGGCAGCCGGCGCGCTTATGCGACCGTCGGCGACCGGTTCGATCCCGACATTGCGCCTGTGCCCGATATTCCAATGACGACACGCGTGGAAGCAGATGGCGATGACGCCTTGCGCGCGGTTTCCAATCTCGCGCGCATGGCGCTCGGCGAAGAGGCGGAACGCGTCTCCGCGCTTGATTACGCGCGGCTGTGGTCAGGCGATGATTATGTCGCGCCCGACGGCTATGGCTCGCTCGTGACGCGCGCCGCCAACGGCCTGCCCGTACGGCTTTCAACGCAGGTGCGCGCGATCGACTGGAGCGGACAAGGCGTGACCATCGATACCGATCGCGGCGTATTGCGCGCGGGCGCGGTGATTGTCACGGTTCCCGTTGGCGTGCTGCGCGCCGAGCGCATTCGCTTCACGCCGCGCCTGCCGGACGACACGTTGCGCGGGCTTGATGGTTTGCAGATGGGCGCGCTGACAAAGATCGCGCTGCGCTTCAACGGCGAACGCTTCAGCATCCCGCAGGGCACGGATCTGTGGGACATCGCGGGGCCACGCGCGACGTTCGATTTCGAATGCTGGCCGTTTGATCGCAATCTGATCGTCGCGGTCTTCGGCGGTGACCATGCGCGCGAGATCGTGCGCATGGGCGAGACGGCGGCGGTTGATCTGGCGTTGTCACGTTTGGCGCGGATCGTGGGCCCGAGCGCGCGGCGCGCATTTGTCGGCGGGCGTTTGGCCGGGTGGAGCGAAGATCCCTTTGCGCAGGGCTCATATTCGCACGCGCTGCCCGGACGTGCAGACGCCCGCGCGCTGCTTGCGGCGCCGGTCGGCGGACGGATATTTTTTGCAGGCGAGGCGACCGGCGGCGAGAATTTTGGTGGGGCGATGACAGCAGGCGGGGCATATCTCGCGGGCGAAGCGGCGGCGCGACTGGCGGGAGTCTAGTGGGGCGCGCCCCTCTCCCGCGCTTGCGGGAGAG
>JANXTB010000423.1 GCA_025356415.1 Hyphomicrobiales bacterium
TGTTGACATTGTTGAATGCCAGCTGCCCGTCTACCCGCACGCGCAGCTCGCGCTCGCGTGGTTGCTCGCGCAGAAGCCATGGATCGCGCCAATCCCCGGCGCGACCAAACTGCACCGGCTCGAGGAGGATCTTGGCGCCGCGGACGTGGAACTTACGCAAGCTGATCTGAAGGAAATCGAACGCGCAGCCGCGGCGATCAAGATTGTGGGCGACCGCTATCCGCCCCAGCTCCAGGCCAGGGTCGGCCGATGAATGAGGGACGAGCCATGAGAAACGTCGTCGTCGTGATTGGGCCGGGTCAGATCGGTCAGGCCATCGCCCGCCGGATCGGCTTCGGGAAGCATATCCTGCTCGCGGACATGCGACAGGAGAATGCCGAGGCAGCCGCGGAGGTCATGGCGAATGCTGGCTTCGAGGTGAGCGTCGCGACCGTCGATGTTTCTTCGCGCAATGCCGTCGAGGCGCTCGTCGAGAAAGCGGCCGGGCTCGGAAAGGTCACCGGCCTCGTTCACGCAGCGGGAGTTTCGCCCTCGCAGGCGGCGCCGGCGACAATCCTCAAGGTCGATCTTTATGGGACGGCGCTTGTGCTGGAGGCGTTCGGAAACGTGATCGAGCCCAGTGGCTCGGGCGTCGTCATCGCGTCGCAATCTGGCCATCGTCTTCCGCCGCTCAGCGTCGAACAGAACAAGGCTTTGGCGACCACGCCAACCGAGGAGCTCCCCGGATTGCCGTTCCTCCAGCCTGACCAGGTGACCGACCCGCTGCATGCCTATCAGGTCTCGAAGCGCGGCAACGTGCTGCGCGTCATGGCGGAGGCGGTCCGCTGGGGCAAGCGCGGCGCGCGTATCAACGCGATTAGTCCGGGCATTATCATGACCCCCTTGGCCCGGGACGAACTTGCCGGCCCGCGCGGCGCCGGCTACCGGCGAATGATCGAGGCTTGCGCCGCTGGCCGCGCGGGCACGCCCGACGAGGTCGCTAATGTCGCGGCGCTGCTCATGGGGCCGGACGGCGGGTTCATAACGGGCAGCGACGTCCTGATGGATGGCGGGGTGACGGCCAGTTATTGGTACGGCGAACTCTCGCATTGAGGTCGATTGCATGCGCCCTCCGAGTGAACAACTCCGGGGCTGCATCGCAGGCGTCGAGAACATCCTTTCGCGGACGTGCTCGGCGCCTTCAGATCGACGCCTGTTTTTCTTGCGCTGCGCGAATGGCTGCGTGCAGACGCGGCGGTGTGATGGGCAGGTCGTTGACCTCCACGTTCAGCGGCTGCAGCGCATCTGCGATGGCCGATGCGATGGTTGCCGGCGCGCCGATCGTGCCGCTTTCCGCCGCGCCCTTTACGCCCAGCGGATTGAGCGGCGTTGGCGACACCATGTGGTGAATTTCGATGTGCGGCACGACGTCCGCGGTTGGCAGCAGATAATCCGCCAGGGTGACGGAAAGCGGCTGCCCCTCAGCATCATATCGCATCCATTCGAACAGCGTCATGCCGATTCCATGCACGACGCCACCGAGAATCTGGCCCTCCAGCATCATCGGATTGATGATCCGTCCGCAATCGTGGACGACCACATAGCGGAGGATCTTCACCCCGCCGGTCAACGGATCGACTTCGACTTCGGCGACGTGACAGCCGTTCGTGTAGCACAGGCCCGACGTCATGAAGTCGGTTGCGGCCGAGAGGCCCGGCGGCAGATTGCCCGGCAGTGCAAAGCCCGGCGTGCCGGCAAGCGCCTTGGCGATCTGCGTGAGGCTGCGTCCATGGTCGGGCACGCCCTTGACGCGCACCACGCCTTCGCGAATTTCGAGATCGTCGACATCGGCTTCGAGCATGTCAGCCGCGGCGCGCTTGGCTTTCTCGACAATCATGGCGGCGGCCTGATGCGCCGCATTGCCGGCCGTGACCGCCTGCCGACTCGCATAGGCGCCGAGCCCCGCCGATGTCGCCGACGTATCCCCGACGACGACATGAATGGACGACGGCTCGACGCGCAGCGTATCGGCGACGATCTGCGCCAGCATGGTCTTCACGCCCTGGCCCTGCGCGGTGGCGCCGCTGGTGACGACGATGGAGCCGGACGGGCCGATGCTGATGCCCACGCTTTCAAAAGGACCGCGCCCCGTCGCCTCGACATAATTGGCGAAACCGATGCCGATGTAACGGCCCTCAACGCGCGCCGCCGCCTGACGCTCGCGGAAATTGTCCCAGTCGGCGGCTGCGAGCGCGCGACGCTGGCATTCGGGATAGTCGCCGCTGTCATAGGTCATCAGGCTCCCGTCGCGCTGCTTGACGGGGATCGTGTAGGGCATGCTCGCCGCAGGAATGAGATTGCGCCGCCGGATTTCGTCGCGGGCGATGCCGAGCTGGCCCGCCATCTTGTCCATCAGGCGCTCCATGACGAAGACGCCCTGCGGACGTCCCGCGCCGCGCGTCGGCGCCGCCGGCGTCTTGTTGGTCAGGCAGAGGTCGATGCCGATGCGATAGGCGGGCAGGATATAGGGGCCGATGAAATTGGTCGCTGCATTGAACGGCAGCGCGATGCCATAGGGCGTCGCCGCGCCGTGGTCGTAGCAGAGCCGCCCGCGCACGCCGCGCAGCCGGCCATCTTGCGTAAAGGCCGCCTCGACGTTCCAGACCTGATCGCGTTCGCTGATGCTGGCCGTGAAACTCTCGTAGCGGTCTTCGACCCATTTCACCGGGCGGCGCAGCAACAGCGCCGCGGCGGGCACGGCCAGCTCTTCCGGGTGAAACACCGCTTTGGTGCCGAAACCGCCGCCGACATCGGGCTGCAAGACGCGCACCTGATGCTCCGCCAGGCCGAGGCAGGCGACGAGCATCGCCTTCGCCCGGTGCGGCATCTGCGTCGAGTCCCAGACCGTCAGCCGGCCTTCCACCTCGTCGTAGCGGGCCAGCACGCCGCGCGGCTCCATCGGGTGGCCGCCGCCCTTGTGCAGGCGGTATTGCCCGCTGATGACATGTGCTGCGTCAGCAAAAGCCGCTTCGATATCGCCGTAGTCGATTTTTGTTTGTGCGACGAGATTGTCAGGATAGTTGCGCCGCGCCTTGGGGGCGCCGGGTTCAAGACCCGCGACGCAATCGACGACGACGGGCAGCGGATCGATCTCGATCTCGACCAGCGCCGCCGCGTCTTCCGCAATGCGCCGTGACGTGGCGACGATGATGGCGATCGGCTCGCCGACATAGCTGACTTCCTCGATCGCCAGACACGTCGGATCGACATCGAAGCGCAAGCCGCCCGCAGGCAGCGCGAGCGGGATGTTATCCATCGTGAGAACGGCGCGAAGATCGGCGAACGCAAAAACTGCGTGAACGCCAGGGTGCGCACGCGCCGCCACCAGATCCATGCTGCGGATCAGACCATGGGCCACGGTGCTGCGCACGAAATGCGCCGCCAGCGTGTCGGGAATGGCAAGGTCGTCGAGAAAGGCCGCCTTGCCGCGCAGGAGGACATCGTCCTCCAGGCGCGGCGCGCTCCGGCCGATCCAGCCTTCACTGTCGTCGTGCGTCATTTCAATCCTTCAGGAGCGAAGGATCGAATGCTTCCTCGAGCGTGATCGCCTTGAGCGTATCGTCGCTCGAGAGAACGATCTTGTTGAGGCTCTCGATCGACGCCGCACTGACGACGCCGCCCTTCGGCGCGCGCGCAATGGCGCTCTTGGCGACTTCTGCTGCGAGCTCAGGCGGGAAATTGGGGAACATGCCGGCGAGAATCTTCGGGCCGAGCTGCGGATCCGCCTGAAGGTCGCCCATCGCCTTCACGACAGCCTTAGCGAAACCCTTGGCTGCTTTCGGTTTGGCTTTCACGAATTTCTCAAGTACGAGCGCGTCGAAAGACGGGTAGGGCGTGCTGCGATAATCGACGACGACCTTATAGGTGCCCTTCTTCTGCATCATGTTGGCTAGATCGGTCACGATCACGAGGCCCGCATCAATGCGGTCGGAGTCGATGGCCGCCTGCATGGTGGCGCCGACGCCGCCCGACGTGATTTCAAAATCACGATCCGGATTGAGGCCGAGCGCCTTGATGGATGAGCGAATGGTGTTGTCCGTCAGGCTTCCCGGCGCCGTGATGCCGATCTTCTTGCCCTTCAGGCTGGCTAGATCGGTGAAGGGCGCGCCTGCCTTGCTGACCAGCGCATAGGAATGGAATTCGTCGAGACCGACGAGCACAAGCGCCGGCATGCTGCGGGCGCGCAGGCGGATGACGTGGTCGGCGGCGCAGAAGCAGATGTCGATGCTGCCAGCCGCAAGCGCCTGCACGGCCGGACCGCCGCCCTTGAAGTCGACGAGCTCAAGCGTGATGCCTTCGGCTTCAAAATAGCCCTTCTCCTTGGCGGTGAACACCGGCAGCAGGGCTTCGTTGAACGCGGCGACGCCGCCCGTCACCTTCGTCTGAGCCTTGGCCGGCAGCGTGGCGACCAGCAGCGTCGCAGCCAGGCCGAGCGCTTTCAGGATCATATGCGACGTCGATTTCATCTGCGGGTCTCCGTTGTCAGTCAAAGCTTGTCCGGGCGGTCCCGCTGACACTACATCACGGAACGGCCTCCGCGAACCCATGCGAGGCCTTGGTGAGGTCAGTCGATGGCGCTGAGCGAGCGGCGGCGGCAGAGATCCGCCAGGGCGAGATCGGCAATCGCCAGCCCCTGCACGATGGCGACGATCTTTTCAGAATCGGACATTCGTCCAGACGCCTTGCCGGCGATCGCCAGGCTCAGCGTGGCGGCGACACGCGCCTGCGCGGCTTCGCGCGACACGCCGCCCGTCGAGATCCAGTAAGACAGGCTGCCCAGCATGCTGGCGAAGCCGAAATCATCGACGATGAACCGGTCGGCTGCGTGAAGAAGGCTGACGGGCAGCTCGTGATATTCGCCCATGCCGATGATGGTCACGCCGGGCCGCAAGGCGCTCGCGTCGATCACGGGTTCGGTCGCCGTCGTGATGGCGACGATGGCGTCCGCCTGCGCGGCGGCCTCGGTGATGGACATGGCGTCCGCCGCATGACCTGCCGCGCGGACCTCTTCGGCGAGAGCTTGCGCGGGTTCGAGCCTGCGCGAGCTGACGATCAGCCGCATATCCGGGAACACGTCGTGAAATCCTTTGGCGAACAGGGATCCGATCTTGCCCGCGCCGATGATCGCCACGGTATTTGTCGATGACGCGGCGAGTTTGCGCAGCGCGGCAAGCGCGCAAGCCGCTGTGCGGATGCGATGGAGTTCCGTTTGCGCAATCAACCCGCGCGGGGTCGCCGTGACGGGATCGAGCAGGAGGCAATAATGATGCTCTCCGATCGAGCCGTCCTTGCCGATGTCGCCGACGATGCGAAGGCCGCAAACATCGAGGCCACGCAGAGCGCCGCCCTTGATCTTGAATTTCACCGGAGCCGAAGGATCGCCTTCGACGAACATGGCCGCGGGGTCGGACAGCAGCGCGGTTCCCTCGCCCTGTTCGCGCAGCACGGCCTCGCAGGTCGCGACAGCCTCCTGCATGGTGATCAGGGACGCCGTTTCGGCTTCGTCGAGGAAAAGGAAAGGCGGCACGCTGGCGCTCCTTCGTGTGTGAGTTTCAGGAGCTGACGAGAGCAGCGTAGAGGCATTGCCCGGGAGGCGCCTGATGCTCTGCGCCGCCGGACATGAAAAATTGCGTGGAGCCCAGAAAGGCGCCGAGCACGCCCGAGGCCGCGCCGCGCAATTGCTTGTCAGGGTCCATTTCACTTGAGTGGATCGTCGTTCGTCCGCCACGAATGCGCCCGTCGGCGCTGCTGCCACCCTTGAAGAAACTCGCGTGAACGCGGCCTTGTCTGACGTTTTCCCGTCCGGCTTCAGCATCGCCATGTCCGGCGATTTTCGCGAGACCGTCGATGTCGAGAAGATCCTGCGTGAGACCGCTCAGAATGGAAGGCGGGATGCCGGGCAGATTGCCGAGGACGATCGCTTCGCACGCGTCGGTCTCGGTCCCTGAAAAAACCATCGCGCGCGTGCTGTAGAGATCGGGGCGTCCCGGTATGGCGTCTTCATCGATCTGCGCGATGTCGATCTCGCCAAGGAGGCAGCCGACGCCGAGTGCGGCGACGCCACGCGAAAGCGCTGTCGAATTGGCGCGCGCCGCGCGTGCTCCGGAACCGGCTGCGGCCGCAGACGCACGCGTGAGTACGGGACTCTTCAAAAGCACCAGTGCGACTTGTGAGGGCGTCAGCCCCGCCTGATCCATGGCGCGTTTCGTTGCGAGCGCGGCGGCGGTGACGTGTTCCACGCCGATCATGTCGCCCGCATCAAGCTTGCCGGACTGGCCGACGCCGAAGGCGAGTGCGGGAAATTCGGTGGGAACGTCTCTCACGTCGGCGATGAGATAGCCGCCGGGTGAGCAGATTCCTTCGCATCCTGTCGAGATGATGATCTGCCGTTGTGTATGGCCCAGACCTGCGGCTGAAAGGGCCTCGTCGATGGCCCGCAGCGCGAGCGCGCGGGAGAAATCGTTGATCGTCGCCGTGCCTTCGACTTTCACAGCAAGCGCCAGTCGATCGATGCGCGCGGGACCGAGCGCCTGAAGGGCCGCGACAATGCCTTGCGCGTCCTCGGGGCCAGCCATTTCGAAGCGCTTGACCGCGACGCCCATTGGCTTACCTCGCGCGTCCACGGTTCCAGGGCGTCAGACGTCTCTCGGCCATCCGCAGGAGCGCGTTGAGGAAGACGCTCAGAAACGCCAGCGTGATGATTGGCACGAAAACGAAATTGATCCTGAACGTATTCCCGTAAGTCGTGACCATGTAGCCAAGCCCGGACAGCGCCGTGAACATTTCCGCGACGACAACACCCACCAACCCGCGCGCGAGGCCGAGCCTTATGCCGGATACAAAATAGGGAATGGACGCGGGGATGATGACCTTGTTGAGAGTCGCAAAAGGACCGCTGGCGAAGGCGCGCGCCGTGTCGAGATACGCGTGCGGAATATTCTGCACGGCGGTTTGTGCGCTGATCACGATCGAGAAGAAACTGACGATCCAGGTGAGAAACACCTTAGCCTCGTAACCCAGCCCCAACCAGATAACGACAAGCGGCACGAGCGCCACTGTAGGCATGGCGTTGAGCGCATTGATGTAAGGGTCGAGCAGCCGGCTCAGCACGCGTGACGCGCCCATGGCGACACCGAGCATCATGCCTGTCACCAGCGCGAGGAAAAAGCCGAGTGCGAGCACCGAGACCGTCTGGCCAAGTTGCGTCGCAAGTTCGCCGGACTTCGCCGTTGCAATGAAGGCTGTGACGATGCTCGACGGGGCCGGAAGATAGATCGGCGGAATGACTGTCCGACAGGCGATCTCCCAGATCACCAGCACGAGAACATGCACGCTCATGTCGCGCAGGAACGGCCCGTAGGATTTCCCCTTATGCGTCTTCACGTTGCATCTCTTTCGAAAGGAGCTGCCAAAGGTGCGTGCGCAGCTCTGCGAATTCTTGACTGGCGCGAATGGTGTCGGCTTGTCGGGGGCGCGGAAGGGAAACTTTCACTTCCTCGATAATGCGGCCCGGCCGCGTGCCGAAAACGAGAATGCGATCCGAGAAATAGATCGCTTCATCCATATTGTGGGTGACGAATAGCGTCGTCTTCGGCTGCCGTTCGAGAATGGCTGAGATGTCGCGTTGCAGTTTCTCGCGGGTGATTGCATCGAGCGCGCCGAAGGGCTCATCCATGAGAAGAACTTCCGGATCGAGCGCGAGCGCGCGCGCGATGCCGACGCGCTGCTGCATGCCGCCCGAGATCTCATGCGGATAATGGTTCTCGAAGCCGGAGAGGCCGACGAGATCGAGCATCAGCCGCGCGCGGTCCATCCTGCGGCCCCGATCGTCGCCGCGAACCTCGAGGCCGTAGATGATATTTTCGACAACCGTTCGCCACGGAAATAGGTTGAAATGCTGGAACACCAGTCCGCGGCGATGGTCAGGTTTTTTCACCTCCATGCCGTTGCAGATGATCTCGCCGGTCGTCGCTGTTTCAAGCCCATGAACGATGCGCAGCAGCGTCGTCTTTCCGCAGCCGCTGGGGCCGATGAGCGAGACGAACTCACCGGCCTCCGCTGTAAAATTCACATCGACGAGGACATCGTGAAAGCCCTCGCCGTCTTGCGTCGGAAACTGCTTGTAGAGGCTTCTGACTTCGAGGGCGGGGACCATTGCTCTTCACTCTTCAACTTATTCCGGAATGGGTCCGCCGAGGCGCTTCAGCGCTTCGTCCTGGAAACGGAAGTCGGCGAAATTTGCGTGCGGAATGCGCGCATCAATGGCGCCGTTCTGCATCGACAGATCGAGCGCGCCGTCGAGCAGCTTCTCCGTCATGCCGCCGTTCACGCCCCAGACCTTGCGCGGGAGAAGGTAGTCGTAGATCTCTCCAGCGACCTTGGGATTGGCGTTGGTGTATTTGATGAAGACGTCAATCGACTCTTGGCGATTTGTCACCAGGAAGCGGCAGGCCTCCATGATCGACTGCACGATGCGCGTCACCTTTTCCGGGCGCTGGTCGATATCGTCCTTGTTCACGAGCAGAAGCTCATGCGCATAGTTCGGCAGTAGTTCTGCGATCTCCCCGAGAAAATGGATGTCCGGACTGTCGCGCAGTTCAATCACGTCGTCGATGTAGAGAACGGCGGCTTTCACGCGATTGGCTGACAGCGCGAGCAGGCGATCCCTGCTGCTGCCGACAGACAGCCATTGCACGTCGTTCTTCGTGAGGCCGTCGCGCGCGAGGAATGGAAAGTTGACATATTGCGACAATGCGCCAGCGCGCGATACCGCGAACGGCTTGCCCTTGAGATCCTTCCAGGAAGTAATGTCTTTCCGCGCGGCGACAACATAGGTCAGTTTCGGGGAGGGCGAAGAAACGGCGCGCACGCCATAGCCGGCCTTCGTCGCCTGGATGACGCCTTCAACGTCTGTAGCCGTCACATCGGCCTGACCGGAGACGACTGCTGTTGTCGCCAGCGGGCCTCCCTTGAGCTGCATGAACTCGGTGACGATGAGCCCGTTCTTTTTGAAGAAGCCCTTTTCGTAAGCGATCTGCAAATAAAGATTGTCGAAAGATGTGGGCGTTTCGGGCGTTGCGACCTTGATCGAATATTCTTCCGCGTGGAGAGCCGTCGAGCCCATCAGGGCGAGGGCGATGGCGATAGTTTTCAGACAGCGCATGAAGACGACTCCCCTGAGCAATGAAGTGTGGTTTTTGGCGCAAGCAAGGATCGGTCCACGCGTGCCGATGAGCCCATTTATGAATTCGGACATACAAAAATGCGTGCCGCAAGACGGGATTTCGAAATTTGCGGTGAATTTAGTTACTTGCAAAAAATATCGTCAGATCGCCGAATTTATGAGGCGGGAATGCCCAAAATATCGCCGTCCGGCGGCTGTTCTCGTGCGCCCCCTCGATCTTAGAATGCGGGGATTTCGAAATTCTCGGGAATATCTTCCGCGCGACAGGAGCGCTCACAGCATGGCGGCGACGGCCGAGCCGAAAGATGCAGCCACGCGCACCGAGCAGGTCTTTCGGCGTCTGCGCGACGATCTGCTGGCCAATCGCTTCCAGCCGAACGAGCCTCTGCGTTTTGAGCGCATGCGCGAATTGTACGAGTCCGGCATTGCGCCCCTGCGCGAGGCTCTGTCGCGTCTCTCCGAGTCCGGGCTTGTCGTGCAGGTGGGACAGAAGGGATTTCGCGCAGCTCCTTTTTCGCTCGAGGATCTTCACGACATTGTCGAGACGCGGCGCAAGCTGGAAGTTCTCGCGGCGCAAGACGCAGCCCAGAACGGCAGCGAGCAATGGGAATCCAATCTCGTCGCAACCTTCCACCGGTTCGGAAAGGTCTCGCGCAGCAAGCCGGAAACGGTTGCTGAACGCGCCGTCTGGGAAGAGCGTCACACCGAATTTCATCGCGCGCTGATCGCTGGATGCCGAAGCCGCTGGACGCAGCAATTGTGGTCGATCGTCTTCGACCATGCGGAGCGTTACCGCCGATCGGCTATCGGGCTCGGACATTGGTCGGAGAATGAATATGCCGATCACAAGCTTCTTTTCGACGCCGCCATCAATCGCGATCCGGAACGCTTGGGAGAATTGCTCCATAGCCATATCGGCGTAAGCGCTGAGCGGCTGGTCATGCATTTGTCGCCAAGTCTCGCCGGGCCGAAGGCGTTCTGAGTTGAGGGAGAGTCACGCCTGATGAATGAGCCTGCGTCGCCATTGCCCCGCCGAACTGAGGCGGGAAATTATGCGTTCCGCTACATCTCCAATCCGGAGGTGAAACGCCTGCTGATGCCGGAAGCGAGCGTGCGCATCGCCGAGGAAACGCTTCTCGATCACTATTATGGCGACGTGTCTTTTGCGTCCGTGCGTCAGCTCGACATGCCGGCGCCCGGGCAGCCGACTAATTATAAAGCAAAAGGCTGCGTGCTGGGCCGTCTCGGCGTCGCGGGCTTTCGCATCCTCGGCCTCAACCGCACGCCCGCAGGCTACGCCGTCGCCGGTTCTCGTCCGACCAAACACGTTCTTCTCAGCGACACGCGCACGGGCGAATTCTTCGCCTTCGTCGATGAGCATTGGAGCCATGCGCTGCGCACGGGCGCATGCGGGGCCGCTGCGGCCAAGCATCTCATGCGCAAGGGAAGCGAAATCCTCACGGTGACCGGCACCGGCTATATGTCCTATTCAAGCCTGATCGCCATGACGGCTGTGATGAAACCACGCGAGACCCGCATCTGGGCGCGCGACTTCTCCAAGGCCCAGGCGTTCGCAGCGCGCATGAAGGTCGAACTCGGTCAGAACGTAGTCGCAATCGAATCCGCGCAGGCGAGCGTGAAGGACGCCGACGTCGTGATGACGGCGACGTCCGCCACGACGCCCTATCTCGAAAAGCCCTGGTTTGCCCCGGGCGTCTTTATTTATGCGCTCGGTAATTATCAGGAAGTCGATCTTGCGACCTATCAGGGCATGACCTTCATGGTCGACGAGCGCAAGCAGGTGCGCATCTGCCCCGACATTGCCGCGCTCATCGAGAAGGGCGTCTACACAGACGATTGGGTGCGCGCCGATCTCGGCGAAGTCGTCGCGCGGCCCGATATGCGCAGGCGCTCGGACGATGAGCAGATCATTGTGCGTAGCCAGGGCTTGGTGACGCAGGATGTCGCGCAAGCTTTCTGGATCTACGAAGAAGCATGCCGGCAGGGTCTAGGCGTCGATCTCGAACCCGCCATCGCCTCTCAGGCAGGCGCGCCATTGTTCTGAAACTTGCACTCGAGGAAGTCCCATGTATCGCATCATCGATCTGGACAAGGCGGCTTCCGTGCCGATGGAAAATGGTCGCGGCGACACGCTGCTGCTCGTTGACGGCACCATGACGGACAAGATCGACCTGCATCTCAACAGGCTCGTCGCCGGCGGACCGAACGGATCGCTGCACCGTCATACCGTTTCGGACAACATCTATATCGTGAAGTCGGGAGAAGGCCGGCTGCGGATCGAAAACGAGACTGTCACCATCAAGGCGGGGCAGATCGTCTACATTCCTGCCGGCGCGAAACACTCGCTCAGCAACGTTTCGAACGAGCTGTTCGAAATCTTCGAGATCTATACGCCAGCCGGCAAGGACTTCGATTTCGTTCTGTCCGAAGGCGACTAGCCGTGGCGTGGATCGGCGAAAGGCTGCCCAGATACGAAGACGAAAACCTGCTGACCGGCAGGGGTCGTTTCGTGGCGGATTTCGCTGAACCCGACATGCTGCATGCGATCGTCTTCCGGTCGCCAGTGGCCAGCGCCGTGCTGCGCGGGGTCGATACATCCGCCGCGCGCGCTGTGGACGGCGTCGTCGCTATTTTCACCGGCGAAGACGCCGCGCGCGATGGTCTTGGCGGAATACCTTGGGAAGTTTGCCCGCCGGGTTTTGAGAGCAAGGCGAAGTTTCAGGGTGATCCCGACGTGGCTCCGCCGCAACCGGTTTTGGCGCAGCACGAATTGCGCTACGTGGGCGAACCTGTCGTGCTCGTCGTGGCGACAACAATCGCCGCGGCGACTTTGGCCGCCGAGCAGATCAAGCTGGCAATCGATGAGCGCGCCCCCGTGACGCGACTTCCAGCGCATGCGC
>JANXTB010000221.1 GCA_025356415.1 Hyphomicrobiales bacterium
CAGCCGTATTTCGTGCCGGTCAGGCCGACCTGCTCGCGGATCGCCCACAGCAAGGGCGTATCCGGCTCGGCGTCGACCTCGTGCACTTTTCCATTGATGTTCAGGCGCTGCATGAATGACCTCCCGTGGACCAAGTTCTCAAGCTCACGTTGAAGAGAGCCGCCGGCTTGGTTGTAAGAACTCTAGTCTGGGGAGATGGGGCTCGAAAAGCACAAAGTCGAGATCGTGGGCGTAACAAAAAAACCCGCGCTGGCGAGGCGCGGGTTTTTCTGAAGGCTGGCAGCCTATTGCAACGGCGGGACCGTGTCCCCGATGGTGACGCGCTTCATGAGGCGGCGTTCCTGATCCGAGAAATCGGTTCGCGCATGGCTGGTGCAGCGGTTGTCCCAAACGACGATGTCGCCGACCTTCCACTTGTGCTGGTAGATCAGCCCGGTGTTCTCGATGTGGTCGCAAAGCTCGGTGATGAGCGCGTCGCTTTCCTCTTTTGGCAGGCCGACGATGCTGTCGGTCATCAGGCGGCAGACGTAGAGCGCCTTTTTGCCGGTCTCGGGGATGCGCCGGACGATCGGGTGGATCGCGTGCGGGCCCATCTCGTCCTTGCTGCCGGCCTTGGTCGCGCCATAGGTGAAAGTGTTGAGCGCCTTCAGGCCCTCTATCCGCTTCTTGGTCGCCTCGGGCAGCGTCTCGTAGGCGCGCACCATATTGGCGAAGCAGGTGTCGCCCCCCTCGGACGGGATTTCGAGGCCGTGCAGCGCCGCGCCCTTGCAGGGCTGGACCTGGTGGATGCGGTCGAAGTGATAGGACATTTCGCCATCCGGCAGGGACCCGACGAGCTCGCCGTTCTGGCGGATGTTGGAAATGACCATGATGTCGTCGCGGTCCGACAGCGGCGATTTCTTGCGGGCCTTTTCGATATGGCCGAAGCTCTTGCCGAATTCGACCAGTTCGTCATCCGTGATGGTCGGGCCGTGCACGACGAGCACGTGATAGGCGTTGAAGGCGTCGAGCAGGACCTGCCGGTCCTCCGGCGTGATGTGGCGGGCGTCGAGCCCAGAGATTTCCGCCCCCAGAGGTCCATCGAGGGGCTTTACGGAAATCGTCATCGCAATCTCTCCCATTTCGGAATTTTTTTGTTGTGGCCGGAGGGTACAAATCCGCAGCGGGACTGGCAATCCCATTCGACTTTGGTCTGCCCAAAGAAAAAGGACGGCGCCGGGGCGCCGTCCTTGGAATAGGTCAGCCGTGAGGCCGAAGATTACAGGTGGAACGCAGCGCCGACGTAGATCTGGTTCTCGATCGTGCCGCCGGTGGTGCCCTTCGACGAGTTGCCGAACTTGTTCAGCCAGTAGCGGTAGCCGACGAAGGTGTCGATCGTGTTGGCCTTGTTGAACGCGAGCTTGCCGATGTCGAGAGTCAGGCGGTTGTCCGAGAGAACTTCCGTCTTCGTCTGCGTGCCGTCGCCATTCTTGCCCTTCGGCGTGACGATGTTCGTGAAGCCCGAGAACTTGAGCGGCAGGCCCGTGAAGGCGAGCGGCTGCATGTACGCGATTTCGATATGCGCATTCACGTCAAATGACGGATTGGTCGTCTTGCCAACGCCAACGCAGAAGTCGAAAGGAGCAACGGTGAGGCCGCAATGTCCCCATTCCTTGCCGGCGAGAAGCGACACGTTCAGGAAGCCCGGCACGTCAAACGCGAACTGCACGCCGCCGACAATCAGGCGCTTCTGCGGATCGAACGTCGTGTTCTTGGTGTTGAGGTCGAAGCCGCCAACGAGAGAGATGTCCTTCACAGGGCCGAAAGAGAAGGTCTTGGCGCCGGCAAGGTAGTTGCCGGAGAGCGTGCCGCGGTAGAGCCCATAAACTTCAAACGCGCCATTGGTGCTGTTGTTGGCCGGGTCGAAGTGGTTCGACTTGATGAAGTCGACGTTGATGAAGTTGGTGCCCCACCGGGTCACGTCGAAATGCGTGAGCGTGATCAGGTTCTTCTGGATCGGGCCCGTGATCGCCGGTTCCTTGGCGGCCGTGTAGAACTGGTAGGAAACCTGGGTGTCCATGAACAGGAAATAGGGAAGCGGCTCGGGGGCAGCTGCGGGCTTCTTGGAGCCGAGGTCAGCGGCCGAGGCCTGCGTCACGATAGCGACCGCAGCAGCGGCGCCGAGGAAGGTTTTGAAGGACATGGAAAGCCTCGGGTGAGCGGGAAAAACGAATTTGGACAGCCAAGCTGTGGGTCCTTTCCAACATGGTTCGCTTAAAAACCAAAGCCACAAAAATGACCTGCTGGCCACAAGCTTGGCAATTTGCCGAAAATGTACGCAATCAGACGCATTAACCAGAGCCGTGTGGTTTTTGTGTCACTCCCGTGACAACGAAAAAGGCCCCTTCCGGGGAAGGGGCCTTTCATATGACGGAGATGATCCAGCCAGTTGGGATTTACTTCGGCACGGAGCCGTCGATGCCCTTGACGTACCAGTTCATGCTGAGGATCTGGCCGTCGTCCAAAGTCTTGCCGCCCTTGCACTCCACCGTCTTGCCGCTCTGGTCGACGACCGGGCAGGCGAAGGGAAGGACCGAGCCGTCCTTGATGCCGGCGGCGGTCTTCTCGGCCATGGCCTTGATGTCGGCCGGCATATTGGCGTAGGGCGCCATCACGACCATGCCGTCCTTCATGCCGTGCCAGGTGTCCGTGGACTTCCACTTGCCGTCGAGAGCCGCCTTGGTGCGCTCGATGTAATAGCCCGACCAATCGTCGACGATGGAGGTGAGCTGCGCCTTGGGGGCGAATCGCGTCATGTCCGACGCCTGGCCGAAGGCGAGCTTGCCGGCCTTTTCGGCTTCCTGCAGGGGAGCCGCCGAATCGGTGTGCTGCGAGATGATGTCGGCGCCCTGCGCCAGCAGCGCCTTGGCGGCGTCGGCTTCCTTGCCCGGGTCGAACCAGGTGTTCGCCCAGATGATCTTGATCTTGACGTCCGGGTTGACCGATTTCGCGCCGAGATAGAAGGCGTTGATGCCCGAGACGACTTCCGGGATCGGGAAGGCGGCGACGTAGCCGATGGTGTTCGTCTTCGTCATCTTGCCGGCGATCTGGCCGATCACGTAACGGCCCTCATAGAAGCGCGCCGAATAGGTGGCGACATTGGTCGCGCGCTTGAAGCCGGTGGCGTGCTCGAACTTCACATTCGGGTATTTCTTGGCGACCTTGAGGGTCGGCTCCATGAAGCCGAACGACGTCGTGAAGATCAGCTTGTGGCCGGTGCGGGCGAGCTGCTCGATCGAACGCTCGCTGTCATTCTCCGGCACATTCTCGAGGATCGTGGTCTCGACCTTGTCGCCGAGCGCCTTCACCATGGCCTGGCGGCCCTGATCGTGCTGGTAGGAATAGCCGAAGTCGCCAACCGGGCCGACGTAGACGAAGCCGACCTTCAGCTTTTCGGCGGCGGACGCGCCCGTCGCGAATCCGGCCATGGCGACCGCCACGGCGGCGTGTTTCAACAAGCCCTTCATGAGATGCTTCCTTGCTTCCTGGGAACCGGGATCGCCCCGAACCTCGTAGGTCCGTATGCGAAACTTGTTCCACACTGCGGCATCCGCAAGGGAAATTCTAGAGCCAAGCTCAAGAGGCAGGCGCCTGTCACCAGCGAAACAGGATCGCCCCGCCAGAAAGCCCCGCGCCCACTGCGCTCATCAGGCAAAGATCGCCGGGAATGAAGGCGCGCGCCCGTCCGGCTTGCGACAGCGTGAGGGGAATGGTCGCGGCGGAGGAATTGCCGAAGTCGCGCAAGGTGGAGAGGCCGCGCGATGGATTGAGCCCGAGCCGCCGCTCGACGGCGGCGGTGATGCGCAGATTGGCCTGGTGCGGAATCCAATGCGCGACATCGTTGGCCGTAACGGCAGCCATGTTCAGCACGCGTTGCGAGCTCGTCACCATAGTATCGACCGCCTTGCTGAACACGCTCTG
>JANXTB010000070.1 GCA_025356415.1 Hyphomicrobiales bacterium
CGCATTGATGGCGAGGTTCAGGATCGCATTGTCGAATTGGTGAGGATCCGCAAATGTCCCGCAGGGCTCGTCATCGAGATCGAGCACGAGCCTGTGTTGGCCGCGCAGGACATCCTGCAGGATCGGCTCGATCTCGCGCACGGCAGCGCGCGCGTCGAAGCTGCTGGGGTTCAGCGTCTCCCTGCGGGCGAAGGCGAGCATACGGCCCGTGATGCTGGCGGCCTTGTCAGCAGCGGACCGCGCATGTCGGACGGATCGCGCGAGCACCGTCTCGCCGACGAGCGGCGTCGAGCGCTCGATGCGATCGAGGTTCATGGAAATGACTGTCAGCAGATTGTTGAAATCATGCGCCACGCCACCGGTGAGCTGGCCAAGCGCCTCCATCTTCTGCGCCTGCCGGAGCATATCTTCGGCGCGCGCGCGCTCAGCCGATTCGTGACGCAACGCCGCCAGCGCCGCGTCCCGCTCGGCGACCAGAGCCATGAGTTCGCTGTTGGCGCCGGCGAGCTGCGCTGGCGAGGGCCAGGATAGCGCCTTGGGGAGCATTGGCCAGAGAGCCACCGCGGTGGCGATCGAGGCGCCTGCAGTCACGGCCTTGATCAACGCCTCGGCGCCGTAATCAGGGACCCACAGCGTCCAGATGGAGAAGAGGTGAGTGGCGCCGCAGGCGAGAATGAAAATCGCGAAGCACCAGACCACCCAGCCGAAGCTGATATCGGGCCGCTTCCACACCAGCCAGCCCAGAAACACCGGGATCGAGAAGTAGGACGCGCCGATCAGAAAATCCGAAACGACATGCGTCCAGATCAACTCAGGGCGCCAAAGCAGGCAAATGCCATGAGGGGAAAGCGAATCGGTATCGAGCAGGTCTTTGAAATAGGCCCACATCCAGAAGCTCCTGTGCCGCCTTCATGAATGACGAAAGCGGACAGGATTACTTATTCCAGATTGATCAACTATGACAAACTTTTAGCTTGACCTAAGCTTTTGCCTGGGCCCTGCCGAACATTTCGTCGAAGCCGTATCCGGCCCCGCGCACGGTGCGGATCGGATCGATCTCGCGGCCCCGCGACAAGGCCCGCCGCAACCGTCCCACATGGACGTCCACGGTGCGCTCGTCGATCTCCGCCGACATCCCCCAGACCGCGTCGAGCAATTGCGCGCGGGTGAAGATGCGGCCGGGCTTTTCGAGCAGATAATCCAGCAGGCGGAATTCGGTCGGGCCGAGATGGATCTCGCGGCCCGCACGGCGCACACGACGCGTCTCGCGATCAAGTTCGATTTCGCCCGCCGTGAGCCGGCCCGCGATGCGCTCGGGGCTGGCGCGGCGCAGGAGAGCGCGCACGCGGGCCATGAGTTCGGGAACCGAGAACGGCTTCACCACATAATCGTCGGCGCCGACGGAGAGGCCGCGAATGCGCTCGCCCTCTTCGCCGCGCGCGGTGAGCATGATGACAGGCAGCGCGCGCGTGGCGTCGCGCGCCCGCAGGCGACGGCAGATCTCGATGCCGGAAACGCCCGGCAGCATCCAGTCGAGGATGACGAGATCGGGCGGGTTTTCCGCGAGCAGCATTTCCGCCTCGTCGCCACGGTCGCAGCGATCGACGTGGTAACCTTCGGCTTCGAGATTGTAGGCGAGCAGCATCGCCAGCGCCGCCTCGTCCTCGACGACCAGAATACGCGGGCGGTTTTGATCGTCACGCGTGTTCATCTGTTGTGTCCTAATTGGCCGTTGTCGTCAGTGATGAGCCGCCCTTCGGGCGGTCGATCGGCAGGCTTTGGCCGGTGACGAGGTAGTAGACCGTCTCGGCGATGTTGGTCGCATGGTCGCCTGCCCGCTCGAGGTTCTTCGAGCAGAACAGCAGATGCGTGCAGAACGAAATGTTGCGCGGATCTTCCATCATGTAGGTGAGCAGGTCGCGGAACACCGAGTCTTCCATCGCGTCGAGTTCGGCGTCGCGTTCCCAGACCTCCTTGGCCTTGTCGATATCGCGGCTCGCATAAGCGTCGAGCACGTTCTTCAGCTGCAATTGCGCTGTTTCGCCCATGTGCTTGAGGCCGATGGCGGCGCGCGGAATGCGCGGCTCCATGGCCAGCTTCAGCGTGCGTTTGGCGATGTTCTTCGCGAGATCGCCGACGCGTTCGAGATCGCCCGACACGCGGATCGCGGCGACGATTTCGCGCAAGTCCACAGCCATCGGCTGACGGCGCGCGATGGTGAGAATGGCGAGTTCCTCGACCTGGCGCTGAAGCGCATCGAGGCGCTGGTCAGTGGCGACGACGGCGCGCGCCAGCTCGACATCCATGGCGAGCAACGCGTCCATCGCATCGGAAATCATCTTTTCCGCAAGACCGCCCATTTCGGCGATGTTGCGTCCAAGCTGTCCGAGTTCCTTGTCGTAGGCAGCGACTGTATGTTCGCTCATAAGGTGATCCTCTTCCCAGCTCAGCCGAACCGGCCGGTGATGTAATCTTGCGTCTGGCGCACCGACGGCGCCGTGAAGATTTTCGTCGTCTCGTCAAACTCGATGAGTTCGCCGAGATACATGAACGCTGTTTTTTCCGAAACGCGCGCCGCCTGTTGCATGTTGTGCGTGACGATGGCGATCGTGTATTTCGTCTTCAGCTCGTCGATCAGCTCTTCCACTTTCGCGGTCGAGATCGGATCGAGCGCCGAGCACGGCTCGTCGAACAGGATCACTTCAGGCTGAATGGCGACCGTGCGCGCAATGCACAGACGCTGCTGCTGGCCGCCCGAAAGCGACAGGCCGCTCGCATTGAGCTTGTCCTTCACCTCGTTCCACAAAGCCGCGCCGCGCAGCGCGTGCTCGACACGCCCGTCGAGTTCGCTCTTCGAGATGTTTTCGTAAAGTTTGATGCCGAAGGCGATGTTGTCATAGATCGTCATCGGAAACGGCGTCGGCTTCTGGAACACCATGCCGACGCGTGCGCGCAGCAGGTTGAGATCGACGCTGGGGTTCAGGATGTTCTGACCGTCGAGCAGGACTTCACCCTCGGCGCGCTGGCCCGGATAAAGATCATACATGCGGTTCAGCACACGCAGCAGCGTGGACTTGACGCAGCCCGACGGGCCGATGAAAGCCGTCACCGTGTTGGCCTCAAGGCGCAGGTTGATGTTCTTCAGCGCCTTCGACGCGCCGTAGAAGAAGTCGAGGTTGCGAACTTCGAGCTTCGCTTGTGCGGCGACGGTCTTGCTTTGCGCGGGGTGGGTCATGAGGTCAACGTCGCTCACGTTTTTTTCCTTTCGGCGGCGAGCAGGCGGGCGAAAATATTCAGCGCCAGCACCGCCAGAGTGATGAGCAGCGCGCCTGTCCAAGCAAGCTGCCGCCAATATTCGTAAGGGCTCTGCACGAAATTATTGATGGTGACGGGCAAGTTCGCCATCGTGGTCATCAGGTTCGCGTTCCAGAACTGGTTCGACAAAGCCGTGAACAACAGCGGCGCGGTTTCACCAGCGACACGCGCCGTCGCCAGCAGCACGCCAGTGATGAGACCCGTGCGCGCCGCCTTGTAGGCGATGGAGCGGATCACGTAGGAGCGCGGAAGTCCCAGTGCGGAAGCCGCTTCCCGCAACTGGTTGGGCACCAGCAGCAGCATGTCTTCCGTCGTGCGCACGACGACCGGCACGACGATCACCGCAAGCGCGAGCGAACCGGCGAAGGCCGAGAAGCCGCCCATTGGCACCACTACGGCGCCATAGATGAACAGGCCGATGACGATGGAGGGCGCCGACAGCAGGATGTCGTTGATGAAACGCACGTAGAAACTAAGCTTCTCGTGACGGCCATATTCCGCCAGATAAGTGCCGGCGAGCAGGCCGAGCGGAGCGCCGATGCCGACGCCGAGCACGGTCATCACAATAGAGCCGAAAATCGCATTGGCGAGACCGCCGGTCTTGGAGCCGGGCGGCGGCGTCATTTCTGTGAACACAGAAAGGCTCAGGCCGCCAAGCCCGTTCCAGAACAGCGTGAACAGGATGAGCGACAGCCACAGCAGACCGAAGGCGGCGGCGGCAAAGCAGAGGACGCGTACCATCTTGTCCTTGCGGGCGCGCGCCTTGTAGATCGCGTTGACGTTGGCGTTCATGGGCTTACCTCCCCGCCGCGGCTTCAAGCCGGGCGAGCATGAGGCGCGCCGACGAGAGAACGATGAAAGTAAGCACGAAGAGCAGCAGGCCGAGCAGGATCAGCGCCGACATATGCACGCCGCTCGCTTCCGCGAATTCGCTGGCGATGGCCGCCGAAATCGTCGTGCCCGGCGAGAAGATCGAGCCGTTGATCTGAAATGAATTGCCGATGATGAACGTCACCGCCATCGTCTCGCCAAGCGCGCGGCCGAGCGCCAGCATGATGCCGCCGAGCACGCCCGCGCGGGTGAATGGGATGACGACATTGCGCACCACTTCCCAGGTCGTGCAGCCAAGCCCGTAGGCGGATTCCTTCAGCATCGGCGGCACAGTGGAAAACACGTCGCGCGAGATCGCCGTGATGAACGGCAGGATCATGATGGCCAGCACCACCGACGCGTTGAACAGCGAGAGGTAGGACGGCGGCCCCGCGAAGATCGTGCCCAGCACCGGGACGCCATCGAAGAGATTGATGAAGAACGGCTGCACATGATCGGTCATGAACGGCGCGAGGACGAAGAAACCCCACATGCCGTAGATGATCGAGGGAATGCCGGCGAGC
>JANXTB010000087.1 GCA_025356415.1 Hyphomicrobiales bacterium
CCGGGCTCAGCCAGCAGGCGATCGACATCGTCAAATTCCGGCAGCCGCTTCAAGACCTGTCACCGAAAGAAACCTCGATCATCAAGGTCGCGCGCGAATTGCTGGGCGACAGGCGCCTTTCAGCGCAGACCTATGCCGAAGCGCTGAATCTCTTTGGGCAGAAAAGCCTCGTCGAGATCGTCCTGCTGATGGCGAATTATTCGCAGACCTCGATCATCCTGCACGCGTTCGATCAACAGTTGCGGCCGAACCTTACGCCACTGCTTCCAGTGGCGAAGAAGCGCGATTGACGCGCGCTCCTTGTCTCAGGTTCCCGGCTGGTCCGAGACATGCGCGGCGATGATCTTCCAGCCGTCTTCGGTCCGGAGCCAGGACTGGCTCTGGCGCCCCACCACGGTCGAACCCTGTTTCATCGTCTCGGTGTTGGTCACCGCGAAATCCCGGCCGAAGGTCGTGATGACAGTGTTGCGCAAGGTGCGCTCGCTGCTGACATGCCCGACGCGCTCGCGCCTGTAGGACGAGATCATGTCGTAACCTATCAAGCTTCCGACCGGTCCAAAGCGCACCGTTTGCGGGCTGTTCCAGAACAGCTTGTTCATGGTCTCGATGTCGTTGGTGTCGACGGCTTTCTGATATTCCATATAGGCGGGCGTGAATTCATCGAGCACGTCGGGAAGATTGATGTCCAGCATTGCAAGTCTCCAGTTCGCCTGAACGGCCGCGCGTTCAGACGAAGGTGAATGTCATGACCTTCGGCGCGGCGCCAAAATAAGCGATGCGGAAGTCATCCTGCGAGGCGAAGTCCTGCGCCGGTATGTGGCGATAGACAAACGCGACGTCGACCGCCGAACGGTTGAACGGAAACGGCGAAACCTTCACGCGGCCATCGCCGAGCGGGGTCAGCGTCATCACGATTCCGTCCTGCCCGTTACCCGCATAGGACGCCGGGACATTTTCCAGCCGATCCTCGCGCGGATCCGACGTGCAGACGAAGAGCGACATGAGATCCAGCATTTGCAGGAGCTGGTAATTCACGCGGAACTTCGCGGCGTCGAGCGACGCCAGAGCCGTTTCCTGCTTGTGTTCGTTGAAAGCGATGAAGGCCTCGACGTCCGGCGTCAGCACGCGCGGCGGCGGCGCCGGCGGATAAGCGACGGCGCCATAACGGTTGCGCCACAGGCCCGTGCGGTGACGGCTGATCAGCAGTCCGGCATAGGGGTCGATGCCCCACAGCCAGTCGAGGCCGCCCTGAAAGGCCGTGAGCTGCTTGGCGTCCAGCGGCACTTGCGGGAAATTCGGCGGCGACTTGCGCTCCAGATCGTAATTCGGGCGCGTCTCGTAGCTGAACCATCCGCAATCATGAAAAGCCGCCGCCCTGACGAAGGATTCGCGCGGGTCGGGCGCCATGAAATCGGCATTGCCCCAATGCGCTGCGAGGATGCCCGAAAGTTTGGCGTGGTCGCTCTGGTTGACGAGGATCAGTGAGCCGTCGGGCTGGTTACGAACGATCATCGGAAAGGTCTCTTTGTGGGCCGCGCCAATACTCGGCTCATTTCACGCTCTCGACAATGGCGGCGATCTGCGGATCGATGAAACGGGCGATATCGGGGGGCCCGTCGAGCTCGCCGACATCCTGCAGCGCCTGGATGATCGAGGCGATCTGGCTGCCCGCTATCACGCCCTTGCGCGGGAAGACCTGCAGCTTGCGATAGAGGTCGTAAGTCGCGGCGACATCGTCCCTGTCGGCCTTCGACACTTTCTGGAGGATATCGATCGCCTCCGCGCGATTGGCTTCATTGTTGAACCAGTCGACGCCCTTGGCGATCCCCGTCGCAAATGCTGTCAGCTGGGGCTTGTGCGCTTTCGCCCATGCCGTGGCGACGACATATCCGGTGAACGGCATCTGCACTGTGTCGGTGAGATTGCCGAGGTTGGTGAACCCGGCCGCCTGCGCCTTGAAATTGAAGGGCGGATTCAGAAGCGCCGCGTCCACCGCGCCCGCGCTCAGCGCGGAAAAGCGCGCGGCGGCGCTGCCGGCATAGATCAGGTCATAACTATCTTTGGGGACGCCGCCGGGCACGACCATGCGCTCCAGATAGGTGCGCGTGATGTCCTTGGCGCCGCCGACCACAATGGTCTTGCCGCGCAGGTCGGACATGGATTTCAGCGCCGGCTTGCTCCACAGCGAATAAGGGGGAGCCTGCGTCTCGATGCCCAGCACCGCCACTGCGATGCCCTGATCGATGGCGCGCATGGGGCTTGTGAGCCCTGCGGTGCCGATCTGAATCGAGCCCGCGATGATCTGCTGCATGACAGCTGCGGCGGACGGCGTCGTCACGGTCTCGACCTGCAGATTGTTTTCCGTGAAGAAGCCCTTGGCGTCGGCGATCCACAGCGCCCATTGCTGGGCCGAGCCGATTCCGATGACGCCCATTGTGAGCGTGTCGGCCGCGCGCGCGTCATTGCGCCCTGCTGCTGACGCCAGCGCCGCCAAAAATGCGAGCTGCAGCAACCGAAGTGATCTTCTCTTAGCCATCCGATTGTCTCCCCCATGCCGCAAGACGGCGATCGCCACGGTCGAGGCCTTGGCTCTGCCGTATTCAGGCAACTAGCGTGCCAGTTCGGGTCAATAGGTGGTGAAACGAGCTGGTGCTTGCGACGCGCCGGCTCCGGTCTTCAGCGCGCCTTCGGCGCTGCCGCTGCAGTCTTAAAGGTGTGGCCTTCCATCCAGGCGATCATGCGGAACATGATCTGCCGATTGTTCTTCTCGGCCGCGAGCGTGTGCCCGTTGCCGTGAATGCCGTTCTCGGGCAGCACGTCGATCGTGACGTCGCCGCCCAGCGCTTTCATCTTCTTTTCAAACGCGCGCGACGCCTCGACGCGATCGGGCGCACGGTCGCCGATGACGATGATGATTGGAATCCGCGCGAGCACAGGCAGTTTGTCTTCCGGGATGTCGCCGAAGGCCGTGACGGAGCTTTCGACCGCGAGGATTCCCTTGACCTTCTCGGGGCGCTCAATCGCCGTCAGATAACCCAGCAGGCCAGATGACGACCATGTCTGGATGATCACCGGAGAATCGACCTTGTCGATCAGCGCCGCGAAGGCCGCGACGGATTTGCGCGTCTCCTGCGGATCGCGATAGGTGCTGATCGTCTGCGGATAATAGGTCTCGGCGGCCTCGACGGGGAATTGCGTATCTGGGAAGGGCTCGCCGAATTTCGGTCCCCAGCGGAACGTCACCCAGGATGATTCAAACGCGTAGCGATTGATGGCCGGCAGCTCGGCCACCGGCGCCTTGCCGAGCTTGACCGCGTTGATCTTGCAAATGTCCGTGCCGCTTCGGCCCGTGTTGACGCGATCGACGCCATAGGTCGGAAAGCCCTCGCGCAGAAACGTCGTGAGCCAGCCTTCGCGACCATCTGGCGTCGTATCGTAGAAGCGCGCCGTATGGCCTCCGCCGGAGTTGAAGAGGATCGGGTAGGGATAGCGCTGCTCGACCGGGTATTGATAGGTCGCATAGACGTTGTCGACCGTCACATGGCCACGCGGCCAGCGTGTACTGTTGGGATCGCCGCCATCGTTGGTCTCGCAGAGGATCGTCGTGCCGCCGGCTTCCATACTGCCCTGTTTGGCGATGTGCAGCGGGCCTTCGGCCCAAGCGATGGATGCTGTCAGTGGCAAGCTTGCGCAAACGATCGCGGTTGAAAGCGCTATGCGAAGATTTGGGCGGGTATGTGGAGTTATTTTCATGGCGTCGTCCTCCCTGTGGTTTTTTTAGTTTTTAATTTCCTGCTCAATGCAGGGACGTGCCTCCGGAAATATCAAGGCACGAGCCGGTAATGTGGCTCGCATCTTCCGACAAGAGAAAAGCAACCGCCTTTCCGACATCCTCGGCGCTCGTGTTGCGGCCAAGGGGCGAACGGCTTTCGTCATTGCTCTTTTTCCACCGCGCCTCCGCATTGCCGGGCGCGATCGTGTTGATGCGCACGCCGTATTCTCCGACCTCCTGCGCGACAGACTGGCTGAACGCGATGATCCCGGCCTTCGCAGCAGAATAGATCGCCGCATTCTTGCCGCCCTTCAGGCCCCGCCCCGCCGAGATGCTGACGATCGAACCGCCTTTCGCGGCGATCATGTGAGGCAGCACGGCGTGCGTCACGTTCAGCACCGTGTTGAGATTGGCGTCGATCATGCGCAGCCAATAGTCCGGCGTCATCTCGACGAAGGGCATGCGCGGAAAGCCAATGCCGCGCGCGCCGCCCGCGCCGTTGACGAGACCATCGAACCGGCCATGACGCGACGCGAGTTCGCCAACCAGCTTTGCAACGTCGTCGCGCTCACGCGCATCGAGCTTGTAGGCCCGCGCGACGCCCGGTCCCTTGGCGCCAGCGGCGACCTGTTGCGCACCCTCGTAGTTGATATCCGCGATCGCCACGTCCCAGCCGCGCGCGACGAGAACGTGGAGGATTCCTTCGCAGATGAGGCTTGCGCCGCCGGTGATCATTGCAAACGGCATTGTCGATCTCCCGGCGCTTATCCTAGCGGATTGTAATCCTCGGCTTCTGTCGATGTCTCGAGCACGTGTCGCGCCAGTTCCTCGCGTGTGGGGAACCAGACGATGTCCTTATGCTCCTTGCAGTAGCGGATCATCTTTTCAAACGCGTGCGCCATGTAGGGGCGACCGCCGAGCTCGGCGTGCACGAGCGCGTCGACACGACCGGGCTTGCCGCGCTTCGCCTCTTCGACGACGAAATCGAAACCGTCCTTGAAGCCTTGCACCGCCATGGCGCCATTGCTCGCGCCGCCGTTCCACATGCGCCAGTCGTTGAAGAACCAGTGCTTGGGAATGACCACCATCTTCTTGCCGTCGACCTGCACGACATAGGGCAGATCGTCATCGCATTGATCGCCGCACCAGATGTATCCCTCGTCGGCAAGAATGCCGAGCGTTTCGCGCGTGTGATGGCCGCCGGGGCTGACCCAGCCGACAGGCGCCCTGCCCGTCACGTCGCGGATGATGCGGCTGACGGCGCGAATTTCCTCGCGCTGCTGTTCGGGCGTGAGCTCCGTCATCTTGATGTCGTTGGTCGTGCCGTGGCCGGTGATCTCGCTGCCCTGATCGTGCAGCGCCTTGATGCTTTCGGGCCACTTTTGAACCGCAAGCCCATTCACGTCGATGGTGGCGGTCACATCGTTGCGCTGGAGGATTTCAAGAATGCGCCAGATACCGGCATTGCCGCCGTAATTGGCGTGCGAGAGCGAGACGAGATTGACGCCCTGTCCCTTCTCTTTCTTGAAGTGTCCGCCGCGCGTGAACGCCTCCAGCGCAACCGTGAACGTGGCGCAGATCATCTTGCCGCCCGGATAGCCGATTTTCGGTCTCATGCGAACTCCCCCTCGTGATCACGCGCCTTGCTCAGCGCTTCTTCTCGACATCGCGCAACCATGCCGCCATCAGACGCGCGGCGACATCCTTCGGCGGATCGACGGCGTTCACCAGCGTTACGTCGTCGGGCAGATAGGGGTGCTTGATCGTGACCGGGCCGCGCAATTGGCGCGCGAGATATTCCTGGCTCTCAGTGCTGACAGTCCAGTCGACATAAAGCGCGGACGCGTAAGGATGGGGCGCGTTGCGATTGATCGACGAGCCTCCGAGCCCCGCAATGATCGGCGCCGAAAACACCATGACGTAAGGCGCCTTTGGGTTTTTCCGTTTGATGGTCAGCCCATGGTAAAGGTAATTATCACCCTGCACTATGTGATCGCCAGCCAGCATCAGCTCCATGCGCTGCGAGTGACCGCGCTGGATGATCGGATCGTTCTTGCCGATGCATTCGAAGAGCTTGAGCGTCTGCGCTTCGCCAAGGATTGCGTAGAGGCCCGCGATGAAGCGCACCTCTGCGGGATCGAACGACACGCCGCCCTTGAACGCCGGGTTGCACAGATCCATCCAGTCTTTCGGCGCATCCTTTGGCGCCACGAGATCGCTGTTGTAGGAGATCGCGTGCTCGCTCCAGAAGAACAGATTGTAGCGGCCATCCGGCTCCGCGAAGGATTTGAACTTCGGCGTCAACGCCTCGACCGCAGGCGTCGGATAACGCGCCACGTAATTCTTCGCGAAAACTTCGGCGAGATCCGTCGTGCTGACCGAGATTACGTCCGTCAGATGACGGCCCGAAGTCTCCTCCGCATAGAGACGCTCGGCCGCATCCTGCGAGCCGACATCCGTCGTCGACTCGACCTTCAGGAACGGATAGCGCCTCTGGAACAACGCCATGTGCCCGCTGCCGAGTTCGCCGCGCAACGTGTGCACGACGACGATCGCCCCTTCCTTGCGGGCGCCTTCTTCCAGACGTTTCGTGCGCTCCGCTGGCGGCAGTGTGGCGAGCTCCGCATAAAGCTTCTCGACCGCGCTCGGCGTGTAAGGCGGCGCCTGCGCGAACGCGACTGGCGCCGCCAGCAACGCGCAAACCAACGCTATCAATCTCGTTTGCATTCCAGCACTCCAGTTGCGCGTCACGCGTCGAGATGCATTTCAATCGAGCGGGCGATACGGCTCGGGCTCCAGACCCGATTTTTCCAGCAAATATGTCGCCATTTCGCGGCGCGTCGGGATCCAGACCTCCTCGCCATATTGCCGGACGTAGCGGATCATCTCTTCGAAAGCACAAGCGATGTTGGGCCGGCTGCCGAGTTCGCAATGCACAATCACATCCATCGCGCCGGGGCGGCCGCGCAAAGCCTCCTGATAAACATAGTCAAACGAGCGCTTGAATCCTTCGAAGTACGACGTGGCGTTACCAAGCCCGTCAGACCATGCGCGCCAGTCGTTCGCGTAGTTGAGTTTCGGAATGACCGCGATGTTGCGGCCGTTCACCTGCGCGATGTAGGGCACGTCATCATCGAAGGCGTCGCCAAACCAGGTGTAGCCCTCTTCGGCGACGATCCCGAGCGTTTCGGCCGTGACGAGATTGCCGGGTCCGACCCAACCCACCGGGCGCACGCCGACGCAATCCTCGATGACGCGGGCGCAGGCGCGCGCTTCCTCGCGCTGCTCTTCCGGCGTGAGGTCCGGCATGTGGTGATCATTGGTCATGCCATGCGCGCAGATTTCGTGACCGCCGGCATGGAAGGCCTTGATCGTCTCGGGCCATTTCTCCACCGCCAGACCATTGGCGCCGATGGTGGCTGGAATGCCGTGCCTCTCGAAAATATCCATCAGCCGCCACGCGCCGACCGCGCCGCCGTAATTGGCGTGCGAGAGCGAGGAGACGTTGACGGGAATTTTCGCAGAACGCTTGAAGCGGCCGCTTTTCCGAAACGCCTCATAGGCGACGCGGAATGTGCAGCAGATCTTCTTGTCGTCCGGCCATTTCAGCCGTGGCGTCGGCCATTGCACGCCTTTGTGCATTCTGGTGTCTCCCCTCAATCTTGGACGAAGAAGCCGCCCGTAATGGCGTCGTGATAATATTGCGCCGCTGCCGGCGCGATGCCGACGGGCAGCCCTTCTTCGGGCTTCGTGTAAGTGTGGACGCCGGCCATGAAGCGCGTCACGGCCGTGCGTGGCGCCGGATTCATGGCGGCAAACATTGGCAGAATGATTTCCTGGTAGACCTCGGGAGAATGATCGCGACTGTCCTTCGAGATGACGAAGAGATAGGGCGGCACGCGCTTGACGCCTTCGCCCCGCAACTCGCTCGTGTAGTCGAGGTAATGCTGCACGAGTTTTTCGGTATCTTCCGGCGACATCGCCAGTCGCGCAGCCGCTGCGCGCGCGGCGTCCTCGAGCGCGCCGACGATGTTATGCGTGATCATGTATTCGGCCTTGAACTGCGGGCGTTTCTTCGCAATGTCCCAGGCGTCTAGGATCTCCTCCATCAGCCAGGGAAGCCGCATGAGAGCAGCCGGTCCCTCTTGCCCGAGCGCTTCGGAGCCACGATAGCGCGCGAGGTCGCGCCAGGTGCGGATGTAGAGATCGTTGAACGGATCCTGCCATGAGGCCGCGCTCTTTGTTGCGACGGGAGCATAACCCTCGATCTTGCCGACATGCCCGCCCCATTGATGCTTGCGCTCGTTGATATACCCGAACGAGGAATTTTCGATGGCGATGACGCCCGCAATATTCGGGACGCGCTGCGTCAGCATGGATACGTAGGGACCGCCGGTGGAATGTCCGTGCACGTAGATCGAAAAGTCTTCCGCCGGAAAGTGCCTGCGGCATGCCTCTTTCATGCCTTCCTCGAAGGCGACGGGCCATGACGCCATGCGATCGTAAAAACGCGTGCCAGGCTTTGCGCGCGCATGGGTCCGCGTGCCGTATTTCATTCGCTTGGATGTATCGCGCACAAGCTCGTACTGGTCTCGCGTGACATGTTCGCCGGCGAGCCAGATCGGCGTCCGCACGGAGCCGTCAGCATGGATCGTGTCGTCCGGCCAGTCGCGCTCCGGGTCATCCAGATAGAGCCGCCCCGGGAAAGTCATCGTCACGACCTTAAAGGCGAACTTCTCTGCGAAAATTCGTGCGAAGCGGTCCATCGACTTGTAGTCGCCAGCGCCGCCGTGCAACAGGAAAATACCGACGCGCTTGCCATCGGCGCCGCGCGCTATACGGGATGCCGGCTGGGGTTCATACACCCTGACGCCAATGTCCCAATCGAGGCCAAGCGCGGCGATGCGAAAGATGTCCTCGCGCTCCGTGACATCGCCCGCCTTCAGCGCGAGCACTGCGTCAGACGCCGCGATGACGCGCTCGCGGGTCCAGGTCGTGTCGGGCATCCAGCTAGGGTCCGAAGCGCTGGTCATTGCGGGCTCCCGGTCAGGAAATAGCCGTCACGGATGGCGTTGAAATAGAATTCCGCGACGGGCGGCACGATGCCCATGGGCAGGTCGGCTTCCGGCTTGTTGTAAGTATGCACGCCCGCGCCGAACTGCGTGAGATGCACCTTGGGCGCCGGCTTGATCTGCTCGCGAAACATAGGCAGCACGACTTCCTCGTAAACATCGCGGCTGTGGTCGCGGCTGTCTTTCGAGATAACGAAAAGCACGGGCGGAACGGGCTTCACGCCTTCACCGGTGAGCGGATATGGAAGTCCAAGATAATGCGCGACGAGATCGGCCGTCTCACGCTCTCCGAGCTTGAGACGCGCCGCAACCGCACGCGCCGCCGCTTCCAGCGATGACGCGATATTATGCGTGATGATATATTCCGCCTTGAATTGCGGACGCGCCTTGGTCTTGTCCCACCAGTCGAGGATTTCTTCCATCAGCCAAGGCAGGCGCATCAGCGCCGTTGCGCCCTCCTGCCCGAGCGCTTCGGGTCCCGCGTAACGCGCGCGATCGCGCCATGTGCGGATGTAGAGCTCGTTGAACGGATCTTTGCGCGGCGCTTTTTTCTTGGTGACGCGCTCGAAACCTTCGATCTTGCCAAGCGCGCCAGACCAATTGTGCTGCTCTTCCTGAATGAAACCGAAGGGTGAATTCTCCACAGCGAGCACGCCCGCGATATTGGGCACGCGCTGGCTCATCATAAAGGTGATCGGACCGCCCGTGGAATGGCCGGTCGAATAGATGGAATACTCGCCCTCCGGAAAATGCCGGCGCATAGCGTCCTTCATGCCTTCTTCGAAGGCGACCGGCCATGCCGCCATACGGTCGTAGAAAATCGTGCCGGGCTTTGCGCGCGCCACAGTGCGGGTGCCGTAGCGCATGCGCATCGAGGTGTCGCGCACCACATCGTACTGATCGGGTGTGATGTGCTCGCCCTTTTTCCAGATGGGCGTGCGGACTTTCGTTGCAGATTCGATCGTGTCGCCCGGCCAGTCGCGCGAGGGATCGTCGAGATACAAACGCCCCGGGAACGTCATGCCCACAGCCTTGCAACCGAACTTTGTCGCAAAGGTCCGGCACATGTCCGCCATGGATTTGAAATCGCCCGAGCCGCCGTGGAGGACGAAGATCCCAATCTTCTTTCCATCGGCGCCGCGCGCGATTCTTGCAGTGTCGACAGGCTCGTAAACCTGCACACCCATGTCCCATTCGAGACCGAGCGCCTCGATGCGAAAGATGTCTTCCGTCTCGTTGATGGGAATGTCGGGGCGCGCGAGCACGGCGGTTGAACGCGCCACCACATCGTCGCGCGAGATGCTTGATGGCGGAGTTGTTGCGATACTCGTCGTCATTTCCCCACTCCCTTTTTATTATTCGTTGGCGAGAACCAGCGTGTCCTCAGCCGCAAACGTCAGCACCACGTCGCGATCTGCTTTCAGGTCGGCGTCGTGATCCAGCAGGCACAGAACTTTTGCCTCGCCCACGCGCACGTCGGCCTCGACGGCGTTGCCCGCGAAGACCGCAAGCTCAAGGCGTCCCGCAATCTGGTTTGCATCGGCCTGGCCTGTGCCGCCGAGCGAACTGGCCATGCGGATCGCCTCGGGCCGAACGCTGACCTGCACGGGGGCGCCGATCCGCAACTCGGGATCGGACAAGACGCCAATCAAGTCGCCATGCGGCCCTTGCACGCGCGCGCGCTGCCCATCGAGGGCGACAAGCGTTCCGGGAAACAGATTCGTCGCGCCGAGAAATTGCGCGGTGAAAACTTTTTTCGGCCTGCAATAGATGTCCACGGGTCGGCCGCGCTCGACGATCTGGCCGTCCTTCATCAGGATGATCCAGTCGGAGATGGCGAGCGCCTCGGACTGATCATGCGTGACGTAGATCGAAGTCAGGCCGATCTGCAATTGCAGGCGTCGCAATTCCTTGCGCATTTCCATGCGTAACTTGGCGTCAAGATTGCTCAGCGGCTCATCGAACAACAACGCTTGCGGCCGCCCCACCAACGCGCGCGCGATAGCGACGCGCTGTTGTTGTCCGCCCGACAGACGCGGAGCGGGCCGATCAGATAGATGCGCCATCTGCACCGTATCGAGCGCACGCATGGCTTCCGCGCGCATGTCCGCCTTGCTCATCCCGCGCCCCTCAAGCGCGTAGGCGACATTTTCAAGCACGTTCATATGCGGCCAAATTGCGTAGGACTGGAACACCATGCCGAGATTGCGCTTGTGCGGCGGCACGAAGACATCGTGCTTCGAATCCACTACGGGCCTGTCGTTGATAAAGATGCTTCCGGCAGTGGGCTTTTCGAGACCTGCGACGCACCGCAGCGTCGTTGTCTTGCCGCAGCCCGATGGGCCCAGCAGCGTCACGATCTCGCCCGCCGCCACTTCGAACGAGACGTCACGGATCGCGTGCACGGTTTCTGACTTCGACTGAAACGTTTTGCCCAGGCCTGCGACGCTGATCATTTATGCTCCGCTAATATTGTTCACGCACGCCGTATCGTTTGCCGAGCATGTTCGACAGCACGACGATAACCAGCAGAGCCAGGAACATGATCACGCCGAAGGCGCTCAGTTTCAGGAAGGAGCCCTGCTCCCAATAGTCGAGAATGAGAACGGCCGCCGTGCGGTTCTGCGAACGCGCCAGCATCAGCGCCACGGTCAATTCGCGATAGGCGTGGACCATGACCCAGAACCAAGCTGCCAGAAGTCCGGGCTTGAGCAACGGCAGCATGACCTTGAAGAAGTTGCGATGCCATGGCACGCCCGCCACCTGCGCCGCCTCATCCAGTTCGCGATGAATCTGCATCATCGAATTGGAGACGAAGCGCAGTGCAAACGGCATGTATTTCGTCAGATAGGCGAGGCCGATGATGGTCAGCGTGCCGATGATCGGAACTGGCAGGATCAGGTAGAACCAGAGAAAGGTCGCGCCGAGAATGACGCTCGGAATCGCGATCGGCGCGAAGGCCAGATAGTCGAGCATCCGGCGTCCGCGAAACTGGGTCTTGTGCACAAAGTAACTGATCATCGCGACAATCAGCACAACAATGGTCGCCGTACCGATCCCGACCAGCGTCGAGTTCAGCATGGGCATGAGGACGGCCGGCGTGGAAAAAAGGGAGTCGTAATTGGCGAACGTCATGCTCTTGAAAGTCTCGATGCCGGGCGCCTGCCAGTTCGGCAGCAACGAGGCGTAGATCATGACGAGCAGCGGAACGCCGGTGATGATGAAGACGAGCAGCAGCGACAGCGCGCAGGTGAAATAACGCCAGCGCCCGAGATCGATGCGGCGCGGCCGGAAATCCTTGCCGGTGATCGTCTGGTAGCTCTCGCCATGACGCAGCAATCTGAAATAGATCACCAGCAGCAGGATCGACAAGGCCAGCAGCGCGACCGAATAGGTCGACGACAGGCCCCAGTCGACCGGCGTGCGCGACGTCGTCTGAAAGATCTCCGTCGTGAACACGCGAAAGCGCGCGCGACCGCCCATCAGCAGAGGCACTTCGAACGTCTCGATGGTCGTCACGAAAAGCAGCAGCAGCGCGGCGCCGATCGCCGGCATGGCGAGCGGCATGGCGATGCGCCGGAAAGTGCGCCAATTGTTGGCGCCGACCATTGTCGATGCTTCCTCGAGGCGCGGATCCATGGACTGGAACGAAGCCGACAGCAGCAAATAGGTCAGCGGCACCATCTCGATCGAATGAACCCAGACCATGCCGCCGAAGGAATAGATATTGAAGAAATTACGGACGCCGAACAGATCGCGCGCAACCAGATTGAGAATGCCGATATTCGGGCTCGCCAGCAGAATCCACGACACGGTGATGAGAATGCCCGGCACGATAATGCGCGCCACCATCATGGTTCCGATGAAACGCGCCAGCGGCGTGTTGGTGCGCTCCACCACCCAGGCGATGAAAGCGCCGAGCACGAAGGAAACGACGGTTGACGCGCCGGCAAACAGCAATGTGTTCCAGGCCGCGGTCCAGAACGACGAACTTGAGAAAGCCCGCACATAATTAGAGAGGCTAAAAGTGAGCGTGATGAAGTCGGGCTCGCCGGGCCGCACGGTCTTCAGGCTCGTCCAGACGATCATCAGGAATGGAATGGCGACCTGATAGAGCAGGACGAGCAGCAAAGTGACGAAGGCGAAGACCCGCCAGTCGATCTTGCGGGAAAGCCGGGACGCTGCCGCTTCACGTGGTTCCGCCCGCCCGGGCGCCTCGGCGACGCTCATCGAAAATCCGCTGATCTGTGCGTGGCGCGTGAACGGCTCATCTCAGCGTTTTTTCTCCACGTCCTTGAGCCATGCATCGATCAGCTGGTCCATGACAGGCTTCGGGATATCCGGCGTCTCCACGAGCTTCGCATCCGCGGGAAGATAGGGATGCTTCAGCGTCACCGGCCCGCGTAATTGGTCCGCAAGATAAGTCTGTGCTTCATCGCTGACCATCCAGTCGGCAAACAGCGCCGCAACATAAGGATGTGGCGCATTGCGGTTGATCGCCACCGCGCCCATCGACGCGATGATGGGCGCGCTCAGGACCATGGCGTAGGGCGCAGACGGCGTGCGCTTCTTGATCGCGAGTCCCTGATAAAGATAGCTGTCGCCGACGATCATATGATCGCCGGCCAGCATCAGTTCGACGCGCTGCGTCGGGCCTCGCTGGATGATCGGATCATTCTGGCCCATGCAGCGGAAGAAATCGAAAACCTTGTCGCCGAGCGCCGTGTACAGCCCGCCGATGAACCGCGCCTGCACGGGATCGAATGACACATTGCCCTTGAACGCGGGTTTACAAAGATCCATCCAATCCTTCGGCGCATCTTCGGCGCGCACGAGATTGGTGTTGTAGGACATGCCGCGATCGCTCCAGAACGAGAGCACCCAGCGGTTCTGCGGATCCTCGAACCGGCGATATTGCGGGAGCACGGCCTGGCGCGCCGGCGTAGCGTAACGCGCAAGAAAATTGCGAGCCAGCAACTCGGACAGATCAGAGATGCTGACGTTGATCGCATCGGTCAGCCGACGCCCCGAAACCTGCTCTGCATAAACCCGCTCGGCTGCTTCAGGCGAGCCGAGGTCAGACGTCCACTCCACTTTCAGATAGGGATACCGCTTGCGGAACAGCTCGATTTGCCCGGCGCCCAATTCGGCGCGCACCGTCTGGATGAGGACGACGCTGCCTTCCTTGCGCGCGCCCGCCTCTATCTTCGACTGCCGATCGGCAGGAGAGAGCGATTCCAGTTCACGATAGAGCGTCTCGTTTGGCGACAGCGCCTCCTGCGCGCTTGTGCGCGGGGTGGCCGACAGCATTGCGCCCAGCACGACAAGCGCGGCCAGAGCGGTCCTTGCACGCGTGCGCTGCGTTGTGCCTTTGCGCATGCCCCAGCCTCCTCGCAGGCCAAATGCAGGATCTCGTCCGCACCCCCGATGCGGCGATTTTATACTTTCTGATGATATCGGCCCCGGCGGGAAGGAAAAGCAAAATCTCCAGCCGGGCCCATGGACAGTGAGCCGGCAGTCTTTCAGACTTGGCCACGCTGGCCTGCGTAGGCTCGACAGGGAGGGGCTGCCATGTGGCGGAAAATCGAATGGCCTGGCGGCAAGAAGATCTGCGCCACGTTCACGGTCGCGCTCGAAGCCTATCAGAGAGCCGGGCACTTCAAGACGCTCGACGTGCAGGGACCCAATCTGTTCTCCCTCTCGCATAATCATTATGGAGGCAATGTCGGGATCTGGCGGATCATGGAGATCTTCGAGCGTCACGGCGTCACCGGCGCGACCATCGACGTCAATGGTCTGGCCGTAGAGAAATGGCCAAAGGCCATCCAAGCGCTCCACGGCGCAGGTCACGAACTTGCCGGGCATGGTTACACGAACGAGGTGAAGATGACCTCGCTCGATGCAGACCAGCAGCGCGCGGAGATCCGCCGGGTCACGCAGATCGTCGAGCGGGCCATTGGCATAAGGCCGGTCGGATGGGTAAGCCCCGGCGGCAATCACACCGAGGCGACGCTCGGCATTTTGGCTGATGAAGGGTACACGTGGTGCGGCGATCGTTGCGATCACGACCTGCCCTATGAGACGTCCGCCGGCGGCAAGCCGATCTGCATCGTTCCCAAACATTGGTACTTCAACGACCTTCGCGCCTGGAATGGCGGCGGCCTGAGCGGCGCGGAAGCTTTCGACGCCTTCCGTTATTCCTTCGATTTCGTGCTGGAGGAAGCGCGGCGCGGACGCCCGGGGCGCATCGATGCGCTGGTGCATGCGGAACTCGGCGGGCGCCCCTACATCGCGCAGGCCTATGAAAAGATGGTCGCCTATTGCAAGCAGCACGACAGCGACATCTGGTTCGCGAGCCGGCGGGAGATCGCCGACTACGTGCTCAGCAACCACATCGCATAACTCACCGCGTGAGGCGGATCACATTGCGCACGCGCGCGATGACTGCTGGATCGGCTTTATAGACATCCTCGATCATGACCTGTGCGTCAGCGCCCCAGATCGGATCGATCGCGAGGCGCATGTTGGCGGCCTCGGCGAGCAATTCGGGATCCTGGAGCGCCGCACGGAATCCGTCGCGCAGTTCCGCAAGCTTGCTGGCCGGCACGCCGGGCGGGCCCATGAAGGGACGGCCGAGCGAGAGGCGCGAGAGCAGCAGCTGTACAATGTTGCGATCCGCTGGCGTGGTCACGACGTCGAGGATTGTCGGAACGTCGGCATGCATTGGGTCAGGTTGCGCGTTGATTTGCAGTAGCAAACGCATCTCGCCATGGCTCATGCGTTCACGAACATAGGCGCGCCCGTTCCCTGACCAGCCGCTCATGAAGAGGCCTTCCAGCTCGTTCCGCTCGATCGCGTGGAAGATTTCGGGCTGTCCGGCATAGCCGTAAACAACCTTGAATTTTGCGCCGATCAATTCGTTGAGCAGCCGCGGATACATGGCCGTGTCCTGCTCGGGGCCGGTGGATCCGACAATGACTTCTGTCTTCATCGCATCCGCGATCGTCTTGGCCGTTGCATGGCTCGACACAACGACCATGCCTGCCTCGCGCATGACGCTGCCGATCCAGCTGAACTTGGTCGCGTCGAATTGCGCCTTGGATTCCTCGCCATACAGGAGAGGCGCCGTCGCGACCGCGCGATCAAGCAAGGCGATCGTCGATCCATCTTTGGGCGCGATATTATAAAGATAATTAGCCGCGCGGATGCCCGCGCCGCCCGGCATGTTGTTGACGACGATATTCGGATTTCCCGGCAGATGTTTCTGGAGGTAGCGGCCGAGAAGGCGCGAATAGGCGTCATAACCGCCGCCCGGCGGGCTGCTCGTGATGATGACCATGTCCTTGGCTGACCGAAGCGCGGACTGTCCGAAGGCGGGCAGGCAAGAGCAGATGACGATGCCGGCAATTGCCGCCGCGCGATCGAGTCTCGAAAAAGCCCACGCCATGGCCAGTCTTCTCCTATTCGACGAGCCTGATCACCCGCCCGACTTTTTCGGCGATCTCTTCGATCTGAGCTTCCGAGACAATGAGTGGCGGCGTGACGACCAGCGTGTCGCCCGCGACGCGCGTCAGCAGGTCCGCCTCATGAAACGCCTTCTCGACCGCCCGCATTCCGCGCAGGCCGGGGCTTCCCTCGATCGGCGCGAGGTCGATCGCGGCGACAAGGCCGACCGTGCGGATATCGAGCACGTTCGGAAGATCACGAAGCGCGTGGAATGTGTCTCCAAATTTCGGCTCTAGGTCGCGCGCCCGCTCGAACAGTCCTTCGCGCGCATAAAGATCGAGCGTGGCGAGACCTGCCGCGCATGCGAGCGGATGCGCCGAATAGGTGTAGCCGTGGAACAGCTCGATCATATGTTCCGGGCCCCGCATGAAGGCGTCGTGAATGTGCTTGCGCACGATCACGCCGCCCATCGGAACGGTTCCCGACGTCACGCCCTTGGCAAAGCAGATGATGTCCGGCGTGACGCCATAGCGCTCGGCCGCGAAAGCAAATCCGAGGCGGCCGAAGCCGGAGATCACCTCGTCAAAAATCAGCAGAAGTCCGTATTTGTCGCAGATCGCGCGCAGCTTCTGCAGATAGCCAATCGGGGCGGGCAGGACGCCGGTCGACCCCGCCATCGGCTCGACAATCACGGCAGCGATGGTTGAGGCATCGTGCAGCGCGACAATGCGCTCGAGCTCGTCTGCGAGATGCGCGCCCCATTCCGGTTCGCCGCGCGTAAAGGCCTGTTTCTCGCGATTGTAAGTATGCGGCAGATGATCGACGCCGGTGAGCAGGGATCCGAACATCTTGCGGTTCGTGACGATGCCGCCGACCGAAATGCCGCCAAAGCCCACGCCGTGGTAACCGCGCTCACGCCCTATGAGACGCTGGCGCGCGCCTTGCCCCGAAATATTCTGGTAGGCGAGCGCAATTTTCAGCGCCGTATCGACGGCTTCGGAGCCGGAATTGCTGAAGAAGACATGATCGAGATCGCCCGGCGCAAGGTCTGCTATTTTTGTCGCGAGCTGGAACGCCTTGGGATGCCCGAACTGGAACGGCGGCGCGTAATCGAGTTCACCCGCCTGCGCCTGGATCGCGGCGACAATCTCGTCGCGTTGATGGCCGGCATTGCAGCACCAAAGGCCCGCGACACTGTCGAGGATGCGGCGATTGTCGGACGTGAAGTAATGCATGTCCTTGGCGCGCGTGATCAGACGCGGAGAAGCCTTGAACGCCCGGTTCGCCGTGAACGGCATCCACCAGGCCGCCAGATCGTTGGGAATGCCAGGCGACATCTCGTTCATGAGCCCTGTCCGATTTTCTGCGGTCTGCGCGTGCCGCTCGTTTGTGGGCCGATTGTCCTAGCGCTCAGGCAACCTGTCAAACGGCCGGCATGGGCGCTATGAGGGAGGTCGGTTATACTTGAACCGGCAGCAATATTGACCTTGGCGCCGCCAAGCTGCAGAGGTCAGCGCTCCAGAGAACAACCACGAGGCGATCTTGTCCGGTCCCGAGTCGCAGATTGAGCGCCTGGAGGTTCAGATTGACGAACTGACCGGCTCAATCAGGCAAAGTCAGAAGCTCATGCTGGGTGGCCAAATGAGCGCCGCTCTTGGCGTATTGGCGCTGGCGGTGTTTCTCGTGAGCAGCATTTCCTTGAGCCTTGCGTGGTTCATGACCTCCGTCGCGCTGGTGCTCGGCGGATTTGTGCTTATGGGAGCCAGCAAAAGCACCACTGACGAACTGCAACGGGCGTTGATGAAAACGCAAATGGACAGGACCAAGGCGATCGATGCTCTGAACCTGAAACCAATTGAGGAAGGGGACAGGCTGTCATGAAGAGGCCGTCCTGGATGCTGAATGAAACGCGTTGAAAGCGGGCTCGCCGAGTCCTCGTCAGGTCTGTTGGTCAAGCGCTTCTTTCGACAAGTCCCACTAATATTTTTCTCAACCGTCCTGAGGCAATGCCAACACTGGCGCACGCCAGCGCCTCGTTCTCGTCCCATTTTGCCGCACACTGAAGGGACGATTCGTTCATCACCGGTTCAGAAAGGGCTCAGACGTGCCATACGCAGCGATGATCGAACTACCCTGCAAGTGCGGCGCCCATTGCCGGGTCCACATGGAATGTCCCGATGAGCCGCAGGACTTGCGGACAATCCCTGTTCACTGCTGGCAATGCGCTGACAAGATCGGGCAGGTGCCGGCGTTATCCGCGACAAGTGAACCGGCGATCCAGCGCAGATCCGTGAGTTCCCTTGGCTCTCCCGCCCATCCTTCCCTGTTGTTCCCGGAGATGCGGAACTTCTGATGGTTGATAACCAAGAGCCTCATCCCTCCTCGAGAGACGTGATTGCTGTCTACGAGCGTCATGCGGCCCGTTGGGATGAGGACCGTCTGAAAATACTCTTCGAGCGTGGTTGGCTCGACAGGTTCAAATCTCAGCTTCCTGAGGGCGGGACAATTTTGGATTTGGGTTGTGGGTCAGGCGAGCCTTTGGCCAAATACCTGATCGAACAAGGGCACGCACTCACGGGCGTTGACTCGTCCCCGTCCATGGTGGCGATGTGCCAGCACAGGTTTCCTGCTCATTGCTGGCTAAATGCGGACATGCGGACGTTCGACATCGGGAGAACGTTCGATGGCATATTGGCCTGGGACAGCTTCTTCCACCTGACGCCCGACGACCAGCGCATGATGTTTCGTGTTTTCAGGCGGCATGCTCATCAAGGCTCGGCGTTGATGTTCACCAGTGGGTCCAAACACGGCGAAGCGATTGGGGAGTACCGTGGCGCACCATTGTACCACGCCAGCCTGGACCCTACTGAATACGAGAGGCTCCTGCGGAACGAAGGATTCGGGATCGTCCGTTCAAGCTTGAACGATGTGGAATGCGATCGTCATTGTGTTTGGTTGGCCGCGCTCACGAGCTCTGGTTGAATTTGCCAGAGCCTCAGGAGAAACCCGGTATGGCCTTTCTGAATGGAAAGACCAGAACGACCGCTCCTGCTGCGTCGGTGACTTCGAATCTGGAATTGCCAGGGCCACGACCGCTCCGAAGCCCGTCGGCCACGATCTCGCGAGCCGATGCCGCGATCTCTTCCTGCAGCGCTTTGAAATCCGGAAACTCGGCGCCTTCATCATCAACGATGCGACGATCCTCATGTAACTGGTTCAAGAAGTATTTCGGCATGGTTTGGGCCTCACTGTCGTCGTGAGTGAACCGTGTGAGCGGTGTTTGGTTCAGGTGGATCAGCGTCCCGACCTTTGATGCGGCCTCACATCGGTCAGCGCACTTAGTTGGCCAAGCTTTTCGGTCAAGCTCTCGGGAGTTTGTTCCGCACAGGGCGGATACAAATTTCCAAGGCGCGGCCTGAGGTAATCGGCCATTGTGCGCTCACCTTGACGCAGCAAATTTCGTTCAGCTCTGTGCGCCATGACCACGCCCCTCTGCTTTGGGGCGCTAACACCCTTGCCAAGCGGAAGGTCTCAGCGCAGCCGCGATAATTGCTGTCGGGCGATATCAGTGCCCACCGCTAGCCTGAGCGTCGCGTTATCCAGGCGCCCCAAAACAGGCTGCTGAAAAAGCTTTGTGGACGTTCGAACCCTGCTGCGGTCAAGAAGTCAGCCACGGCTTCGTCCGAGTGTGGTGGGTCTGCCCCCTGAAGGATCTTGGCGAGCTTGCCTCGGACCTCATCAGGACCAGCGCCCTGCATGCGCCAACGCTCGCCCCAGGCTGCAAGCAACAAGGGCTGGCTTGCATAAGCGTATCTGTTACCGGCAAGGATCATCGGCGCACCCGGCTTCAGCCTTGCCGCAATGCCCGTCAGGATGTCGTGCTTGGCCTCATCGCCTTCAAGGTGGTGCAAGACGCCAATCAACGTGGCGGCGTCAAACGCCTCATGAACCAGATCCTGCACCAAGCCGGTATGAAACTCGGTGCGATCTGCGAGGTCGGCTTCCTCGACACGATGACGAGCTATCTCCATCATGGATGGTGAGGGGTCTACGGCAAGATACGTCCACTGGGGCTCCAGACGAGCTGCGCAACGAATCTCCATGGCGCCGCCGCCGGCGCCAACGACGAGCACTCTTGCTAGTTTATCGTGTCCGATAGCTGCGGCGAGCATACAGGCTGAAAGCTCATGACAAGCTTCATATCCTGCCAGTGCGATACGGCTTTGAGCTTCGTATTCGCCTGCACGGGCGGGATCAAACTTCTGCACAGATTGCGTCACGGGCCCTCACGCATCCCTTGAAACTAAAAACGTCCAGCGCGACTGACTCATAGTTGGATTTCCAGAGTTCTGACAAGCCGGTGACCGCTAACTTCGTGGAGGGAAAGTGACTGACGATCTGCAACGTTTCATCACAGCACAAGACGCGGTCCTGACGGACGTCAACGCAGAGCTCAACGCCGGCCGGAAGCAAACGCACTGGATGTGGTTCGTGTTTCCTCAACTTGCGGGGCTCGGGCATTCCACCACGGCCAAATTCTTTGCTCTCCGCGACCTGAACCACGCGCGCCTCTATCTTGTCGATCCGTTGCTCGGAACGCGGCTGCGCCAGCATGTGCGCTTGCTGCTCCAGCACAAGGGAAAGACAGCGCGAGAGATTTTGGGCGCGCCCGATGATCTCAAATTTCGCTCCTGCCTGACCTTGTTCATGGCTGCGTCATCGACGCGCGAAGACCGGGAGCTTTTCGAAAAAGGGCTGCAACAATTTTATGCCGGCAAGCCGGATCCTCACACGCTTGAACTCATCCAGAAACACTGACGCTCGAATGTTGGTTTGTGACGGTACCGAAAAAATTCTGCTTGCCCGGGCTGTTTGATATTATGCTAAGCGGAACCTGAGCGTGGCCACCCGGCGACCGCGCATTTGCACAAGGGATTGCATATGCGTTTAGGGATCTGGGCTCCCCTTCCCCACACAATCCGGCCCGAGCCCGAAATCACCAGGGCTCTGCAAGAGCTGGGAGAGCACGGCGTTGGATTGCCGCAAGACAGATCCTTCCGCTTTGTCGCCGACACCGTCCTCCGGGCTGAAGAGCTTGGCTTCGACATC
>JANXTB010000143.1 GCA_025356415.1 Hyphomicrobiales bacterium
GGCCTCTGCAAAGTCGCGACGCAGACTATGCGCTCACGCTCAACGACTCGGGGCTGGATTGCTTCGCTTCGCTCGCAATGACGGACTTATGCGAACTCGCCAACCTCATACCCCTGCGCATAAAGCAGCGCGGTCAGATCCGAATGATCGATCCGCGCATGCGCGGCCGCCGCGACAGCGGGCTTTGCGTAGAACGCCACGCCAAGCCCGGCTTCGCCCAGCATCGCAAGATCGTTGGCGCCATCGCCCACCGCCATCGTGTCTTCAGGCTGCAGGCCATGGCGCTCGCGCAATTCGATCAGTGATGCGAGCTTCGCTTCCTTGCCGAGGATCGGCTCGGTGACGAAGCCCGCGAATTTGTCGTCTTCGACCATCAGCACATTGGCGCGGTTTTCATGAAAGCCGATGGCTTCTGCGACCTTCGATGTGAACAGCGTGAAGCCGCCCGACACCAGCGCCGTATGCGCGCCGTTCGCGCGCATGGTGCGCACGAGTTCGGGGCCGCCCGGCGTGAAGGTGATGCGCTCCGCGATGACCTGCGTGACGATCTTCGCATCGAGTCCCTTGAGCAGCGCGACGCGCTCGCGCAGCGCTGGTTCGAATTCGATTTCGCCGCGCATCGCGCGTTCGGTGATCGCCGCGACATGCTCTTTCATGCCGACATAAGCGGCGAGCTCGTCGATGCATTCCTGCCCGATCATGGTTGAATCCATGTCGGCCAGAAACAGCTTCTTCCGCCGGGTTGCGGCCTCTTGCACGATCACGTCGATCTTCGCGCCGCCAAGCGCCGCGCGCACGGCGTCCGCCACCGCGCGGTTGTCGGGGCCGCGGCTAAGTGTAAAGAACAGGTCGGCGGCGACGCCTGCGTTCAGCCAGTGCGGCGCGGAGGCTCCGGGCAAGGTGACTGCTGCCTTGGCGAGCAGGGCGTCGGTCAGCGCGGGCTGGTTCGGATTGGACACAAGGGTAGCGACATGCGTCATGTCAGGCGGCGTCTTTCATCTGCGCGGGAGATCTCGTGACCCGTCCCCCGATTTCCGCCCTTCTCATCGCAGGACCGACGGCGAGCGGCAAGTCCGCGCTGGCGATCCGCGTGGCGCAGGCCACAGGCGGCGTGGTGGTGAACGCCGATTCCATGCAGGTCTACGCCGATCTGCGGATCATCACGGCGCGTCCGAGCCTTGAGGAGGAGCGCGAGGCCGAGCACCGGTTGTTCGGCCATGTCGACGGGGCGGTGAATTACTCGGTCGGCAAATGGGTCGAGGACGCCAAGGCCATGCTGGCGGAATTGGCCGGGCAGGGCCGCCTGCCGATCTTCACCGGCGGCACCGGCATGTATTTCAAGGCGCTGCTGCAGGGGCTCTCCGAAATCCCGCCCGTGCCCGATGAGGTGCGCGCCCGGGTCCGCGCCGAGGCCGAGGGGCTGACGCCGGAGGAGATCCATGCCCGCCTGATGGCGCTCGATCCCGAGACCGCCGAGCGCCTGCGTCCGACCGACCCGCAACGCAATTTGCGCGCGCTGGAGGTTTTCACCGCCACAGGCCAGCCGCTGGCCTCCTTCCAAAGCAAGCGCGGGGCGCCATTGCTCGATCCTGCAACGACGGCAGCTTTCTTCCTCTTGCCTGAGCGCGACGCCCTGAAAGCCCGCATCGACGCGCGGTTCGAGTCGATGATGGAGCAGGGCGCGCTGGCGGAGGTCGAGCGCCTCGCCGCCCGCAGGCTCGATCCGGCGCTGCCGGTCATGCGCGCGCATGGCGTGCCGGGGCTGATCGACTATCTGGCGGGCCGGGCCACGCTGGTGGAGGCCATCGAGCGCGGCCAGCGCGACACGCGCGCCTATTCGAAACGGCAGGTGACCTTCGTGCGCCACCAGCTTCCGGAATTCGAGATGGTGAAGCCGGAGGGCGCGTGGGATGCGGTGAGCGCCGCGCTCTAGTGCAGGCCGGCCGTGATCTGGAAGATCACAAGGGCGACCTCGACCACGATCAGCAGCACGATCGTGATTTCGAGACGGGCGCTGCGCTTGGCGTCGATCAGGTCTGTCAGGGCGCGTGCGGTTTCCTGAACGACGCCGATCTTGCGAGCGAGGGTGCGGGCGCGTTCGCTCAACTCGTATTCGTCCTCGAGGCGCGCGTAGAGACGTTCGAGATCCGAGCGATCCCAGAGCACGTCGGGCTTGTCCTCGACGGCGACGCGGCCCGACATGCGGTGATCGACCAGCAGCGCCTCGCCGATGATCTTCAGGATGCGCTTGCGATCCTTGGGCAGTCGTCCCTCGCGCGCGAGATCGCGGGCGAGCGGGTCGATGACGTCGAAGACGGCGCTGACTTGCCGTTCGTTGTGGGCCATGGCGACGCTTTTTGCGAGCGCGTCGGCGACCACGAGAAAGCGTTCGGGCGCCAAGTCGCGCACTTGGATGGGGCCGCCGGGCGGCACCTGGTCCTCGCGCTCGGCGGTCGCTTCCATGGTCGCGACTTCCTGGTCGAGGCGCGGCAAGGGCCCGATGATGCGCGGCGTCAGCATGCGCAGGAAGTCGTCCTCCTCGATCGGCGACAGGCCGGCGAGCACGACGACGCCATAGCGGAACAGGGCGGCAAAGCCCCGGTCGCCCACCCGGAACGCGAAGGGTGTGCTGGCGATCATGGCGGGCCGCTCCAGCCCGGCGGTGTCGATGCGGTCGCCCATGAGCATGGCGCGGACCGTCAGCCGCGGCCGGTCGGTCGCGGCGGGACGGGGGGCGTCGCCCGTCTGTGATGGCGTCAAATTTGTCATGGTCCTGCTTTCTGGACCGCCGGTATGACAGTTTGGCGTCGCTGACGGAAGCGGGCTGGGGGCTAGCCCCAGACCTCCTGCGCGACTTCGACCACGCGACGCAGTTTTGCTTCCTGCACGGCGGGCGAGATGGGGTTGCCGCTCTCCACGCTGGCGAAACCGCATTGCGGGCTGATCCCGAGTCTGTCGAGCGCGACATATTTCGTCGCCTCCTCGATGCGGCGCTTCAGCATGTCCTTGTCTTCGAGCTCTTCCGACTTGGTGGAAACCAGGCCGAGCACGATCATCTTGTCCTTTGGCACGAGACGCAGCGGCGTGAAGTTTCCGGCGCGCGGCGTGTCGTATTCAAGGAAGAAAGCGCTGACGTCGATCTGGTTGAACAGGCGGTCCGCCACTGTCTCGTAACTGCCTTCCGCATGCCATTTGCCGCCGCGGTTTCCGCGGCACAAATGCATCGCGACGGTGAGCGAGGACGGCAAACCGCGCAGCACGCGGTTGGTGATCTCGATGTAGAAATTGATCAGTGTGTTCCAGTCGTCGCCGCGCGCGGCTAGCGCCGCCTGCACGTCGGGGTCGCCGAATTTTGCAAAGGCCGTCTCGTCGATCTGCACATAGGTGCAGCCGGCGTTGGCGAGCGCCGTAAGTTCGGCGCGATAGGCTGCGACGACATCGTCCCAGAACGTATCCATGTCATCATACGCCTGCGCGAGCACGGCCGGATCGCCGCCGCGAAAATGCAGCGCGCAGGGGCCCGGGATTGTGATCTTCGGCGTCGCCTTCGTGCGCTTTTTTAGAAATTCGAAATCCTGCACATGGATCGGCTTCGTCCATTTCAGGCGCGTGTTGATCGTCGCCTGCGGTTGCGCGCCGCGGCCATGCGCTGCTTCGTCCGGCGGATTATCGAGCGAGATTTCACCGAGCTGTCGAAAGAAGTAGCTGTGGTAGGCCTCTCGACGAAACTCGCCGTCGGTGACGACCTTCAACCCGACGCGCTCCTGCAGGCGCACGGCGTCTTCGATGGCCGCGCTGGTCGCGGCTTCAAGCGCGGCGAAATCGATCTCGTTGCGGAGGTAACGCGCGCGCATGTCGAGCAGGGCGGCCGGACGCAACAGGCTGCCGACATGATCGGCGCGGAAGGGGGGAGGCGACATTTCTTTTTCCTTTTTCAAACATCCATGAGAAGGCGCGCGCGTCAGCCTTTCGGCACAGTCGCGGCTTTCATCTTCGCGGTGAGATCGGCGGGCGAGGCGTAAAGCTTCTTGACCATCTCCTGCAATTTCTCGCCCGGCACGTGATTGGCTTCGATGCCCATCTTCTTCACGTCTTCCTGCAGTTTCGGATCGTTGATTGTCGCCTCAAACGCCTTGCGCAGCGCAACCACGCGGTCGGCAGGCACTTCGGGCGACACGAGATATGGCCGGCCGAAAGCCGTCTGGCTGAAATAGAGATCCAGCATCGTGCGCTGTTCGGGCGTCTTGGCGAAATCGCTGATCTTCGGCACGCCCTGTTTGTTGAGGTCGGGATGTCCGGTCGCATGCGTCTGCACCAGCACGCGCATCTTGCCGGTGTCGAACCAGCCCGGATTGGTGACGGAGATCGAGGGCCATGCGACTCCGCATGCGCCCTGGACTTCGTTGCGATCGATGGCCAGCCCAATCTCGCGCGTGCCGGGATAGCCGGTGATGATCTTGAATTTCGTGTTCAGCACATTGTTGATGAAGATCGGATTGTCGGCGGGCGAACTCGATTGCACGCCGCCGAGCAGGAGTTCGGTCGTCATCAGGTCTTCGAACTTCTGCACCGGCGCATCGGTGCGCGCGATGCAGGCGTAGACGTCATCATTGGCGCTGCCGAGGTAGATGAATTTTGTCGGGTCGTAATTGAAATTGCGTCCGGCCAGAAACGGCTCGAAGGCGACGACCGACTGCAGCGCGCCGATGATCGTCCCGTCCTTCGGGGCGAGATTGTAGATATGCGCCGCCGCCGTATGGCTGCCGGCGCCCGGCATGTTGGAGGGCGTGACCGTCGGTCCGCCTGGAATGTGCTGGCCGAGATAGCGCGAGATCACGCGCCCGTAGAGATCGTAACCGCCGCCCGGCGACGAGCCGATCAGCACCGTGACGGTCTTGCCCTTGTAGAACGCCGCGACGGCGTCATCCGCAGCCTTGGCGGCAGACGAAATGGCGACCGCGACGACGGCGGCCCCGATAAGCCGCAACAAGGCAGCTGACATGCGCTCCTCCCAATGTTCGCCGGCGTTTTATTAGAAGCCGTGCAGGAGCATCCTAGGCCGGGCTTTCCCAATGGCAAACCGCGACCAAGGGATGGTTTCCGAGTCCACGACAGGTCTTGTAGCCGTCGCCAAGTAGGCCTATCTTACCATTTGTCTTACTTCGAGGTTATCATGGAAACGACGCGGGTCTCCAGCAAAGGGCAGGTCGTGATCCCGAAGGCGGTGCGGGACGCGCTCGGCATTCAGGCTGGAACGGTGCTCAACGCCGAGGCCAAGGATGGCGTCGTCGTGTTGCGTCCGGTCCGGAAGGAAAGGCGCTTGCCGACGCCGGAGGAGATCGACCGGATCGCCGGGCGGTTGTCGCGTCCGGGCCCCTATCCGACCAATAAAGAGGAGGAGGACGCTGTCGCCGAGACGTTCCGGCGCGAGTGGAGCAAGTGATCTCCGTCGATACAAATGTTCTCGTCACACTGCTCGTGCGAGAAGACGATCCGGCTTACGGACTTGTCAAAAAGACCTTCGCGCAGCGTTTCGTCTACATACCTCCGACGGTGCTTCTGGAAGCGGAATGGGTCATTCGCGCTGCCTACAAGTGGCCGCGAGCAGATGTATTGAGCGCGTTCACCGAGTTGCTGGAACTTCCCAACGTCCAGACTGAAGCTTGGGTCAGCAAAGCGTTGGACTGGTCGGCGCACGGACTGGATTTGGCCGACGCTCTTCATCTCGCAGGATCGGAAACCGCCGAAAGCTTTTATACTTTCGACCGAGATTTGATCCGCAAGGGGCGGATACTAGAGGGCGCTCCGTCGTTTTTTGAAGCTCCGGACGTTTAGCCCCCCGCTTGACGGCCCTCATTCCCCTCCGTACAGTGCCGCCCATTACAACTGGAGAAAGCGCGTGCGCGCCAAGCTTATCGTATCTTCTGCGCCATAGACGGGACAGGCCAAGGGCCTGACATCCTGCCGATGGCGCATACCGAGGCCCCCTGAGGGCCTTTTTTATTGCCCAAAATTCAAGACGGGCGCAGAAGACACGGGAATTTTGGCCTGAACGCGTGAGAGCGGAACGGAGCGAGACATGTCGAAGATGATGACCGGGGCCGAAATGGTCGTCGAGGCCCTGAAGGATCAGGGCGTTGAAACACTCTTCGGGTATCCCGGCGGCGCCGTGCTGCCGATCTACGACGCGATTTTCCAGCAGGACTTCGTCAACCACGTGCTGGTGCGCCATGAACAGGGCGCCGCCCATGCGGCCGAGGGCTACGCCCGCTCGTCCGGCAAGGTCGGCGTGCTGCTGGTCACCTCCGGCCCCGGCGCCACCAATGCGATCACCGGCCTCACCGACGCGCTGATGGACTCCATCCCGCTCGTCTGCATCACCGGCCAGGTGCCGACGCATCTCATCGGCTCGGACGCATTCCAGGAATGCGACACGGTCGGCATCACGCGCCATTGCACCAAGCACAATTACCTCGTGCGCTCGATCGAGGACCTGCCGCGCATCCTGCATGAGGCGTTCTACGTCGCCTCGCATGGCCGCCCGGGTCCGGTCGTCATCGACATCCCGAAGGACGTGCAGTTCGCCATGGGCGCCTATACGGGCCCGAAGAACATCCAGCACAAGACCTACCAGCCGCAGGTGAAGGGCGATCTCGACAAGATTCGCGAAGCCGTGCGGATGATGGCTTCCGCCAAGCGTCCGGTTTTCTACACCGGCGGCGGCGTCATCAACTCGGGGCCGGCGGCCTCCGACTTGCTGCGCGAACTCGTCAAGCTGACCAACTTCCCGATCACCTCGACGCTGATGGGGCTCGGCTCATACCCGGCGTCGGGCGCGAACTGGCTCGGCATGCTTGGCATGCACGGCACGTATGAAGCCAATCACACGATGCACGATTGCGATCTCATGATCTGCGTCGGCGCGCGTTTCGACGATCGCATCACGGGCCGTCTCGATGCCTTCTCGCCGGGCTCGAAGAAGATCCACATCGATATCGATCCCTCGTCGATCAACAAGAACGTCAAGGTCGATCTCGGCATCGTCGGCGATTGCGCGCATGTGCTTGAAGACATGGTTCGCCTGTGGCGCACGGAGGCGCCGCAGGTCGACCAGGCCGCGCTGAAAACTTGGTGGAAGCAGATCGACGTGTGGCGTTCGCGCAAGTCGCTCGCCTTCCGTCCGTCCAAGACAACCATCAAGCCGCAATATGCGATCCAGCGCCTGTATGAGCTGACGAAGAATCGCGACACCTACATCACCACCGAAGTCGGCCAGCATCAGATGTGGGCCGCGCAGCATTATCACTTCGAAGAGCCGAACCGCTGGATGACATCCGGTGGATTGGGAACGATGGGATATGGCCTTCCCGCAGCGGTTGGCGTGCAGATGGCGCATCCCAAGGCGCTCGTCATCGACATCGCCGGTGAAGCCTCGATCCTGATGAACATGCAGGAAATGTCGACTGCGCTGCAGTATCAGCTGCCGGTGAAGATCTTCATCCTGAACAACGAGTACATGGGCATGGTGCGTCAGTGGCAGCAATTGCTGCATGGCGGCCGTTAGTCGTCCAGCTATTCGGAAGCGCTGCCCGATTTCGTGAAGCTCGCGGAAGCCTACGGCGGGCACGGCATTCGCTGTTCGGATCCCGACAAGCTCGACGCCGCGATCATGGAAATGATCGACTCGCCGAAGGCCGTGATCTTCGATTGCCTTGTCGAGAAGGAAGAGAATTGCTTCCCGATGATTCCGTCGGGCAAGGCGCATAACGAGATGATCCTGGCGGAGCTCGGCGACGACGCCGGCGTCGAGATCGGCTCGATCATCGACGAGCGCGGCAAGCTGCTCGTCTGACGTCTTGCGCCAAACCCTTTGAACAAATCGAGATTGACGCCATGAACGCACCTGCACCCATCCCTGCCGCGCCGCCTTCGCCCTATTCGTCGGCGATTGGCAAATCGAACATCGAGCGCCACACGCTCTCGGTCCTTGTCGACAACGAGCCCGGCGTGCTGGCGCGCGTCGTTGGCCTGTTCTCGGGCCGCGGCTACAACATCGAGAGCCTGACGGTCGCCGAAGTGGCCCATGGCGAGCACCTGTCGCGCATCACCATCGTGACGTCGGGCCCGCCGGAGGCGATCGAGCAGATCGGCCACCAGCTCGAGCGTCTCGTGCCCATTCATGCGGTGACCGATTTGACCAAGACCGGCAAGTCGCTCGAGCGCGAGCTGGCGATGATCAAGGTCAAGGGCAGGGGCGAGGATCGCTCCGAGGCGCTGCGGCTGGCCGAAGCCTTCCGCGCGCGGGTCATCGACGCTTCGATCGAGAGCTTCGTGTTCGAGCTGACCGGCGCCGCCGACAAGATCGACTCCTTCGTCGAGCTGATGCGGCCCATCGGCCTCGTCGAAGTCTCTCGGACCGGCGTGGCCGCGATTTCGCGCGGGCCGGAGCCGATCTGAGCCACA
>JANXTB010000172.1 GCA_025356415.1 Hyphomicrobiales bacterium
TCGCATCGAGCTTGAGTGCCGCCTGAGCCTGCTGGCCGACATCCGCGCACGGTTTCCCCACTGGGCTGCACGGCTCGGCGAGGATGTCGTTGTGGGCGTCGATGCGATCGGGACGCTGTCCAACACCGCGTTGACGCGCGACGTCGAAATGAAGATGGGCGAGGACGGCCTGCCCAACACGTTCGTGCCGGGCCGCAACCTGATCTTCCTCGCCTTCGCCGCCGCGCTCGCCTATCGGCGGGGGCTGAAGCACATAGTCACCGGCGTCTGCGAGACGGATTATTCCGGCTATCCCGATTGCCGCGACGACACGATCAAGGCGATGCAGGTCGCGCTCAACCTCGGTCTCGAGCGCCGCTTCGTGCTGGAGACGCCGCTGATGTGGATCGACAAGGCGCAGACGTTTGCGATGGCGCGCGATCTCGGCGGGCAGGCGTTACTCGATCTCGTCGTGGCGGAAACGCATTCCTGCTACGCGGGCGACCGGACGCATGTTCATGACTGGGGCAGGGGCTGCGGAGCGTGCCCGGCCTGCCAGCTGCGCGCGGACGGGTGGCGCAGGTTTGTGGCGGAAGGCCTGTAAACGCCGTGCGTTAACCACGTTCTACGAGGCGTTTTGACAAAAGAACAAAACAGGAACATAGTGTCCTCCTAGCTGATGGAGGAAGAACATGGTCCGCATCGTCATCTCCGATATTGCCGAACTCGCCTCGCTGGGCGCGTTCCTCACCGCCATCGTGATTTTCGCTCAGTTTCTGGGTGGGTCGGCTTGAGTTGACGGTGGGCGAGCCTTCCCTCTCCCGCGCTGGCGGGAGAGGGTGGCCGGCGAAGCCGGTCGGGTGAGGGCGCCGGTCAAGGCCGAAACGTCGGCGGGTTGAACCGCCCTCATCCGTCACGCTTCGCGCGCCACCTTCCCCCGCGAGCGCGGGGGAAGGAAAGCAGCCACCCCCTTCGCTTGCCTGTGCACTGCGGCGCCTGCGCGCTTTCGCTTGGCGCCTCTTTCCCCGATATTGGCGCGACCACAGGGGAAGTCTGCTTTGAGCGTGATCAAGGACGTCGGTTTCATCCATCTTCACGTCCACACGTCCTTCTCGCTGCGTGAAGGCGCGCTGAGCATTGCGCGGCTCGGGAAGATGGCCGCCGCCGACGCCATGCCGGCGCTCGCCATCACCGACACCAACAATCTCTTCGGCGCCCTCGAATTCTCCGAGAAGCTTTCGAAAGACGGAATCCAGCCCATCGTCGGCATCCAGCTGACCGTCGATTTCCGCGACGCCGCAGCGCTCGGCGCGCGGCATGACATGACCGGGCTGAACCGCGCCTCGCTCGTCCTGCTCGCGCAAACCGAGGAGGGCTACGAGAACCTGATGAAGCTCGGCTCGCAGGCCTGGCTCCTGCCGCAACCCGGCGATCCGCCACATGTCACCATCGAGGCGCTGCAGGGGCGCAGCGGCGGGTTGATCGCGCTGACTGGCGGCCCCAATGGCCCACTCGACCAAGCGTTGAAGCAGGGCCGTGCGGATGCCGCGCAAGCGCGGCTCGATATCCTGCATCCGATGTTCGACCGGCGGCTCTACGTCGAGTTGCAGCGGCATGGAACGGAAGACGAAAAGAAGATCGAGCCCGAGCTCGTCAGCCTGTCCTACCGCACCGGCCTGCCGCTGGTCGCGACCAACGAGCCATATTTCGCGGCTCGCTCCGATTACGAGGCGCATGACGCGCTGCTGTGCATCGCCGATGGCGCCATCGTGTCCGATCCCAACCGCCGGCATGTCACGCGCGAGCATCGCTTCAAGACGCGTGGCGAGATGCTGGCGCTGTTCAAGGACATGCCCGAGGCGACTGACAATACGGTCGAGATCGCCATGCGCTGCGCCTACCGGCCACTGACGCGCAAGCCCATCCTGCCGCGCTTCACCACCGGAGTGGCGAGCGGCGATGCCGAGGCTGCGGATATCGAAGAAGCCGCCGAGCTGCGTCGTCAGGCGCAGGAAGGCTTGCGCGCGCGGCTCGAGAAGCACGGGCCGGCGGCGGGGATGGGCGCCAGCGATTACGAAGAGCGGCTCGACTTTGAGCTCGGCATCATCGAGCGCATGAAGTTTCCGGGCTACTTCCTGATCGTGTCGGACTTCATCAAATGGGCGAAGTCGAATGGCATTCCGGTCGGCCCGGGCCGTGGTTCGGGCGCGGGCTCGCTCGTCGCCTATGCGCTGACGATTACCGATCTCGATCCGATCCGCTTCGGCCTGCTCTTCGAGCGCTTCCTCAATCCTGAACGCGTCTCGATGCCCGACTTCGACATCGATTTCTGCCAGACGCGCCGCGACGAGGTGATCCGCTATGTGCGCGAACGCTATGGCGTGGATCGCGTCGCGCAGATCATCACCTTCGGATCATTTTTGGCGCGCGGCGTGCTACGCAACGTCGGGCGCGTGCTCGAAATGCCGCTCGGGCAGGTCGACAAGCTCGCGAAACTGGTGCCGCAAAATCCAGCCGCGCCGGTGACGCTGAAACAGGCTATCGAATCCGAACCGCGCCTGCGCGAAGCCGCCGAGACCGACCCGAAGGTCGGCCAGTTGCTGAAGATCGCCGAGACGCTGGAAGGGCTTTATTCCAACGCCTCGACGCATGCGGCGGGCATCGTCATCGGCGACCGTCCGCTCGATGAGTTGGTGCCGCTCTATCGCGATCCGAAGTCGGACATGCCCGCGACCCAGTTCAACATGAAATGGGTCGAGCCTGCGGGCCTCGTGAAGTTCGACTTTCTCGGACTGAAGACGCTGACGACATTGTCGACGACGGTCGAACTGCTGGCCAAGCGCGGCATCGAGGTCGACATCGGGAAAATCCCGCTCGACGACAAGAAAACCTACGACATGCTGGGTCGCGGCGAGACCATCGGCGTGTTCCAGGTGGAATCGGCTGGCATGCGCAAGGCGCTCGCCGAAATGAAGGCCGACCGGCTCGAGGACATCATCGCGCTCGTCGCGCTGTATCGTCCGGGTCCGATGGCCAACATCCCGACATATTGCGCGGTGAAGCACGGCGAGCAGGACGCGCATTATCTGCACGAAAAGCTGAAGCCAATTCTCGAAGAGACCTGCGGCGTCATCGTTTATCAGGAACAGGTGATGCAGGCGGCCCAGCAGCTTTCGGGCTATTCGCTCGGCGAAGCGGATTTGCTGCGCCGCGCGATGGGCAAGAAGATCAAGGCCGAGATGGACGCGCAGCGCGAGCGCTTCGTCAACGGCTGCGTCGAGCGCGGCATTACCAAAGCGAAAGCCGACGAGATCTTCGACCTGCTCGCGAAATTCGCCGATTACGGCTTCAACAAATCGCACGCAGCCGCTTACGCGCTGATCGCCTACCAGACCGGCTGGTTCAAGGCCAATTATCCGGTCGAATTCATCGCCGCGTCGATGACGCTCGACAAGTCGAACACCGACAAGCTGTCTGAATTCCGCAACGAGGCGCGGCGCCTCGGCATCAAGGTGGAATCGCCGTCGCTGCGCCATTCGGGCGTGGATTTCGACGTGCATCAGGGCGCCGACGGCAAGCTCTTCATTCGCTATGCGCTCTCCGCCGTGAAGGGCGTTGGCGAAGGACAGGCGGCGGCGATTGTCGCTGCGCGCGACGGGCGTCCGTTCCGAGATCTCGCTGATCTCGCGTCGCGTCTCAATCCGCGCGAGGTGAACAAGCGTGTTCTCGAAAGCCTCGTCTGCGCAGGCGCTTTTGACGAGTTGGAGCCCGATCGCGCGCGCGCCTTCGCGGCGATCGAGACTTTGATGGCGATCGCCAATCGGGTGCAAAGCGAGCGGGCGGACGGACAGGATTCACTGTTTGGCGGCGCGCATGCCGAACCTGAAAAGTTCACCGTCCCGCAAGCGGCGTCATGGCCGGCGGCGGAACGCTTGCGCCGCGAATTCGAGGCAGTCGGCTTCTTCCTGTCGGGTCATCCGCTCGACGATTACGCGCATGTCATGAAGAAGCTGCGCGTCGAAAAGTGGACGGATTTCGCCCGCGCGGTGAAGCAGGGCGCCTCGGCTGCGCGCCTCGCCGCCACCGTGCTCGACCGTTCCGAGCGGCGCACGAAATCCGGCAACAAGATGGGCATCGTCACTCTGTCCGATCAGTCGGGGCAATATGAGGCGATCATGTTCCAGGAAGGCCTGAACCAGTATCGCGACCTTCTCGAAAAAGGCGCTGCGGTGCTTGTCAGCCTGCAGGCCAATGTCGAGGGCGAAGATGTGCGTGCGCGCATTACGTCAGTCGAGCCGCTGGCGCAGGCGGCGCACCGCGTGCAGCAGGGCTTGCGCGTGTTCATGCGCGACCCGGCGCCGCTGCCCTCGCTGCAGGCGCGCTTGACGCAACGCGGGGAAGGCGAGGTCTCGCTCGTCCTCATGCTTGATAAGGAACGCGGCGAGGTGGAAGTGAAACTCCCCGGCCGCTTCCAGATCTCGCCGCAGATCGCCGGCGCCATCAAGTCCATTCCCGGAGTCGTCTCGGTCGAGCACGTTTGACCGAGACGAATTTGCGTCATGGATGCGACGCCCGGTCCGGTGGTCCAGATCCAGCCGCCCTACGTACATTAACGTTGGCTCTTCACTGAGCGACCGAGGTGTTGGGGAAATGGCGTCCTATGAATGAGGCAGACAAGCCGCTCATCCTCGTCGTCGAGGATGAAGGCATCGTGCGCGAAATGGTCTGTATGGATCTCGCAGACGCAGGTTTCGAGGTGCTGGAAGCCTCCACCGGGGACGAAGCGCTCCGGTTGTTCAGCGAGCGCTGCGATGGCGACGACGCCGTCGGACTCCTGTTTACGGACATCCGCATGCCCGGCTTGCTCGATGGCTGGGATCTCGCCGAGAAGGCGCGGGACCTGGCGCCGACGCTCGGCGTCGTTTACGCGTCCGGCCACGTGACCGAGCCAAATCGCGCCGTTCCGGGCTCGATCTTCCTGCGCAAGCCCTACCGGACGGCGATTCTGCTGGAAAGCCTCATGCAGCTGCGATCCGCGTAGGATTTCCACCCCTCGCGCCTTGCGTCTGACCCCATCCTCGCCTATAAGCGCGCCCATTCCACAGGCGGAGTTGTTGCGTCCCTGCTTCAAGGGTCGCTCCGGTGGTCTGGCTTTCGCCAGTCCAAAATCATCCGCCGAGGCACAACCGGAGAATACGTATTATGGCGCTTCCTGAATTTTCCATGCGTTCGATGCTCGAAGCCGGCGCGCATTTCGGTCACCAGTCTCACCGCTGGAACCCGAAAATGGCCCCGTTCATCTTCGGCACGCGCAATAACATCCACATCATCGATCTCGCGCAGTCCGTGCCCCTGATGCATCAGGCGCTGAAGGCCGTGTCCGACACGGTCGCCCGCGGCGGCCGCGTGCTGTTCGTCGGCACGAAGCGTCAGGCTGCTGACCAGATCGCCGACGCCGCCAAGCGTTCGGCCCAGTACTACATCAACTCGCGTTGGCTCGGCGGCATGCTGACCAACTGGAAGACGATCTCGGGCTCGATCCAGCGTCTCCGCAAGCTCGACGAGCAGCTGTCGGCCGGCGCCTCGGGCCTCACCAAGAAGGAGCGCCTGCTCCTGTCGCGTGAGCGCGAGAAGCTCGAGAAGGCTCTCGGCGGCATCAAGGACATGGGCGGCACGCCCGATCTGATCTTCGTCATCGACACCAACAAAGAGCAGCTGGCCATCAAGGAGGCGAACCGCCTCAACATTCCGGTCGCCGCCATCCTCGACACCAATTGCGATCCGCAGGGCATCACGTTCCCGGTTCCCGGCAACGACGACGCCGGCCGCGCCATCGCCATGTATTGCGACCTCGTCGCGCGCGCCGCCATTGACGGCATCTCGCGCAGCCAGGGCTCCGCGGGCATCGACGTCGGCTCGTTCGAAGCTCCGGTCGAAGAGGCTCTCGAAGTCGCTCCGGTCGCGGCCCCCGTTTCGACGGGCGATTACGAAGGCGCGACCTTCGAGCTGCTGACGGCTCCCCGTGGCGCTCCGGACGATCTCGCCAAGCTGCAGGGCGTCGGCCCGCAGATCGTGAAGAAGCTCAACGACGCGGGCGTCTTCCACTACTGGCAGCTCGCCGCGATGACGCCTGACGAAGTCACCAAGCTCGACGCCGAAGTGAAGCTCAACGGCCGCATCGCTCGCGATGGCTGGGTCGAACAGGCTCGCGCTCTGCTTTCCGCCTGATCCAGTCGGCTTTACAGCAACCGGTGACGGCGGGCCTGAGCGCCCGCCGTTGTCGTTTCGCTGAAACGTCACCATTTTCCGATTGAAGCACATGACGCGTTCGCTGGGGCAGGGGCCCGGGCTGACGCTTGAGAAAGGACGAAACCCATGGCGAATATCACCGCCGCGATGGTGAAGGATCTTCGTGAGAAGACCGGCGCCGGCATGATGGACTGCAAGTCCGCGCTCAGCGAGACGGCAGGCGACATCGAAGCCGCGATCGACTGGCTGCGCAAGAAGGGTCTTTCGAAGGCCGCCAAGAAGTCTGACCGCGTCGCCGCGGAAGGCCTCGTCGCGGTCGCCGTCGAAGGCACGCGCGGCGTTGTCGTCGAAGTCAATTCCGAGACCGACTTCGTCGCCCGCAACAGCGATTTCCAGGCGCTCGCCAAGAACATCGCCGGCGTCGCGCTCAAGACCGGCAATGCCGATGCTGAAGCGCTGAAGGCCGCGTCCTATCCGGCTGGCGGCAATGTCGCCGACGCGATCGCCAACGCCATCGCCACGATCGGCGAGAACATGACGCTTCGCCGCGCCACCGTGCTCGACGTCACCGCCGGCAAGGTCGGTTCCTACGTGCATAACGCGGTCAGCGATGGCCTCGGCAAGATCGGCGTCATCGTCGCGCTTGAGTCGACCGGCAACGCCGACGTGCTTGCCGACCTCGGCCGCAAGATCGCCATGCATGTCGCCGCCGCCTCGCCGCTGGCGCTGGAAGGCTCGCAGATGGATCCCGCGGTCGTCGAGCGCGAGAAGAACGTGCTGCGCGACAAGAACGCCGGCAAGCCTGCCAACGTGCTCGAGAAGATCGTCGAGTCGGGCCTGAAGTCCTACTTCAAGGAAGTCTGCCTGCTCGACCAGCCCTTCATCCACGAGCCGTCCAAGACGGTTTCGCAGGTCGTGCTCGAAGCTGGCAAGACCGCCGGCGCGCCGGTCGTTCTTAAGGGCTTCGTCCGCTACGCGCTGGGTGAAGGCATCGAGAAGCAGGAAGCCGATTTCGCGGCCGAAGTCGCCTCGATGAGCAAGGCGTAAGCCTCGCGCTCCCGATTTCAAAGGCGGCCTCCGGGCCGCCTTTTTTATGAGGCCTTCCGCCGAGGTGGCGGCAGGATGCGATTCGCACTAGACAGTGTCGCGACATAACATCGACGCTTGTTGATCGATCTGCCCGCCTGAGGAGCCGCCATGTCCATTTTTGCTCAGAGGTCTCCCTGGAAGCGCGTCATCGTCAAATTGTCCGGCGAGGCCCTGATGGGTCCCCTGACCCATGGCCTACATGAGGGGACCGTCCAGCGCATCGCAGCCGACCTCGCCGCGGCCGCCGCAACCGGCGTTGAAATCGGCGTCGTCGTCGGCGGCGGCAACTTTTTTCGGGGCATACAGGGCGCCGACAAGGGCATCGAGCGCGCCCGCGCCGATTCCATCGGCATGCTGGCGACGGTCATGAACGCGCTGGCTCTGGAACAGGCGATCGAGGGGGAGGGCCGCTCGGCCCGTGCGCTCTCGGCCGTGCCCATGCCCTCCGTCTGCCAGCCCTATTCGCGTCAGGCGGCGCTGAACCATCTCGGCAAGGCGCGCGTGATCGTGCTTGCCGGCGGCACCGGCAATCCGTTCTTCACCACCGATACGGGCGCGGCCTTGCGCGCCGCCGAGCTTTCAGCCGACGCCGTAATGAAGGCGACGCAGGTCGATGGCGTCTATACGGCCGACCCCAAGAAGGACCCGACCGCCACCCGCTACGAGACGCTGACCCACGACGAGGCGATCTCGAAGAACCTCGCCGTGATGGACACCGCCGCCTTCGCCCTTGCCCGGGAGAACCGGATTCCGATAATCGTCTTCTCGATAGGGGAGCCGGGCGCCATTCTGGGAGCGCTCGAGGGACGTAATCGTGCGACCATTGTCACGCCCTGACCGCTTCACCTGCGACAGCAGGCGACAAACGGGTTGAGACGTGAGACTAATTCGACAGGGAATCGTCATGAGTGAACAATTCGATCTGGCCGACCTCAAGCGTCGCATGCAGGGCGCAGTCGCGGCCCTTAAGCATGAGCTCAATGGCCTTCGCACCGGGCGCGCGTCAGCTGCGCTCGTGGAGCCGGTTATGGTCCACGCTTACGGCTCGTCCATGCCGCTCACGCAGGTGGCGACGATTTCGGTCCCCGAGCCGCGGATGATCTCCGTGCAGGTGTGGGACAAGAGCATGGTCAACGCCGTCGAGAAGGCGATCCGGGATTCCAATCTCGGCCTCAGTCCGAACGTTGAAGGCCAGGTGTTGCGCATCCGGATCCCGGAGCTCAACGAGCAACGCCGCAAGGAGCTCGTGAAGGTCGCGCATAAATATTCAGAGGAAGCGCGCATCGCGATCCGGCACGTGCGTCGCGACGGCATCGACACACTCAAGAAGCTCCTCAAGGACAAGACGATCAGCGAAGACGACGAGAAGCGTCACGTGGGCGAGGTGCAGAAAGTCACCGACGCGCATATTGCTGAGGTGGATCAGGTCCTTGCCGGAAAAGAAAAAGAGATCATGCAAGTGTGACGCGCATGAACCTCTGGCAGGCTCGGAGTTTTTCTACATGAATCCCGTTTCGGATAAACGCCAAATGTCATCGGGTTTCAGTCTGCCGCGCCATGTCGGGATCATCATGGACGGCAACGGCCGCTGGGCGTCCGCGCGTTCGCTGCCTCGGTTCGAAGGCCACCGGCGTGGCGTCGAGGCCGTGCGCCGCACCGTGCGCGCCGCGTCCGACCTCGGCATTTCCTACCTGACGCTCTATTCGTTCTCATCGGAAAACTGGTCGCGTCCCGAGCAGGAAGTGTCCGATCTGCTTGGCCTTTTGAAACTGTTCATCCGCAACGACCTGAGCGCGCTGAACAAGCAGAACGTCCGCGTGCGCGTCATCGGTTCGCGCGTCGGGCTCGCGCCCGATCTCTCGAGCCTGCTCGACGAGGCGCAGGACCTGACCAAGGATAATACGGGGCTGACGCTGATCATCGCTTTCAACTACGGCGGCCGGCAGGAAATCGCCGAGGCGGCCAAGCAACTCGCGATTCGCGCCGTTCGTGGCGAAATCGATCCTGCCTCCATCGATCCGGCGGCGATCAGCGCCTCTCTTTATACGGCTGAATTCCCCGATCCCGATCTCATCATCCGCACGTCGGGCGAGCAGCGTCTGTCGAACTTCCTGATGTGGCAAAGCGCCTATGCGGAGCTCGTCTTCCTGCCGATCCACTGGCCTGATTTTGACCGCGCGGCGCTCGAAACTGCGCTGACGCAATATGGCACGCGCGAGCGCCGCTTCGGCGGCGTCGTCCCGCGCAATGCGATGACGGGCTCATGATCGCCGAACCGGCCCACACGGACAAACACGCGGTGAAACCTGCATCCATGCTTGGCGATCTTGCCCCCCGGGTGGCGTCGGGCGTGGTGATGATCGCGCTTTCGCTCGTTACGCTGAAAATTGGAGGCTTCGTTTTCGTCGCTTTCTGGCTCGTCGCCGCCATTGCCGTGCATTGGGAATGGCAGCGGATGACCGGCGGCCCGCACGAGCAAATTCGCATGGTGGGCGGCGCAGCAGTGATCGCGCTTGCGGCCGGACTCGTGGCGCTGGGCTCACGCGACGCCGCGCTGGCGTTGCTGATCGGCGGCGCGCTCGCCACCTTGGCGGCTGTTTCGGGGCCGACGCGGGTCTGGAGTGCGGCGGGCATCCTTTACGCCGGCGCTCTTGTTTTCGCCGTCGTCCTGCTGCGCATGTCGATTTTCAACGGCGTTGAATCGATCCTCTGGCTGTTCGCCATCGTGTGGGGCACCGACATCATGGCCTATTTCGGCGGACGCCTGATCGGCGGGCCGAAGCTCTGGCGACGCGTGTCGCCGTCCAAAACCTGGGCCGGTTTCATTGTCGGGGTCACCTCCGGCTCGCTGTTGGGCGTGCTTGCGCTCTGGGCCATGTCCGTGACGATCCACTTGGGGCCGGTCCTGCTGCTCGGCCTGGTCACGGGCGCTGTCGCGCAAGGCGGCGACCTGTTCGAATCCTCGATGAAGCGGCGTTATGGACGCAAGGATTCCAGCAATCTGATCCCGGGCCACGGCGGCGTCATGGATCGGCTCGACGGATTTATCGCCGCGGCTGTCTTCGCCGCGCTCATCGGCGCGCTGCGCGCTGGAGTGGTGGCGCCGGGCAACGGCCTTTTCGTCTGGTAGAGAAGAGTTTTCAAGGGCATGCAGGTTCAACTTCTACCAGAATATGAAGAACAGACAGCGCGCGCGGCGCCAGCTGCGGAACCGCGCCGTCTGGTGATTCTGGGAGCCACAGGTTCCATCGGCCGTTCCACCGCCGACGTCATCGAGGGCGCGCCTGGCGGTTTTTCAGTCGAAGCCGTCGCCGGTGGCCGTGACGGCGCGTCGTTGGCCCGAATGGCGATCCGTCTCGGCGCGCGCTTCGCCGCTGTGTCGGATCCCGCCGCCTACGCCGACCTGAAAGCGGGACTGTCCGGCCATGCGATCGAGGCCGCCGCAGGCGACGAGGCGGTGGAAGCCGCCGCGCTGCATGAAAGCGATCTCCTTGTCGCCGCGATCTCGGGCGCCGCTGGCGTCGGCCCGACTCACGCCGCGCTGGCGGCCGGCCGCAAGGTCGCGCTCGCCAACAAGGAATGCCTCGTCTGCGCCGGCGACCTCTTCATGCGCACCGCCGCCGAGGCCGGGACCAGCATCCTGCCGATGGACAGCGAGCATAATGCGATCTTCCAGGCGCTCGGCGCGAGCAGCGCGGACGATGTGGAGGAGATGATCCTCACCGCGTCGGGCGGCCCGTTCCGGACGTGGGACGCCAAGGCCATCGCGGCGGCGACGCCCGAGCAGGCGCTCGCTCATCCCAATTGGTCGATGGGCCCGAAGGTCACGATCGATTCGGCGACGCTGATGAACAAGGGGCTCGAGCTGATCGAGGCTCACCACATCTTCGGGATCCCGGCGGCCAATCTCGGCGTGCTGGTCCATCCGCAATCCATCGTCCATGGGCTTGTGTCGTTCGCGGACGGGGCCGTGGTCGCCGGGCTCGCGTGTCCGGACATGAAAGTGCCGATCGCGCATTGCCTCGGTTATCCGGCCCGCGTGCCGACTTCGGCCCGGCGTCTTGATCTTGCCGCGATCGCATCGCTTTCTTTCGAAAAACCGGACTTCGACCGCTTTCCGGCGCTCGGGGTCGCCATGGCTGCGCTGGAGCAGGGCGGATCCATGCCCACCGTCCTCAACGCCGCCAACGAGATCGCGGTCGAAGCTTTCCTAGCCCGGCGGATCGGGTTCATGGATATCGCCCGCATCGTCGAGGCCTGTTGTGCGGCGCAAGCCCGCGAAAGCAATGGCCGTGCGCCACAAAGCGTGGCCGAGGCGCTGGCGGTGGATCGCGTCTCGCGCGAGCGGGCGCGGCGCATGGTCGAGTAGGGACGATTCGCATCGCGCCAAAATGGGCGCTAAACTGAGGACTAGCCCGCGTCATAGCATTGCGCGCGTCGTGTTCGGCAATGCCGAGGAGGCCAGATGGTTGTGTTTGATTCGATCTACTTTTATGCGAGCTACATCCTCCCGTTCGTCTTTGTCCTCAGCGTCGTCGTCTTCTTCCATGAACTCGGCCACTTCGCGGTCGGGCGCTGGTGTGGCGTAAAGGTGGACGTCTTCTCGCTCGGCTTCGGGCCTGAGCTGCTTCATTACATCGACAAGAAGGGCACGCGCTGGCGCCTCGCCGCCCTGCCTCTTGGCGGCTTTGTGAAATTCCATGGCGACCTGAACGCCGCCAGCGCCGCCGATCATGATGCGGTCGCCGCCATGCCGGCCGAGGAGCGCGCCGTCTCCTTCTTCGCCCAGAAGGTCTGGAAGCGAGCCGCCATCGTGGTCGCCGGCCCGGTCGCCAATTTCATCCTATCCATTGTCATCTTCACCTTCATCTTCTTCAGCTTCGGCCGCGAGGTCCTCGCGCCGCGCGTCAACGAGGTGCGGCCGAACGAGGCTGGCGCGATGGCCGGCTTCGAAAAGGGCGACCTGATCGTCTCGATCGATGGCGCCGTGATCGGCAGCTGGGCCGACATGCAGCGAATCGTTCAGGCCTCAACGGGGACGCCGCTCAATTTCGTCGTGCGCCGCGGGGCCAAGGAGGTCGCGCTGACGGCAGTTCCGAATCTGCGCGAGCTGAAGACGCCCTTCGGCACCCAGCGAGTCGGCATGATAGGCCTGACCGCAGCCGCTGATCCGTCCGATTGGCGAATCGAAAGGTACGGAATCGGCAAGGCGGCGCAGCTCGCCGTGTCCGAAACCTGGTACATCGTCGACCGCACCGGCGCTTACCTTGGCGGGCTGTTTGCCGGGCGCGAGGCGGTCGACAACATCTCCGGCCCCATCGGAATCGCCCATATGGCGGGTGAAGTGGCCAAGGTCGGCATTGTCGCCCTGTTCCACTTCGCGGCCGTGCTCTCGGTCTCGGTCGGGCTGATCAACCTCATGCCAATCCCGCTGCTAGATGGTGGCCATCTCCTTTATTACGCAGTGGAAACGCTGCGTGGCCGGCCCCTCAGCGAACGCGCGCAGGAGATGGGTTTCCGTGTCGGAATCGCCATCGTCGGCGCGCTGATGTTGTTCGCCACCGCGAACGACATTTTCAGGCGGGCGCTCGGTTAACCAAAACGTCACCATGATCCGTGGCCGCGCAGCCACGTGGTGGTTAAAATGGCGTCTCGGAACTCTTTCGGGATTTGCTTGGCGGGGTAAACCGAGTAGAAGCAATGTTGCGAATTGTAGCGCTGTGGTTGTCTGCGGCGTTCCCGCCCGGGTCTTGAACCCGTAAAATGGTGATGGCGGCGCCGCTGATATTTATTTGGGAACGGTCGACTCATGCAATTCAAACGGGGTTTTAAGAACCGTCTTGCCGCCGCGACAGTCTTGGTCGCCTCAGGCATGTTGGTCGCCGGTCCGGCTTTCGCGCAAGCGGTCGTCGTGAAGGGCAACAGCCGCGTCGACGCGGAAACGATTCGATCCTACTTCCCCAGCACCGATGCGGCCGGCGTGGCCGAGGGTGTGAAAAGCCTCAATGCAACGGGCCTCTTCTCCGACGTGCGCGTGAGCCGCCAGGGCTCCACGGTCGTGGTCCAGGTCTCCGAAAACAACATCATCAACCGCGTCGCCTTCGAGGGTAACTCGAAGCTCAAGTCCGACCAGCTCTCCACCGAGGTGCAGACGCGCGCCCGCAGCGCCTACAATTCCGCCACCGTGAACGCCGACATCGAGCGCATCCGCGACATCTATCGTCGTGGCGGTCGTGGCGATGCGTCGGTGACGTCGCGCACCGTCAGCCTCCCGAACGGCCGAATCGACGTTGTCTTCACGATCGATGAAGGCGGCAAGACTGGCGTTCGCACGATCAACATCACCGGCAACAACGCGATCTCGTCCTACCGTCTTCGCAATCTGATGACGACGTCGGAGATGAACTATCTCTCCTGGCTGAAGACGAGCGACGTCTACGATCCGGACAAGATCGCCGCCGATCAGGAATTGATTCGCCGCTACTACCTGAAGAACGGCTATGCGGACTTCCGCATCGTCAGTTCGGATGCGGTCTATGACGCCGCCCAGAAGGGCTGGATCGTCAACATCGTCCTCGAGGAAGGCGCCCAGTATCGCGTCGGTTCGGTCAATGTTGATTCGCGCCTGACCGATGTCGATCCCGCTTCGCTGCAGAAGGTCGTCACCATCAGGGCTGGCGATGTCTACAACGGCGACCAGGTCGAAAAGTCGGTTGAAGCGCTGACCCGCGAAGTCGCGGCGCGCGGCTACGCCTTCTCGTCCGCGCGTCCGCGCGGCGATCGCGATCCGACGACGCATACGATTTCGCTCGGCTTCGTCATTGAGGAAGGTCCGCGCGTCTACATCGAGCGCGTCAATGTGCGCGGTAACACCCGTACGCGTGAATATGTCGTCCGGCGCGAGTTCGATCTCGGCGAAGGCGACGCCTACAACCGCGTTCTCATCGACCGCGCCGAACGCCGTCTGAACAACCTCGGCTTCTTCAAGAAGGTCCGCGTCACCAACGAGCCGGGCTCCTCGCCTGACCGCGTCGTCGTGAACGTCGACGTTGAAGATCAGCCCACGGGTTCGTTCGCCATCTCGGGCGGCTACTCGACGGTGGACGGCATCATCGGCGAAGTGTCGCTGACGGAATCAAACTTTCTCGGCCGCGGCCAGTACGTCCGCGCCGCGCTCTCTCTCGGCCAGCGCACGCGCGGCATCGACCTGTCCTTCACCGAGCCTTATCTCTGGGGCCGTGTCGCCGGCGGCGTCGATCTCTTCGCCAAGCGCAACGTAAACTCGCGTTATTCGCTGTACGACACCACGGTCGTCGGCACGACGCTCCGTCTCGGCCTGCCGATCACGGAAGAGATCTCGTTCTCGCCGCGCTATTCGATCTACCAGACCGACATGACCGTCCCGAACACGACGGATCGTCCGTACAACGATTGCTCGGTGCCGATCCCCGGCTTCACGCCTGGGCAGGGACCCGCTCACGACCAGCCTCGGATTGCGACTGTTACCGATTCTTGCGTCGCCAACGGCGAAGCATCGCTGGCGATCAAGCAGGCTGCCGGTCGTCGCCTGACCTCGCTGGTCGGTTATACGCTGTCCTATAACTCGCTCGACAACGTCAAGAACCCGTCGCAGGGCTTCTACGGTGAAGTCAGGCAGGATCTCGCCGGCCTCGGCGGTGACGCGAAGTTCATCCGCACGACGTTCGACAGCCGCTACTACTATCCGCTGTATGAAGACATCGTCGGCTTCGTACGCCTGCAGGGTGGTAACATCACCGGCCTGGGCGGCAG
>JANXTB010000386.1 GCA_025356415.1 Hyphomicrobiales bacterium
CATTGATAGATGCGCTGGGTGAGGCAGCTGGCAGCTATTTAGACACATCCTGCAACATCTACGCATCACTCAGCAGACTGCGAGCTGCGGCGGGGTACAGCACATGTGGTCCATTGGTAGCTGCACACATGCGCTGGGCGCACTGCATGGCGTGCCTCTGGCGCACAAGGATCTCTTCTATCGCACGGGCCGCGTCGCGGCCTGCGGCAGCAAGATCCGCCGCGGCTTTACACCGGATGTCACGGCGACCGCGCTGAAGAGGCTCGACGCTTCCGGCGCTGTCGATTGCGGCACGCTGCACATGTGCGAATTCGCGCTTAGCCCCACCGGCTATAACGAACATGACGGCCACGGCCTCAACCCGTGGAACCCGGCGCATGTTTGCGGCGGTTCATCGTCTGGCTCCGGCATCGCCGTCGCGTCGGCCTGCGTTCCTGCGGCGCTAGGCAGCGACACGGGCGGCTCGATCCGCCATCCCTCCGCAATGTGCGGCGTCACCGGCCTGAAGCCCACGCATGGCGCCGTGAGCCTCTATGGCGCCATGCCGCTCTCGGCGACGCTCGATTGCGTCGGCCCGCTGGCGCGACACGCGCGCGATGTGGCGCGACTGCATGATGTTCTGGCGGGCGTCGACAAGGCGGACCCGACAACCTGCGGCGCGCCGAAAGGCGCCTGCGAAGCGGCGCTTTCCGGCGACTTGCGCGGCGTGAAGATTGCGCGTGTTAGCGGATATTATGCCGAAGCGGTCGACTCCCGGATTGGCGCGGCCTTCGGCGAAGCCCTGCGCGTGCTGCGCGGACTTGGCGCCGCGCAGACAGAAACCACGCCGCCCGACATGGCGCGGCTCAACGCGCTCATGCATCTCGTGATGTCGGTCGAGGCGGCGACGCTGCACCGGCGGTGGCTCACCGAGCGCCCGCAGGATTACGCCGATCAGGTGCGCGCGCGCATCGAGCCCGGCCTCTTTTATCCAGCGACGCGTTACGTGGAAGCGCTTGCCATGCGTGGCCCGCTGGCGCGCGAATGGATCGACGCTGCCATCGCCGACGCCGATGTCGCCATCGTCCCGACATTGCCGATTCCAACGCCGACGATTGCCGAAACGACCGAAGGTACCCCCGCCGACATCGCCGCGAAGATCGGCCTCATCACGCGCCACACGCGCGCGATCAATTATCTCGGCCTGCCCGCCGTCGCTGCGCCCTGTGGTTTCACACACAATGGTCTGCCAATCTCGCTGATGATTGTCGGGCGCCCTCGGTCCGAACCGCTGCTGCTGCGCATCGCCGATGCCTTCCAGCGCGCGACCGACTGGCATCTGCGCATTCCTGAAAACCTCGATTGAAGGCTGGTTTCATGACCGTGATCGACTGCCACACGCACACGCTCTGCCCGCCGGTCAACGGCAAGGTGGCGGACGCCTTCCGCCCTGATCTCGTGCCCTATCAGCGTGACATGACGGATGAGAGCAAGGCCGTCGATCACGCGCAGTTTCCAATGCTCGGCAAGCGCTTCAACGATGTCGAGGAACGCCGCGCCGACATGGCCAAGATGGGCGTCGACCGGCAAGTCGTGGCGCCTGCGCCCGGCCAACAGCACTACTGGGCTGAGCGCGATCTGCTGATCGAGATTTCGCGGATGCAGAACGATCATGTCGCCGCGCTGATCGACAAGGATCCCACGCGCCTCGCGGGCCTCGGCACTTTGCCGATGACGGACATCGACGCTTCAATCGCTGAAGCGACGCGCGCGGTGCAAGAGAAGGGCCTGCGCGGTTTCCAGATCGATTCACGCGTGCTGGAGCGCGAATTGTCGGACGCCGCTTTCGATCCGCTTTACGCGCGTCTCGCCAAGCTTGACGTGCCGCTGATGATCCATCCGCTCGGCTTTTCGCACGGCCAGCGCTTCGGCGCGTTCTTCATGGTCAACACGATTGGCCAGCCGCTCGAGGAAATCATCGCGGTCAATCACCTCATTTTCGGCGGCGTGCTCGATCGTCATCCGGAGCTGCGCGTCTTCGTGTGCCACGGCGGCGGTTATTTCCCGTTCTATGTCGGCCGCATGGATCACGCCTGGACCTACCGGCCCGAGCTGAAACGTCTCACCGCGAAGCGCCCGTCCGATTACCTGCGCTCCATGTGGTACGACACCTGCGTCTACCGTCCGGAGCAGATCAAGACGCTGGTCGATCTCGCGGGCGCCGATCGCGTCATGCTGGGTTCGGATTATCCGTTCGACATGGGCGATCCCGATCCGCTCGGCACGCTCGCGCAAGCGGGGCTGGATGACGCGAGCCTCGCCATGATCAAGCGCACCACAGCTGAGCGGCTGTTCAAATTATCCTGAAAGGCGCCCCCGCCTGAACTCCCGCCGCACGCCAGGCGTTATCTCTCGCATTGAACGGGGGAGGGTGACATGCGGCGAATTCTGGCGGCATGCGCGATCGGCTCCTCGGCGCTGATCCTCGCAGCGGGTGTCTTGATGGGCGCGATTTAGGCGCCCGTCCCCGGCACATAGCAAAAGACAATCGGGCGCCTGGCTGAACCGCCAAGGAAGATGATGATGCGCCCGATCAGGTTCTCATCCTTGTTGACCTTGTGCGGCGGCACTTCGATCACGGTTCCCTCCGGAATCGGGTTGCCGCGGCTGTCCGTAATGGTCGCCAGCATGCGCCCGTCGCGCACTTCCACCAGATCCGCAAAATAAGCGTCAGCGTCTCCGCAGCAGGAGACCGCTGGATTGTCCGGCTGCCGAAGAGCGTTGAACCAAGCGCGTATCTTGGGATCGGCGCTTTCCCACTGTCCATTGTCGCGCGCGCGCACAAGTGGAGACGCGAAGAGCACAGCGATCAGCATGGCGGCGCGCACGATCATCTCCAGAGCTCCGAGTCGGAAAGGAGATTAACGCCCACGCTCGCGAAAATTTCCGCGCATGAGCGGAATTGAACGCGGCGTCGATGCGGGCGGCGTACCGCCCGACTGACATCAGTTCGCGGCCGCCTTAACGGGCGCACGCTTTGTGGGCGCCTTACGAACAGCGGTCTTGGCTGCGCTGGTCTTGGCAGCGCTGGTCTTGGCAGCGCTGGTTTTGGCAGCGCTGGTTTTGGGAGCGCTCGTCACGGGAGCGCTGACCTTCGCGCTCTTGGCCTTCGGCGCGGTCTTCACGTCGGGTTTGGCGACACGCGCTGGCTTGGGCGCTTTCGGAGACGCTTTCGCCGCCTTCTTGGCGTCCTTCGCCACATCGGCCTCGACGATCTGGCGCGACAAAGTCTCGATCAGATGCGTGATTTCTGACAGATCGGTGAGAGCCACGGATTGCTGGGCGGCGATTCGCTCGTAATAGCCTGCCGTAACGGGGTTTTCCGCTTCGCCCGTCTTGCGGCGGGCCAGCAATTTGGCGGCCCGGCTGGTCTGCTTTGAAAGCAGGCTTTCGACACGACCCAGGTCTTTCAGAGTCTTCTTCGGCTTCTTCATGGAAACGCCTCTCGTACGCGACCCCTAACCAGCTAAACAAAAGCGCTGTCACAATCAAATGCTGCGCTGCCGGTGTTTACTTCGCGCCCGACTCGGATATCCATTAGAAAAAACAAGGGAGGAAGCATGAAATACGATCGCGAACCCACGCCGATCATTCCGGGCCTGCGCGGCTTCTACGAGCGGATGATCCCCGTTTCGTGGCTCGTTGTGCGGCTCGGCGTCGGCTGGAACCTCGCCTATCACGGCTACGGCAAGGTCGCGCGCGGGATGGTGGCGCAGACGAAGCAGCTGGATGTCACTGTGCCGTACCTGTCCTCGATCAACCTGCCGCTGTCCTATCTGCTGACCTTCGTCGAGGGCATTGGCGGCCTGTGCATCATGCTTGGCCTGTTCACGCGCTTCTTCGCGGTCGCCAACGGGCTCGAGATGGCCTTCCTGACGTTCATCGTCTACTGGGGCACGGGCTTCAGCTGGCTGCAGCGCGGGTATGAATACACGCTGCTGTGGGGTGTCATGTGCCTTGCCATCGCGCTGCGTGGCGGCGGGCCCCTGTCTCTCGACAGGGTGCTCGGCAAGGAGCTCTGAGCCAAGAGCTCTGAGCTCGAAGCGCACGGACCGGCGGTGACGCCGGTCCTAGTCCATCGGCTCGATCAACTCAGCGCGAAGCTCATCCGCGACATTCGACACATACGCCTGCGCCGCGAACAGCGTGCCGAGGAAAAGCGTCAAACCGGCCAGAAGGCCTGCAAATTCTGAAAATCGGATCATGTCGAAAAGACTCCTCTCAAATGAGGGCGACCTTGACTGATAAACCTTGTCCAGATCCTGCACGAGACAGGGCTATCCCGGTTAGCCGAGGATAACCCTGACTGGTCTTGTCGCGATGCGGAAAAATCAGGTTGCAGCGCACAAACAAAAGGCGCGCTGCGCGCTTGTCAGTCGCCGAAACCCTCTACCAGCAGGAATTCGCCTTCGGCGGCGCCGATGCGGTGCTGGCGAGCGGCCTGGTATTCGGGCGAATTGTAATAGGCCTTGGCCTGGTCGTAGCTCTCGAATTCCATGACGACGTTGCGGCTGCGGGCCGTGCCCTCGAGCGCCTCAAAACGGCCGCCGCGCACCAGCGGCTTGGCGCCGTATTTCTTCATGGCTTCCGGCGTGGCCGCCGCATAGCGGGCGTAAGCCTCCGGATCGCTCACGTCGACGCGCACGATGATATAGCCCTTGGGCATCATTCTCTCCCTGAAACATTTGGCGGACGCGGCCCGCCATCGGCGGGACCATGCCAAGGGACACCGCGCATATCAAGCGGCGGCTCGCATCCCCTGCCCCGCGGTGTATTCTATGGGCCTGAACCCCAACCCAGAGTGGACATGACCAAAACCGTTTTTCGCGTGAAATTGAGGCTCGCATCCTTCGCCGTCGAGGAGGTGGCCTGGCAGCGTCTCGTCGTCGACCGGCCGAGCGCCGAGGAGGCGAGCGAGCTGATCAAATGGGCGCACCGGCTTGATCGCGAGAACAACCTAGTACGCCCGTTCCTGCAGAATTGCGTGGTGGAGCGGAAGAAAGCCCCTGACGATATCGTCATGCCGCCGCTCAAGAGTGTGATCGCTTCGCTCGAGGCGGCCTTCACGTTGCGCAAGCCGTCAGCGTGACCATTCTGCTGCGCGCTTTCGCCGCCGACCAAAGTCGATGACGAAATTGCAACAGCAAAAAGCAATCCGCGCGCAGTATCTGTTTGCATATTGTGAAACGTCAGGAGAGGCGTAGCTTGGTGTTGCGCCCTTGGCGCGTTTCCTCCCCGACTTCAGCCGCCAGGCGCTTCGCCGGCGGCTATTTTTTTGGGGATCAGCGGAAGCCCGCGACGGCCGCGACCATGCGCGCCTCGACGCCGTTGAAGCCGTGATGGGCGAACGCCTCGCAGGTGTCGCCTTCGCTCACGCCGCCATCGATCCAGGTCACCCGCGCCCTGCCCCCGGCCCATTTCACGAAGGGGTCGACGCCGCCCGGCAGCGTGAAGCGGCAAGCGTCCTGCCGGTGGTGCACGACGAGAGTCGGCGGCAGCCGGTCGGGCGAGCCGAGGATCGCGATGATGTTCTGGCGCGGATTGCCGGAATCCGGCGACAGAAAGCCGGATGTCAAAACAAGCCGGTCCGGCCGCGCGCCTTTGGCGATGCCTTCAGCGGCGCGCAGCGTGCCGCGACTCGTGCCCGCCACAATGACCGGGCGCTTGATGGCGGCCATGTAGTCGACCGCCGCGCGCAGATCCGTATCCGCATCGACGATCAGCACCGCGAGATTGCGCTTTAGAAAATCCTGCGACGTGCGCACCAGCGAATTGCCTTTTCCACGCGTCAGCGTCCCGTCCGCCGTGGCGCCGATGCTGCCAGCGCCGCCGGGCATGAGGATGAGGCTCGCCTGCGGGGCCTTGGGGCGCATGAGGACGGAGCGTCCGCCCGGCAGATCGACCGCCTGCCCCTGCTGCGCGACAGCGGGCGCAGTGGCGAAAAGCAGCGTCGCCACGATGGCTGAAAACAACTTCATGAAAGTCCCCCCGACAGGCCCAGACGCGCAGCCTAACCGGCTGCAGCGAAATGGAAAAGGCTATGCGAGGAAACCTTTGGTCGGTTCACCCATTGCGGCAAAGCCGGAAAGGCGGCCCGCAATGGGCTCCAAGGAGGACCGCATGAAAAAACTTCTCGTCCTGACGTTCATCGCCGCGAGTGCGCTCGTATCCACGCAGGCCATGGCGCAGGGACCGCGCTCCAACATCAACCTCGAACCCATGTGCCAGGGCACGGGTGGGGGCATGGACCCGCGCTGCATCGGCGACGTGACGCCAGGTTCCGACCGCGGCCTGCGCCGCACCCGTAGCGGCCAGCGCTATGACGCGCGCGTGTATCGTTCGAGGCACCATGCGCGCCATTACAGCCACAAGCGCGTGGCGATCAATTGCTCGGCGCGCGCCAACCGCAACAACCCGCGCTGCATGCGCTAGAGCCTGCGACGGCGAGCGGTATCAGGTTATGCCTGTCGCAAGCGCACTTTTAACCAACGACGCATAGTGTTCCCCTCCCCCTTGCGGGGAGGGGCTAGGGGTGGGGTCGCGCGATGCTTCCGCCTAAACAGCCGGGCCGATCGACTGCGGCGTGTAGATCGGGCCCGTCATCTTGTTGACGTCCATCGCGCGGATTTTCGGCTCGTCGAAAATGTCGGCCATGTCGGATGTCACGCCCGACTTGTCGATGGCGTCGAGCCACTTGCGGTGGATGCGCGGATCCTGATCTTCGTATTCAACCTGGCGTCCGCCCTGCTGGATCGACAGCGAGCCGAAACCTTCCGCCGAACGCTTGCGCAGCGAGATGAAGGGATAACGACGCGAGCCCATCGAGCAGGCGACGTAGCGCGCTTGTGACGGCGCGGTGTTGAAGTGCTGGTGGAACATCCAGAACGGCGGCACATACATGATGCCGTGACGCCACGGGATTTCAGTGAACTTCTCGTCGCCTTCATACCAGAGCAGCGAATAGCCTTCGCCCGACACGGCGTGCACATGCGTGCCCGCAGCATGACGATGCGCTTTCTTGTAACGGCCGACCGGAATTTCCGACGTATGCGAATGCATCGTCGAATCCGCCAGCACGAAGGACACGTTCTTCGAGCCCTTGCCGCGTTCGCCGAGATCGTAAAGCTTGAAGCCGGTCAGGTCGGGGACGAAGTTCGTCTCCCACAAATTAAGCTTCGCCTTGCCGTCGCCGCGCACGACTTCAAGATGCTCGCCCTCGCCCTGGAACTGGTTGGCGGCGCCAGCGCGTTCCGGGAACTTGCAGGGGTTGGCCAGTATGAAGTCTTCGTTGTGATAAAGGTTGAAGCTCAGCGGCGCATCGTTGGTGACGGAAATGCGCGCGGCTTCGCGGCCCGACGAATTGAAGATCTGGTATTCGCAATTCAGCGGCACCGCAAACAGAGCCTTCGGGCCCCATTCAAACGTGTGCTTCTCGCCGGTCGGCAGCCACACGGTCGTCGAGCCAAAGCCCGACTGCACCATGAAGAATGCCTCGAACAAATGCTTCACGGGACGCGTCTTCTTGCCCGGCAATACCTCGATAAGATAATTCGCCATGAAGTCGCCGCGCCCGTGCGCGTGGTTGAAACAGCCCTTGGCGTCGTACCAGGCCCAGTCCTTCGTCTCGACCGCAAGCAGGTCGAAGCCGAAGTCCTGATGGACCGGCACGTTCTGCTTCTTGACCCAGTCCAGATAGGGTTCAACAAGGTAGCGCCCATCGAGTTCTTCCTGAGGTGTCGCATTGCTAGTCATGGGGGCGCTCCTTGTTGTTGATTGATGATCTTACTTCTTGTCGCTCTTCAGGGCTTCTGCAAGCAAGTGTTTCGTTTCGTCGGATTGATTGAGGGCCTTGGCAATGGCTTTTGCTACGTCCTCGCCATAAGCCGGTTCAACAGGACGCTCAAGCTTTTCCGCGCGCGCTTGCAGGTCCTTGTCTTCCATCGCCTTGCGGTAAGCCCCGATCAAGGCGCCCATGCGGTCGGCCGGAATGCCGGGCGGGCCGGCGGTGAGGCGCGAGATATCGCCCTGCGACTGGACGAGATTGATCAGCGCCAGCGCGCCCGGGTCTTTCACGAGTGATGCGAGCTGCGGGAGATCCTTGTCGGCCCCGCCGATCTGCGCGATGAAGCGGCCATAACCGTTCTCGACGAAGTTGGAATAGGACGAGCGCGAGGCGATCGAGCCCACCACTTCGCCGCGCCGCATGGCGAGCTGATCGTCCGTGCCGTTGTAGCCCGTGAGATTCTTCACCGGAAGTTTCAGCGAATTGGTGAGCATCACCGTCTCGACATAGGAAGCGCTGCCCAGACCCGCTGTCGCAAAGTTCACCGGCGTCTTCTGCGCGACGAGATCGGCGAAAGACTTGATCGGCGATTGCGCGGCGATGACGATGACGCGCGGATCGGACGCGGCCTTGCCGATCCAGCTCATCTTCGACAGATCGAACTTCACGCCATTGGCGTTGATGATCTGGTTATAGATCAGGCCCGTGTTGAACGTGCCGATGGTGAGGCCGTCACCCTTCGACGCATAGATCGCGTTCGCGCCGATGATGTGGCCGGCGCCGGGCATGTTCTTCACCACGAATGTGGAGCCCGGCAGATTGCGCTGCATGTATTCCGCGACGAGGCGGCCATAAGAATCGTAGCCGCCGCCCGGCGCCGTCGCGACGATGTAGTTCACCGTCTTGCCCTTGTAGAAATCGACGCCGTCTTCGGCGAGAGCCGCGCCGGTCGTCGTGCCGAGCGCGATGCAGGCTGCTCCGAAGCGCTTCCATGCTTTATTCATCGTTTCCTCCAGACGCGCTGTTTCGCGCTTGTCGTTGCGGGTCAACCCGCGAGACGATCCATGATCAGGTTGGTCACCGCGCCCGGATAGAGCACGACGCCAAGGCCCTTCGCGAAGATGAGGTAGAATGCGACAGATGCAATTCCCGAAAGCGTGAGCGTCCGCGTCCACGTGGCGCCAGCGCGCTCGCGCAGGAAGGCGATGAGGAACACCGGGATTGCCGCGTAGAAGCCAAACAGCAGCACGCCAGCGATGAAGCCCAGGAAATAAACCCACGTCAGCACTTCGCGGCGGACCATCTCTTTCTCGTCATGGGGCGCGTCGATCACTTCGGCATGGCCGAATTCGACGTTGTGCCCGACGAGCCTGGCGGCTTTCTCCTCCGCCTCCTTCATCTCGTCTTTCTCCACGTCCTGCACAAGCGGGCGACGGAAATCGAGAACGATCTGCAACACGCACAGCAACAGGCCCGGGATGCCGATGGTGAGCGGCATGAAACGCGCGCCCTCGGGATAAGAGAGCGACATGCCGACCATGGTCGCGAAGACCGCGAGCATGAAGAACGTCATGGCTTGGCGTGAAAGCATCGTCATGCGGACACCTGCGCGGAATTGAGTGCCGACGGCTTGCGGCTGCGATAGATGGCGAACGTAATGGTCGCGACAATCATGCCGATGAGCACCAGCGAGAGCGGTCGCGTGAAGAACGAGAAGCCCCACAGATCGAGCGCCTTGTGCAAAGATTCCTCCGCGATGCGCCCGAGCACGAGGCCGATGACGAAGGGCGCGCGTGGCCAGTTCGCCCGCAGCATTGCGTAACCGATCATGCTCATGCCGACGAGAATGACGAGGTTCTCCCACTGGCCTTCATTCACGAAGGCGCCGATGACAACCAGTACGATGATGAAAGGCACGAGCATCGTCGCGTTGATGAAGGTCAGCACCGCGACCCAGCGCGTGATGAACAGCAGGAAGGTGACGGCGATCAGATTGCCGACGACCAGCGCCCAGATCAAAGTCCAGACGAGATCGAGATGCTGCGTGATCATCGTCGGTCCCGGCTGGATGCCGAGAATGAGGAAGGCGCCCATCATCACCGCCATGCCGGACGAGCCCGGAATGCCGAAGAACAATGTCGGCAGCAGCGAGCCGCCCTCCTTCGCGTTCGACGCTGTTTCGGGCGCAATCACGCCCTCGACGGCGCCGTGGCCGAAGCGTTCCGGCGTCTTCGACGATTGCACGGCATGGCCGTAGCAAAGCCACGCTGCGGCCGAGCCGCCGAGGCCCGGCACCATGCCGATGAGCGCGCCGATGATCGATGTGCGCAGCGCGAGCCCCCAGTGACGCGGCACTTCCATCACGCCCTGGAAAATCTGCCGGTAGGAGAATTTGATATTGTCGGTCGAGATCGCCGCGATGGAGCCGCCCTTGACCGCAAGCGTGATCATTTCAGGCACAGCGAACAGCGCCAGCACGCAGGTGACGAGGCTGATGCCGTCCCACAGGAACAGGTAATCGCCCGCGTAGCGCGCGGTGCCGGTCTGCGGGTCCATGCCGACGGTGGCCAGCATCATGCCGAACAGGCCGACGACCATGCCCTTGAAGATATTCGCGCCGCCCGCCAGGAAGGCGATGAAGGTGATGCCGAGGATCGCCAGCAGGAAGAATTCCGCCGGCGAGAAGGCCAGCACGATGGGCTCGAGCACCGGAATCATGATCGCGAAGACGATCGCGCCGATGATGCCGCCGACGCCCGAGGCCGTGATGCTGGCGCCCAGCGCCCTGCCCGCCTCGCCCTTCTTGGCCATCGGATAGCCATCGATGGTGGTGGCGGCGTCGTCGCCGTCGCCCGGCACGCCGAACATGATGGAGGAAATCTGGCCGGACGTGCCGTTGACCGCATGCATGGTCAGGAGGAAAACCGCGCCCTGCGTCATGTCCATGCCGAAGACGAAGGGGATCGCCAGCGCGATCGAGAGGCGCCCGCCGATGCCCGGCGTGGCGCCGACCACGAGGCCGATCAGCACCGCGATCAGCATCAGCCCCATGGTCTGCGGGTTCGACAGCAAGGCGCCGAGTGACCCGAACATCACGTCAATCATTCATTTCCTCCCGGACACGGGTCACGCCCGGCTTTTTTGAAGTCCTTGCACCTATACTAAAGTCACAACATCGCTCACGTAAATTGAAAGGTTTGTAAGCCAGCTACAAATTTGCTTAAGGTCGCGGAGACACCGGGGGCTGCTCAGACATGCGCATCGAGGATCTGGATTTCGCCAAGCTGCGCGCCTTTCAGCTCGTGGCGACCCACGGCACGCTCGGCGCGGCGGCGACCCAGCTCGGCCTCACCATCCCGGCGATTTCGGCCAAGTTGAAGCGGCTGGATGAAGTGCTCGGCGTATCCCTGTTCAAGCGCCTGCCCAACGGGCTGACGCTCACGCCAGCCGGCGAGCGCTTCCTGCGTGACCTCACGCCTTTGTTGCATGACGCCGAACAGGCGCTGGCGCGCGTGCAGGCGCCCGACAATGCGCATTCGGAGGAAACAGGCCGCATCACGGTGGCGATCGGCGGCGATTACACGGGCTTTTTCGTGCCGCGCATGCATTCTTTCCTGTCGGAATTCCCGCGCGTGGAATTGTCGATGCGCGTCGCGCGGCGCTCGGATTCGCTGGCGGATCTGCAAGCCGGCAAGGCGGATTTCTGCATGGGCGTTTTCCCGCGACTGCCGCAGGGCATAGCGGCGAAAGTCGTCGCGCGCACGACCATGTCGCTGATCGGGCGGGATGAGGCCGAGGCGGAAGGCGAAGCCGTCGAGGGACGCCGCGTGATCATCGCGCCGCGCGGCACGGCGCTACGCCAGCTGCTGCGCCAGTCTCCGCTGATGGAAGGCCGGCCGAATGTCCTCGAATGCCCGACCTGCGCGACCGCGCTCGATCTGGTGCGGCTCGGCGCGGGGCCTGCCATAGTGCACACGATCTGCGCGCCACGCGGCGGCGATCTCTATGCACGCGATCTCGGCGACCGGCACGGGCTCATGCAGATCGTCGTCGCCTACCGCCGCGGCGCCTTGCGGACGCGCGCTGCGGAAGCCTTTTACGAACATCTCACGCGTTAGGAGCGCGTATCGAGCAGCTGCCGAGTCTTCTCGCGAACCTCGACCGGCGTCGCGTAAAAGCGCTCGACCAAGCCCTCGATTTCGGCGGGCGGCATGTAGCTGATGTCGCTCTGGGTTTTCTCGGCCTCAGCAAGAAACTGCTTGTCCGCAAGAACTTCCTTGAACGCCTTGCGCAGCGCCGCAAGCCGTTCCGCCGGTACGCCCGACGTGGTGATGAACGGACGCCCGAAAATCCACGGGCCGAACACCAGCTCCATCATCTGTTTTTGCTCGGGCGATTTCGCCAGATCGAAAGCGTTTTTCACGCCTGGCAGATCGGGATGATTGCGCAAGGATGTCTGCAGCAGCACGTGAATTTCGCCGCGCTGGATCTGCGGCCAGAGCCGCGCCTTCAACGTGGTGACGTTGAGCCCGCACATGCCGTCCGCCTCGCCCGCCTCCGCCGCATTCATCGCATTGGCGAGACCTGGGTAGCCGGTGACGATGTTCCATTTCCAGCTCATCATGCTCTTCAGCGTGATTGCATCCAGCGTCGAGCCGGACGACGGGCCGATGCCCGCCACCATCAATTCGCGCTTGGCGTTGATGAGTTTGTCGATGTCGGAAATGCCGGAGGCTTTCCAGAACGCGCAGGTCGAGATTTCAGAATTCGCCGATCCGAGCCAGACGAATTTGCGCGAGTCCCACTTCGCCACTTCGGGCGTCAGAAACGGCGCGGTCGTCATCACAGGATTGATGATGCCCAGTTGCGTGCCGTCTTTCACCGCGACATTGACGAGATAATTCACCTGCTGGATGCCGCCGGCGCCCGGCATGTTCTTGACCACGATCGTCGGCGCGCCGGGCAGATAGCCGCTCATATGGCGCGCAACGAGGCGTCCATAGAGGTCGAAGCCGCCGCCCGATGATGAGCCGACCGTGATCGCCACTTCCTTGCCGTGATAAAAATCCGCGACGGGATCGGCTTGCGCGGTTGCGCCCGCCAATGCGGCGAATCCGAAGATGCACGCGGCAACAGATGTCTTCTTAAACGCCTTGCTGAATGCGCTTTGTGCAGGAAAAGCCATGGAAGCCTCCGGAGGGTTGCGCTCCGGAGGTTTTTTGCAAGCGATGTGCCAGACAGCGCTTGCGCGTCAGCAGCCGCGGCAGATCGAGTTCACCGCGCGTGAATTCTCGGTCTGCAGGCGCCGGTCGAGCGCCGCAGCAGGGTCGTTGTCGGCGCTGGATTTCTCGCAAGCCGCGACCTGATCGGCCGGATAGGCGGCGCGATTGCCGAGAATGCCGTCGCATTGCGCGGCGTTGCGCGTCCGCGCGTTGGCGTCGCGGCCCGAACCCGAGATGCCCGGATTCCCGGTGGACAGGTTCGAGGGCGCTGTCGCCGCGTTCGAGCGGTTGCCGGCCGTGTTGGATTGCTGGTTCTGGTTGCTTTGCAGCTGGTTGTTGAGACCGCCCGGCGTCGTCGCCACGCCGCCCGTCGCGGGCGCGTTGGTCCCGTTGGTCCCAGCCGTTCCCGAGCCGACGCCCGCGCCCATGCTCGGGCCGCTCGTCGTTGTGCCCGGAACAGAGCCCACCGGCCCGCCGGTTGCTGCGCCCGCGGCCGATGATGTTCCAGGAGCGCCGCCACTGGATGCGCCCGCAGAGCCGCCGCCCCCGCCGCCGCCGCCCGATTGTGCGAGCGAGGCGCCGCCCAATGCGATCATCATCGCGAATGCCAATGCGCTTGTTGTTTTCATCGCGAAATCCTCCGCTTCAGGTTGCGGCCTCGGCATGGCGCCGCTGATCGAGACGCGGCGGATTGTCGACGAAGCGCGGACGCATCGCCTGCGCCTGGTCGTGCGCCACGCCCCGCGCGCTCGACGCGCCGTTCGGGAAGCCGCTGCGCGCCGAGTAATCGGGCGCTTCCTGCACCTGCTTCAATCCGTCGAGTCGCTGCGCCGCATAGAAGTCCAGCGCCGTGACGCCTGCGACCAGCACGGCGGCGAGGATCGCGTTGTCGCGTTTGGGATTGGCCTCCTCCATACCGAGCGACAGGGACGCGAGATCGAGCGCGTCGCCGCCGACGCGGCCCCACAGCCACGGCGCTTTATTATCGCTGGCGAGAAGACCTGCGCCGTTCGCTATTTCACGCAGGCCGCGCATGCGCACCAGCGTCTCCCGGCCCTGCATGCCAAGCGAGCGCGTGATGATATGCGGCGCGAAGAACGCCGCTGTGCCGAGGCCTATCGACACCCAGCCGAGCCCTTGCGACAAGCCTTTCGCGCGTTGCAGGCTGTTCATGGATTGAGCGCGCATGGATGAGCCTCTCAAGGTTGAAGAACCACTTTGACGTAGCCGTCCTGCGTGTTGCGGATGCGTCGCAGGAAATCGTCAGTCCTGCGATCGTCGTTTCTGGAATGACCTTCAAATCCATGGCCGCCAGTGCAGTTCCGCGAGGTCCCTCGAAAAGCGGGCGGCGGCCCGCGTGTTGACATGACTTGACCTTTCCCGGAGCATGCGGCTCGCGGATCCGGCCGCCACAAAAAGCCGGGACGCTCAGGAAACGCCGCCGCACGGGTCTCTCCGGCGGCTACGACGGGAGAGAAAAATGCAATTCGCTTCGAGGCTTGCAGCCGCCGCGGGCGCGCTCACCATGGCCTCGGCACTGGCGCCAGCGCCTGCCGCAGCGCAATCGGCCGACTTCTACGCCGGCAAGAATCTCACCATGATTATCGGCTTCGGGCCAGGTGGCGGCTACGACCTGTGGGGCCGCACGGTCGTGCGCCATATCGTCAATCATCTGCCGGGGCGCCCGAACCCCGTGCCGCAGAACATGCCGGGCGCGGGCAGCTACAACGCCGCCGCGCATCTTTACAATATCGCGCCCAAGGACGGCACGATGATCGGCATCATCGCGCGCGACGCCGCGCTCGGCCCGCTCACCGGCGCCGAGGGCGCGCGTTTCGATCCGCTGAAGATCAACTGGCTCGGCACGCCCGCGGTGGAGACCAACGTCTGCATCGCACGCGCCGGCGCGGCTGTGCAGAAAGTGGAAGACCTTTATACGAAGACGCTGATCGTCGGCGACACGGGCGCGGGCACCGGCACGCGTTCCTATCCCAAGGCGCTCAATGTGTTGCTTGGCATGCAGTTCAAGATCATCTCGGGCTTCCCGTCCTCGTCGGACGTGTTCCTGGCGATGGAGCGCGGCGAGGTCGACGGCATTTGTGAATCGCTCGACAGCGTCACCGGCAAGCGTCCCGACTGGCTGCCGCAAGGCAAGGTGAAGATCATCTTCCAGGGCGGCGCCGAGCCGAACCCTGACCTGAAGGGCGTGCCCTTCGTGCTCGATCTTGCCAAGACCCCGCAGCAGAAGGCTGAAGTCTCCTTCCTGTATGCGGGCCAGGGCATCGGCCGCCCGTTCGTCGCGCCCCCGGGTCTCACGCCCGAGCGTCTGGCCCTGCTGCGCAAGGCTTTCATGGAAACCATGAAGGACCCGGCGTTCATCGAAGAAACAAAAAAGCAGAAGCTCGAGATCGAAGCCGAGGACGGCGAGCATCTCGAAAAGCTCATCCGCCAGATCTACGCCACGCCGAAAGACATCGTGCAAAAGGTGGGCGATCTCATCAAGTAAGGCTGCGCTATTAAGCTGAGCAATCCATCTGGCGGGCGCCGTCAGATGGATTGCCGCGTCGCTGCGCTCCTCGCAATGACGAGCTCTGTAAAGCCCGGTCTCAGCTGGCGGTTGCCAAGCAGTGCTGAAAATGGAACCAACCACGCCGAAGCTAGTTAGCACTCCCGTATCTGGAGTAAGCTATGCGTTATGCAATTCTCGGCTGTTTTCTGGCGGCGCTTGCCCCCGCTCTTCCCGCCCACGCACAGACTGCGCAGGCGCCCGCGACAGCCAAAACGTCCGTCAGCAACGATGAGTTTCGCCGCCTTGCGCTGATGGCGGAATCTTTCGATTTCGAGTCGAGCCGCCTCGCGCTGACCCATTCCAGTCACGCCAGCATCAAGCGTTACGCCGCCTCGCTGATGGGCAATTTCCGGTTCGACTATGCCCGTCTTGCGTCGGGCGCCACCGTGTTCTCCAGCATCCCCGCCCTGCCGGCTGACCCCAATGCAACGCCTGCGCCGTTCTCGGATCCGCGTCGCGCCGCCATGCTCAACCAGCTCGCGACAGCGACGGGCCGCGATTTCGATCGTCTCTATCTCGACATGCAGCTGGGTACACGGCAGGAGACGCTCGGCCTGTACGAGGCCTATGTGCAATCGGGCAGCGACCCCGCGCTGCTGACATTCGCGCGCGAACGGCTGCCGCTCCTGCAACAGCAACTGCAAGTGATGCAGCGCCTCGCCAGGCGTTGATCACGCATCCCAATCGGGCGCAAAGGCCGGGCTGACAATCCGCCCGCCGGACGAACGCATCGCGAAGATCGCCGCCATGTCGGCGTCCGACAATTCGAAATGCGCGATGTCGAAATTCTCGGCGATATGCGCGGGCGTCGACGAGCGCGGGATTGCGACCACGCCCTGCTGGAAGTGCCAGCGCAAAATGACCTGCGACGGCTTGCGGCCGAGACGCTGCGCCATGCCGGCTATCGTTTCATTACGCACCAGATCGCCGCGACCGAGCGGCGAATAGGATGTGAAGGCCATGCGATGCGCCTTGCACGCGGCGATGACTTTCGACTGGTCGAGACGCGGATGATATTCGCATTGGTTCGCGGCCAGCTTTTCGCCATGGCCAGCGGCGAGGCGCACCGCCTGCTCGAGCAGCGCGACGGGGAAATTCGAGACGCCGATGTATTTGGCGAAACCTTCCTTGCGCGCGCGGCAGAGGCCGCGGATCGAGCTCTCCAGCGGGATGGCGCGGTTGGGCCAGTGAATGAGCAGGAGATCGACCTGCTTCATCTCCAGCCGCTTGAGGCTCGCCTGCGCTGACACAAGCAAATCCTCTTCCGCAATGTTATCCGTCCAGACCTTGGTGGTGATGAAGAGATCCTCGCGCGCCACGCCGCTGTCGCGGACGCCCTCGCCAACCTCGACCTCATTGCCATACATGGCCGCCGTGTCGACGTGCCGGTAGCCCGCCTCGACCGCTGCGCGCACGGCCGTGCGGCAGACATCGTCGCGCAGCTGAAAGGTGCCGAAGCCACGCGCGGGAATGCGCGCGCCGTTGCCGTCCACGATTAACGTCTCTGTCATGTCTCGTTTCTTTCAAGCTCGTCATCGCGAGCGAAGCGAAGCAATCCATCTTGGGCTGACCGAAGATGGATTGCCGCGTCGCTGCGCTCCTCGCAATGACGAGGCGGGCGAATGGTTCGCGTCACGCAGCCTTTGTCGCAGCAACAGATGGCAACAGTTTAGCCAGCTCGTCCAGCGACACGACGGACGCGTATTTTGCTTCCATGTCGAACAGGTTGGCGGCATGGGCGAATTGCGAGC